>JAAERX010000119.1 GCA_024229935.1 Gammaproteobacteria bacterium | reverse complement strand
ACTGGCCATTCAGTGCCAATTACTTCATTATCCGCACCGATAACAACAGTGCATCCGCTTAACACTAACGCTAAAACTAAAGTTACAATCTTCACACATCAATTCCTGTTACTTGTTTAATCCAACCCTTAACACCATTCAATGACTGAAACAGTGTAGGCATAAGAGTGCTTGAGCCGTCTTGCGCTGTTGCTTTAGCAGAGAAGCCAACGTTAACACCAACTAGCTCACCTGCTTCATTGTAAACACCACCGCCAGACATGCCCGTCATGATAGTGCCGTCTGTGTATGACGCTACACAATTCGGACGGCTGGATGATACTACATCATCAATCAGCGTGCCTTTTGTCTTAGCTAGTGGCATGTATACCGGATAGCCAACATGGTAGAGAGTATCGCCGTATTTAGCTCGACCAATTGCAACGTCAAAGCCATCATTAATCTTAACCAGTGCGATGTCGCAGTATTCGTGATAGTGAACTTCATCAAACACGATATCCAGGATAGGCGCATTGTGTGCTGCTGTTACCGCCCAATCTTTAGATAGAACAGCGTATGACCCATCAAGTGACGCAAGCATTGGGATGCCCACGAATGTCTTGCGTGTTCCTTCGGTCATTACGTTTGAATCAAATGTTGGTGTTGGTATGCCGTTTGCGCATCCTGCTAATAGTGTTACTGCTAATAGTGCGATTGTCTTTTTCATTTTCATACTCTCCATAGTTTAAGGATGGCGGTTATAGTGACGCCGCACTGCTGGGTTATTTTTTTGCTTTTACGAAATTTAAATAAATCCACTCAGCCACATCTTTTTCCGGCATAGACTCTTTGATTTTCTGAATTTCACGCTTTTCAATTTCACGCTTCAGCTTTGTAAGCTCGATAGAGTCTTTTGATTTTTCATTCATGTAATCTGACAGCCCTTTGAACACCTTGATATCACATCCATTATCTTTAATGAATTTTTCAATCTCCATGGTGTGGTAGCAACTTCCAGCGTGATGCATTAAGCTGAACATGAAACTGTTAAAATCTTCTACTTTAATCATAATCTTTCTCTCTTTAAACCGGAGCCATTCCCCGCCGACATGGATAATACTACCCACACCGACTAAATCAATCTAATCGTTTAAATCTATCAAATCATGCCAATTGATAGGCGATGCTATGATTAGACTATGTGATGTATAATGAGTGAGTCTAACTAAGAGGGCTTGAAATGATAACGATAGACCAACTCAATGAAGTGGTAAGCACAGGCAAGTTGCAGGTTCCAGCATCTATGCTTCAGTGTGTGCTTGATACGGTTAACAGCAAAGAAGATTGCCTGACCGACTTAGGTTTGAACGAGTGCATTATTCAACTTTGCCAGATTACAGCAGCGCAATTACTGATGTCTAACCTGTCAGGCGGTCGCACAGTTAAATCACAAGGTGTTGATGTTATTAGCGTTTCCTACCAAACCGAAACAGCATCAACAGTGCAGAAAGCTTGGTACAACCAGTTAGCTACATGGGGCGCATTAGATTGCTTTAGTGATGTGATTAGTGTTCCTGTTGGTGGTCCGTATGCATTCGCTTTTGTGGGGGTAGGTTGTAAATGACATTACCAATGATTGGCGGTGATTTCTTCACTCGTGATTTCACCGTATGGCCCAAGGTCATGAACAATAATGGATATCCCGGAGCTAGTTTTGGCGACCCGGTACTAATGAAGTGCTGGTTTAAGGCCACTAACGAGATATCTAAAAACGCATCCGGCCAAGAGCGGGTATCTAAATTTAAAGTGCTTACATTTGGCGACAACCTACCCAACATTAAAGAGGGTGACTATATCGTCGTTGGTCGTGATGAAACATTAACCCTTGACCCTACAGCGTTAGATGACGCTATCGATATTCACAGTGTCGGTGT
>JAAERX010000118.1 GCA_024229935.1 Gammaproteobacteria bacterium | reverse complement strand
TCGTCAAACTGAGAGGTGGATAGGCAGTCCAGCCAGACTGGGCCGCACCAGTAATGAAATAGCTGGTGATCAAAAGCAAACCAGCTGGAGGAATCAACCAAAACGCAACAGCATTGAGTCTTGGGAAAGCCATGTCCCTGGCTCCCACGTAAAACGGAATCAAATAGTTACCAAAAGCACCATTAACCACCGGGACAATCCATAGAAAAATCATCACAGTGCCATGCAAGGTAAGCACCTGGTTGTAAATCTCCCGTGGCATAAAATCTGACACGGGACTGGTCAGCTCTGTACGAATCGCGCCAGCAAGGGCACCTCCAATTAGATAAAAAGCAAACCCACACACAAGATATTGGAGGCCAATCACTTTGTGATCGACGCTAAAGCTGAGGTAGCGAAGCCAACCAGTGGGTTGTAACGAAGGGGGCTTGCTTTGCTGCGGAAGGGTAAGTGTCATGCCTCAGATACAGGGAGCTTGCGATTGGCTTGGAACCAGGCGTCGTAGTCATCGGCCGACTCAACCACCACTGTGGAACGCATACCCCCGTGATAAGGACCGCAAAGTTCTGCACAAACCACTGGATAACGACCAGGGCGGGTGGGGGTGAAATTAAGCAAGGTGGGCTGGCCTGGAATGATGTCTTGTTTGAGCCTGAATTCAGGAACCCAGAAGGCGTGAATCACATCTTTAGCCTCCATTTTTAGTGAAATAGGTCGTCCTGATGGGACATGAAGTTCTCCAGAAATAATGTCTCCATCGGGATAATGGAAAAGAAAAGCAAATTGCATCGCCGTAACCTCAACAGGCAATGGTGGCACTGGCATTTCAGAACT
>JAAERX010000117.1 GCA_024229935.1 Gammaproteobacteria bacterium | reverse complement strand
TTACGAATCTTAGTGGATTTGTAACGAAAGGTAAACCCCACGGCTCGTCTGTTCCGTTTGTTTTGCAGCTGAGGTGGACTTTTGTCTTCCTCGAGGGGCGTAAGGAGTCAAAGCTTGTGAGGACAGTTTCTGTACGGAGTGGCAACAAGGCAACACTCCCAGCTACTAGCCGAGAAACCCTGCCTATGGCGCATTTTTTATGTACGTAACAAATGAGCGGTTTGTGTCGTTGCTCCCGAATTCTCTACCTATTCAGCTCGAGGGTGCTGCTGCAAAAATGATGTATCAATGCAAATATTTTGCGATGGTACATGCCCATTTGGAGCCCTGGTCTGGGCCTTAGGCGAGCAAAACTAAAACCATCACAACGTGCACGCCCAGGATCCGCACTACCCCGTTTTCATCACTCAGTCAATCCATCCAGTGATCTGAGGATCAGGGGTATTGATGGTTCGAGGTTTTGTACCTAACTGATGTTCCATGGTCATGAAACCATTAACAGAGCCATCTTGAAAGTTAGCCAACGCTGGGGAGCAGTGGTTCAATCTCACACGCTAAGGAGTTGAGGATTGGTGGACTTCTTCTTCTTGGTGAATAAGTGGTTAAATAGAAATGCTTTTAAGTGAGTTTGTCTATTGACCTTACCTATGTAAACTGTGGTATAAATTGATAGAGAGTTGGTTATTCCAGCGCACCAAAGACAGAGGCCTAGAGAACCTTTGTCTTTTTTTGTGCAATGCCTAGCTGTATTTGGAATGAGATTTTCTTCGGCTAATCATAACTTCTCTGCGAAAAATGACGTGATTGGCTAGCGCTACATCACTACTTTGCAAGGTGTTTGTCTTATGATTTTTTTTATAATCGGAGATATTCACCCACTCGGTCTACCACCTGTTATCAATGCTTTCTGTTGTGGATATCTGCGTTAAATCTTTTTTAAAACGTGCAGGAAGGCGTTATTAGTTGCCGCGTCTCTACCTGTCTAGAACTCGATAATAATTGAATTGCATTTAAACAAATTTCACAGTAATCCCTGATTGCGACCAGTGTTACCTCTTTCTTGATCCCTCCAATACCTACTCAACCGTGAATTGATTCCTTGATTAAGTTGAATTCGTAGGGCAAGGTGCAGAACGTACTTGGCTGTAATAAACCCATAAGCCAATCAATGGAATTGTTAAACTAGCGACCTCTGTCGAGATCTTCGATTGCCAGTTCTGTTATAGATCTATAAATGTCTTGTGAATTCAAAAGACTGGCCTCTCACCTTCTTATTTGCCTGCATACACTCCATCTCTGCAGCTATGCCAGTACAGGTGTATAGAGTTCCAGGTTTTGGTTAAGGACTGCCACTGATGCAGTAATGAACACTTGACTTTGCGTCAAACTGGCTGGATTGAATGGAAAGCGATGGCTAAGCAATCGAGCGTTCTCTCTATCTCTATCCGAAAGATGGTGCTGAACTCCATGACTTTCGTTGGAATTGTCGGAGCGACATCATTGGCCATAGCTCCGGCTGTTGAAGCTAACCATCACCATCACCATCACCATCACCATCACAGCAATCACTACAACAGACATAATCGCCGTGTTGAGAACAGGGAAATACGCCGAGCCATCCGTCATGACAGGCGGGATTGGCATCGGTATCGCCGTAACTCCTACAGTATTGGAAGATATGGAGGTTATCGACCACTTCGCCCTATATACGCCTATGGATATGGCTACAGGAATGGATACAGGTATTACAACCCTTCTGGCATTCAGGTACGAATTGGATTTTGATCTGGATAAGTTCCATCATTCCTTGGACTCTCATCTCGTATGCCTAACCGTTAGTGCTTTGCCCAGTGGTTGCCCAGAGCTTGCAGGTCTGGGTTTGGCGTTCGCCCTCCTGCAAAAAATTGTTGCTGCCTGATATTTCAAGCTACCAAGGTGTGACAGTTCTGATCCACTCCATCCCCAAACTGGTCTCACGCAACACAAACACTGGAATAACGTCAGTTCTTTAGCGATAAGTCGTCCGCATAACCCCATTCCTCCCATGCATCTTTTTGCAAGTTTGGGTGTATTAGAGATGAGAGGAGCGCATGCTCAACCATCAAAGCTGAAACTGCCTACTGCAGCGGGCATCAGCAGGCCAAGCGAGGCATCGTTGCCCCATTAGATAAATTTGTCATGTTGCGTGGTCTCTCCCTAGGCCTGTTGTCTTCTGCCATCTCTGTTGCTGCTTTATCTGCCAGTGCTCAAGAGGTCAGTGCCGATTTTCCCAAGTTGTATATAACTGGGGCAGCCGGAGCGAATAATCCAACAACCCGTACCAATACTGGAGAGGCTGGAACTTTTGAGGAATATACCAATCCAGGTGCATCTGCAGAGTTAGGATTAGGACTTGATTTTGACGGTTTTAGAGTTGAAGTAACTTACGCGATTGATGCCAGTCAATTGCGAGGCTACACTAATGTTAGGGGTGTTGATTTTGACTATATTTCCGGCGGAGAAACCCGAAAGCAATCAGCCTTCCTAAGTGGATATTGGGATGTTTTGCGTCAAAAAAGTTGGACGCCTTACTTTGGTGCTGGAATAGGATATTCAAATTTAGATGTACGAAACTTTTCTGATGCAGGTCTGTCTTATGACGCATTCAATCGCTCTCTTTGGGGATATCAATTTAAAGCTGGCATGTCTATAGATGTCTCATCTAGATCCAAATTGTTTGCCGAAGGTATTTATAGAGCAACTTCCCGTTTTAATACTAATGATGGATTCAATGACTGGAATAACGCTTCTTGGAGTAGCTGGGGTGGTCAGCTAGGGATACGAGTAGAACTCTAATTCGTGCTATCGAGCAGAATTAAATGCAATTATAAATTAATCATGTGATGTCAAATGTAATAATTCCTGCTAGGTCTAGCATGTACTTGATTAGACAGGTGTGAAAAATCCCATGAAATCTTGTGTATGTGCTGTCGCTATTGGGCTCTCTGTAAGTATTTATCATTGTTGCTATGATTAGGTCTTCTTATTGCCTATTTAATAGAACCAAAGACGAAGCTGGAAAGCTACTTGTATCCGCAGCAAATATATCAGTTTTCTATTCCTTTATTTCTTTTTCTTGTAACGGTTTCTAATCGCTACTGGCTGCTTGCCAGACTGGACAAGAATAATATCTATCGACCCGTCTGGCAGCAGTCTGCCCCGATAAGTGCCAGGCTCATCATATTCTGCTAAGCCAATTTCACAATCA
>JAAERX010000116.1 GCA_024229935.1 Gammaproteobacteria bacterium | reverse complement strand
TATTATTGGTGTTTGTATTTGATCCCTTGGCCGTTATGCTAGTGATAGCCGCTAACCAAACCTTGCTCAGATATGGAATCAATTTAGAAAGTGCAGGACCAACCCCAGGGGATAAGGATGCGATCAACCATGATGAGACTGGCGAGGAATCGACAGATTTACCGTATGACGAACAAAAAGAACAAGACTTGGCAAGGCTACAAGATCTTGAAAAAGAAAACGCTGAACTCCTTGCACGAGCCACCGCGCTTGAGGAAGAAGTACAAACGAAAGATTCAGCACATGACCTTGGAGGAACTGGAGATATTGCTAACTCACAGAGTCCCCAATCTGGCACTGAGGTTAGTGGTCCAGAAAGAGTGGTGGAGGTTACAAAGTCTGAAGAGGTCAACCTGTCAACCTCAGAAACCCTTAGAAAACTTGAAAGAAAATTACAAGAGAGGCTAAACCGAAATGGCTAATATACATGAATTAAAAGAAGCATATGATGATCTACAGGCCAGATATGCGAATACACTGAGCATGCTGTTGGATGCCTTGGACAGGCTAGACGAAAAACCCACAGAAGTGGAAGTGGAAAAAATTGTGGAAGTTCAAGCTGAACTTGATATTGATTTAAATACTCCCTCGGACATTGTAGCTTTGGAAGAAAAACTCAAGGGCAGATTAGATGGCATCTCTGGAGCAAATTCAGCAAGCGCTTGATGATCTCCATGCCCGGTATGCTAAAACATTAAGGGCATTGGACTTAGCACTGGAACAATTGGAAAGTGCACAAACTCCTGTGGTCAAAAAAGAGGTAGCCCAGGACGAACTCATGGAAGCTGCCAGACTCATGAGTTTAAGTGATTTAAACAAAGAGGATTTAAGTGCGCAAGATATCTACGACATGATGCTGGAAGCATCCGACTCAGAAGTTCGTGACAAGGTAGGCTTCTGGGCAGTGCCATTGCCCACAGCAGATGAACCAAAACCTGCGCCAAATAAAAGATACACCACTAAATAAAATAATACGAGGTGCTTAGTGTCGGAAGAATCCACTGACGATCAGATATTAAATTGTAATTTTTGTGGTAAGGCCAGGAACTCAGTAAAAAAACTGATTGCTGGTCCCAACGTATACATTTGTGATGAATGTGTAACCATAAGTTATAACATTATCAAGTCTCAGGAAGAAAAAGAAACTGCTGAAATGATGGACTTTGAAATAATGAGTCCCAGGGAAATCTATGACTCCTTGTCTGAGTATGTAGTGGGCCATGATGAAGTCAAGCAAATGCTCAGTGTCAGCGCATATAATCATTATAAGCGCCTGCAACTTCTGTGGGACGATCCAGACATCAGTTTGGATAAATCCAATATACTTATTTGCGGTCCAACTGGCAGTGGTAAGACACACATAGCTAAAAGTTTAGCTAAAATATTGGATGCACCCTTTACTATTGCTGACGCGACTACTATTACTGAAGCAGGGTATGTGGGTGAAGATGTAGAAAGTGTATTAGAGAGATTATTGGTGGCTGCAGACTATGACCTTGACTATGCACAACAGGGCATAATTTATATAGACGAAATAGATAAAAAAGCTAGAACTAGCGAGTCTAACACTAGTACTCGTGATGTCAGTGGTGAGGGAGTACAGCAGGCCCTGCTCAGACTCATAGAGGGAACTACTAGCAAAGTTAAAATAAACATGAGTAACCGAAAGTATCAGGCTGAGGAATATGTGGAATTTGACACCTCCAACGTTTTGTTTATACTGGGTGGCGCATTTGTGGGACTGGAAAAAATTATAGAAAAAAGAATAAAATCTAATTCCACCATTGGCTTTGGTGCTAAAATTATCACGCAAAAGGATCAGTCAGAATTATTTAAAAATGCAAAATCTAAAGATTTTATTGATTATGGTTTAATTCCAGAATTCATGGGCAGAATACCTATTTTAGGAGTATTAACTAAACTAAGTGAGTCAGAATTGCTTAGTGTGTTATGTGATATCAAAGGAAGCATAGTTTCACAATATCAGAAACTCCTGGAATTCGATAATATTGAATTGAACTTCACAAAAGAATTTTTAACAGAACTTTTGGATATAGCAGAGTCTCAGGGCATGGGTGCCAGAAGTCTGAGAAGTGCCATGGATAGTGCATTGCTCAGTGTAATGTTTAGGGCTCCTGACCTAAGTGAATTAGGTGTGACACACATAGATTTTACAGAATTTGGTAAGCCTCCAATGCTAAAACAAAAAGGCAAAGATAAAGTAGACAACAACTACACATATTACAGAGGACACAATGAAGAAAGATTACACAAACCGCAGGGATAATGGTCCTGCAATACGCGGTGCTAAAGTTACTGTCAGAAATGGCGACGTTAATGGTGCACTACGTACTCTTAAAAAAATTCTAGACAGAGATAATCGACAACGTGAGCTAGCTAAACGTGAGTATCATGAAAAACCCAGCATTAAGCGCAAAAGGGATAAGGAACTTGCTGTAAAGCGTACTCGCCGTGAAAACACTGATTTTGCCACGTTGCAAAAACAGAGTAACCCTCCGGGCGTCAGCTGGAATAAATCCAAGCGTAAGCGCAGGAGAGTACTTGACGCCAAAACACAATTTAGCCGTATCATGAATAGGCGAGACAATGACTAAAAAAATTGTGGTTGTGTCAGGGGGATTCGACCCCCTGCACAGTGGACACATTGCTTATCTACAACAAGCAAAAAAATTAGGTGACATGTTAATTGTTTCTGTAAACAGTGATGATTGGTTGATTAGAAAAAAAGCAAAATTTTTCATGCCACAGTCAGAAAGAACAGAAATAATTAAAAATTTAAAATGCGTGGATGATATTTTTTGTAATTCACCTCAGCACGATCTGGATGGAAGTTGTGCTCTGGTATTGGAGCAATTATTGGAAAAATATCCAGACTCCGAAATCATATTTGCCAATGGCGGTGACAGGACTTCTAAAAATATTCCTGAAATGCGAATAAAAAATAACAGACTTAAATTTGAATTTGGCGTGGGTGGCGAGGACAAAAAGAATTCCAGTAGTTGGATTCTCAAGGAGTGGAAATACTTTACTGAGAAACGAGTATGGGGAGAATTTAGCAATTTATTTGAAGATGATGCAGTAAAGGTAAAAGAGCTGATTATTGAACCCGGCCAAGGAATTAGTTACCAGCGTCATTTTAAAAGAAGCGAAATGTGGTTCATTAGCAAGGGTGTAATTAATGTCAAACATGCCATGGCTAATAAACATCATGACGATTTTGTTGTGCATACTTTAAAAACAGATGATATGATCCATATCAAAATTGGCGACTGGCATCAGGCTTTTAATCCTTTTGACAAACCCTGTCATATCATTGAAATACAATATGGCGAAGAAACATCAGAAGATGATATCGAACGTCTGGAATATTATGGAGAAAAAAACAATGACTAATTTTAAACAAGATTTTATTCAAGCTCAGGCAGATCTATATGAAGCCAAAATTAAATGGCATATCATGAATGTCAATAATTTACTAGAAAATGCTACCGCTGTGGCAGAGCATCCTGATCACATGGTTACTATTGAAGGTGAACTGAGTGTAATTGCAGAATACGAAGATAAATTGGAAGTACTCAGAAAGTATTTTTAATGAGTAATTTCTGGGACACTGTTGAGCTACCTAATCCTGTGCCTGAAAACTATCGAGAGATAGTTGCCATAAACAGCATACCTCTGTTTGAAACACAGATCATATCTGAAATGGTAGAATTGGCAGAAGACATGATGACCTCTGAAGGTTCAGAAGTCTGGTACAACGCTATGCGACACGTACCCAGAGGATTTACGCCAGGCGATGACGCCATTGAACGACATTTTGTAAAACAGTTGGAGGATGGATTTGTCACAAACGCCTGGAATCTTCGTAATAATGAGCACTATGATACCTACGAAAAAATGACTGGCAATACTATCAATAAGTTTAGACGTATTGTGGAACTGGGGGGTGGTTGTGGAGATTTTTGTAGATTTGTGAGGGACATGGGTTTTGAGGGTGAATATGTGATCTGGGATCTGCCCATGGTTAGTCGTATACAACAGGTTGCCTTAGCAGATCTAGATGTTTACTACACACATCATGTACCCAAACCTGCGCCACAAACATTGTTTGTGGCAACCTGGAGTTTGAGTGAAACACCCTTAGAGTTTAGAGAGAATTTAGTTAAAAAGCTTAACCCCAACAACTATCTGATCTGCTATCAGCACGAGTTTGAAGACTTTAGCAACACAGAATACTTTAGTACATGGCAAGGTCGACAGTCACTCATGTACGATCAGAAAAGCTCTTATCTATGTCAATAGATGAATAGGGAGTCTTGGTCAGCCATACTAAATTTTAATTTTTTAAAGATTATTGCGGCCGCAATGATCTCTTTTATTTTTTTAACTATATAAATATTTTGTCCAACAATTGAGAAAATATTGACAAAAATTATTAAAATTTTAATATGTGCTTCTTTATTATCACTTATAAATTGTGGAGGCACTGCTGATTCGTCGTCTTCAGGTGCAACTACACCCACAAATCCGCCTCTGGTTACCAATCCAGAGTCTGGCACAATCTTATCCACACAATGCGATGGTACAACACAGATTGTTGAAGTTGCTGACGGCCAAGGCGGCACAACCTTTGAAAGCACCGAAAACTCAGAGGAGTGTGGATACCAACCAGTACTTATTAACGTTGTTCGCAGACAAGCAGATTACTTTAAACCTGCTATTATCAAGGTTGAATCCAATCGTGAGTGGGTATATGAGGCGCAGGCAGGCAACGTCACAGAGACCGACACAGGTCTGGAGATCACCTCAGACGGTCAACTTGGTGTCCACTCCATTATTATTGAAGGTGAGGAATTTGAATACGAGTTTGTGGAACCTCCACTTTGCCAACATGTAACATCAGGATACGACAAATTTGATTGTCTGGGATATCCTGTGGGTGGCAATGCCTCCTCCATGATCTATTACGGTGAGGAAGATACTCAGGTGGTGACCATTGAAGTCGGTGTTGCTCGATCAACTACCTATTGTGATACAGATTGCGCAGACGGAACTCCTGTACCCCAAGACAATTTTAATCGAATATCTGCTGTTAAAGGTATTCAAGAATTAAATGAGTTTAACCAAAGGAATAATGTTTATATAAGGTTCGAACTGACCGAGATGGTATGGTTGGCAACATGGTATGACTTGTATTCTTTCGGTCCTCCTCCATTTCTAACTGAAATGTCAGATGTAGTTTATGGATGGGGTGGATCTGGATCAGTTGGTGGACAGGCACTGATGCCAAGGTCGATATACCCTGCAATGAGAACACCCACACCTGTGGGCAGAAATGGTCCAGGACTAGGAACCTTTGCTCATGAAATAGGACACGCCATGGGACTGGGGCACGGTGTATGGGGCATGCCCGATTGGCAATACGGTGTCACAGACTTACTCCAACAGGGTGGCAGTCTATTCCCACAGTTTGGTCACGGATGGGACGGAGCATCTCCACGTGGCGCTTGTGGACCTCAGGGATCAGTCATGTCATATGGTTCAGGCGCATTATGGACAAACTCACTAAACTCCTGTGAGGAACTGGGATTCAGCGCTGGCAATTGGGGCGATGCGGCTGGCTCTCGATTACAGAGTGACGAGGCATATCATTTAAATCGAGTCAGATACTCTTACTCACTGATCCACAACGAACACAGTGACACAGAATACTCATTAAAGGTAGAAGAAGATGAAAACTATTATATTCTTGTTAACGATTAATTTATTAATCTCATGTGGAAGTGGTGACGACGATACCTCTATTAATGCTAAACCTCCTGTGCCTGGTATAGATACACCCACTATTACACCTCCACCTCCTCCACCTCCTGTAGAGTTACTAGAGGTAGAAATTGGTGACTCGGGTGATAGGTTCTATCCGGTTGAAGTTGAGATCACCTATCAGATAGATGATGTAGCACAGCCCTATGAATATGAACTGACTATGGGACATGCACAAGAGACCCAAGAAGGTCTTCTCATATACGGTGACGGCCGAGTCGGAGACGGTATCCTCACAGTAAATGACGAGGAGTATCAGTTCACTATTATTGAGGAACCAACATGTGATGTATCTGATGCCCAGCATGGTCTGGGTATTGACTGTGCTGGATACCTACACCGCATACCATCCAATGGCCCTTTTATTTACTACGGTGAAGCAGATACCACGGTTGTTGAGTGGGAGATGGTGTATCTACACTGGGATAGCAAATGTGCTGGATACCAAGAAGATTCAGTTGGTGATCTCAAGAACAAGATAGGTCCGTGCGATCCTGACGATTGGTTGCCCAACGAAAGGGAACAGATCGTGAAGGTTATAGATGAGATGAACAAAATGTATGAACGTGCAGGGGTCTATGTCAAACTTGTGCCGGTCAGAATACAGAAGGGATACTTCACAACTTCTGCAGAGTGGAAACCAGACATAGGTCATGACCTCGTTTTGTGGGCGGACGGCGCAATGACAAACTCTGGTAATGGTGTAATCTGTGGGTATGCAGGATATTCTGGACTTTTTAATACGCCGCTGCAACCATATTCTGCTTGCGGTATCGGCACTCATCTACATGAGATTGGTCATACAGTCGGACTGAGTCACGGTCCTAATAACCCCATAAATGCTAGCGATGGACTAACCTTCCCCCATTTCGGGCATGGTAGATACAGTGTCTGTCCAGCACACGACAGTATCATGTCCTATGGGACCAAGACAATTGTATCCACAGAGTCACGCACTTGCGCAGAGGCATCACCAAATGGCACCGGAGGAGACCAGATTGCTGGTCTGCGTGGTCCTTATGGATATGATGAAGCATATGCTATAAACCGTATCAGATACAATGTCGCACTTATTAATCACAATAATGGAATCGAGTTTGACATAGTCACAGAATTATTGGAGGATACCCAAGAGATTATAGATATCTATCCCAGAAAAGATGCATTAAAGATGATCAACCAATACCTCACAAACTTTGGAGTTGACATACTTGACAACTCGGAAAATCTAAAATAGTATTTGTGTAAAAAAGTAAATTAGAAATAGATATTATATCAGATAAATACATTAAATAAAACCAACCAGGAGATAAAAAATGCCAATCACAATTTCAGGTGGAGTAACATTAAGTGGCGGTGTAAATTTAGCACCTGGCTCGGGGGCGGCGCCCACGCCAGTAACCGGTAATAATCAGGGCACCAATTATGGCTATGATTCCACAGGTCAAGCTGGGCCTGGGGCTTTATCTACTATACAAAAATATAGCTATGCGTCCGATGGTAACGCCACAAACGTAGCAGACACTGCAATTGCAATTATATGGGGCACTGGTTCCAGTAGCACAACCAGTGGTTATGTTGTAGCCGGATTCGATGGAAGCACTTATTCAGATATTCAAAAGTTTACCTTTAGTACTGATAGCGATGCTACTAGTGTAGCTAATCTGACAACAGCAACTAGAATAGCCTCAGGTCAGAGTAGTGAAACCAATGGATATAGCAGTGGTGGGATTACAGCCACTAGCAATAACAATGAAATACAAAAGTTTCCATTTAGTGCTGATAACGATGCAACTGACGTTGCTGATCTTTTATCTAGTAGATATTCTACTTCTGGGCAATCTAGTTCCACCCATGGTTATACATCAGGCAATACCAATGACATAGAAAAATTCCCATTTAGTGCTGACAGCAATAGCACTGATGTAGGGGATTTAATTAATACGCCCGACAAACCCACTGGACAAAACAGTTCCACTCACGGCTATGTTTCGGGCGGTGATGCTCCACAGGATGACAACGACACTATACAAAAATTCAGTTTTAGCTCAGACAGCAACGCTACTAACGTAGGTAACTTAACTGTGGGAGCCTCTAGGTTGTGTGGCACAAGTAGCACAACTTATGGTTACAGGACTGGTGGTCTTACGCCTGCGTACTCA
Organism: Gammaproteobacteria bacterium; assembly: GCA_024229935.1. GTDB lineage: Bacteria > Pseudomonadota > Gammaproteobacteria > Steroidobacterales. The sequence goes on along the minus strand of JAAERX010000116.1, from coordinate 5,924 downwards.
AACATCATTGATAAATTTAGTTTTAGCAGTGATGGCGATGCCACAGATGTGGGCGATCTTACAATTGCCAAGGAAGCAGGCACTAATACAGGACAACAATACTAACAAGGAGATAAAAAATGCCAATTACAATTTCAGGTGGAGTACAATTAAGCGGACCAGTTGTTCTCACGCAGAGCTCGGGTGGTGGTGGAGGTGGTAGCTATTCTTTTCAGGGCAGTAACTATGGATATGTTTCAGGTGGTGATTTACACCCCACATCTGGTGACAGAACCAGTAATATCATAGACAAATTTAGTTTTACAAGTGATGCCAATGCCACTGATGTGGGCGATCTAGCAGTTGCTGCTGTGCTTGCTAGTGGACAAAGTAGTTCCACTAGTGGTTATAACTCAGGTGGTCAAATAGTGAATAGCTCTAGCTTTAATAACATACAAAAGTTTGCTTTCAGTACTGATGGCAATGCTAGTGATGTGGGCGATCTTTTAGCAGTAATTACGTCCAGTACTGGACAAAGTAGTTCCACTAGTGGTTATAATTCAGGAGGTAGGAATAATCCATCCAGAGATCCTACCAATCAGATACAAAAATTTCCCTTTGCAAGTGATGGCAATTCAACTGATGTAGGTGATTTAATCGGCGAAGGTGGAGGGGGCACAGGTCAAAGCAGCTCAGAATCAGGATATGTTACCTCGATTTTTCCCGGAGGTCCCAGCTTTTCTGACAGAATTGAAAAATTTCCCTTTGCAAGTGATGGCAATTCAACTGATGTAGGTGATCTTACCCAATTGGGATACAGTATGGGTAGCGGTCAGTCCAGTACCACACACGGTTATGCTACTGGCGGGATAGTAGGTCCATTTCACCAGAGCACAATTCAAAAGTTTTCGTTTACTTCTGATGGCAACTCCTCCAATATTGGTGATTTGAGTGTAACACAGGCTAACGGTTCTGGGCAATCCAGCACAACTTCAGGATATGCATCAGGTGGTAATATCAATGATGGTTATAATCTAACTGATACCATAGAAAAATTTCCATTTGCAAGTGATGACAACGGCACAGATGTGGGCAATTTAACTGATGGCAGATTTAATTGTACTGCAGGTCAACAATACTAACAAGGAGCTAAAAAATGCCAATTACAATTTCAGGTGGAGTACAATTAAATGCAGGAGTGGTTTTAACACCCGGCGGTTCAGGTAGTAGTGGACCCACTGGTTTTCAAGGCACTAACTATGGTTTTAACTCAGGCGGCACACCCAATGGTGGTAGTACACACATAAATGTAATTGAGAAATATAGCTTTACTAGTGATGGTAATGCTACAGATGTTTCAGATTTGGTAAGTGGTAGATCTATAACATCGTCGGAAGGACAATCAAGTGGCACTAGTGGTTATCTCTGTGGTGGTAGACAGAGTGGGGGGACTTCCACTAGCAATATACAAAAATTTAGCTTTACTGCAGGTACAAATGCATCTGATGTGGGTAATTTGTTGACTAATCTTTATAATTTTACAGGTGCCTCCAGTTCTGAAAACGGTTATGTGTCAGGTGGTTATACACCTGCTAATAGTTATAGCAACACCATACAAAAATTTGCCTTTGGTTCCGACGGAAATTCTTCTGATGTAGCAGACCTAACCAGAACTTTGGACGCTGCAGCTGGACAGTCAAGTACTGATTATGGCTATGCATCTGGTAATAACCCTTCTCCAGCTAACAAAATTGAAAAGTTTTCATTCACAACAGATTCGAATTCCACAGATGTAGGGGATTTAGCACAGCCTGTCAGGAAGGCAACTGGACAATCAAGTAGTTCTCATGGATATGCTTCAGGTGGTGCAGGAACTCCAAGTTTTCCTTTAAAAAACTTTATACAGAAGTTCCCATTTTCATCAGATAGTAATGCTACAGATGTAGCTGATCTCACACAACCTACCGGAGACGCGTCTGGAACTTCAAGTACTTCAAGCGGATATTCAACCGCTGGTAGTGATGATAATTTTAATTATTACAATACTATTGAAAAGTTTCCTTTTGCGAGCGACGGAAATGCTGTAGACATAGGGGATTTAAATAACAGTACCTCTTATGCTTCAGGAACACAATACTAATCTTTGAATAATTATTTAAAGCCCTTACCCAAGGGCTTTTTTGTGACAAGAAAATCCTTAATTATAAAATAAGTCATATAAATAGCATTGCTATGGCATATTCAGACAAAGTAATAGATCATTACGAAAATCCTCGCAATGTAGGCAAATGGGACCCTGCTACAGACGGTGTTGGCACTGGCATGGTAGGGGCGCCGGCCTGCGGCGATGTTATGCGATTGCAAATCAAGGTGGACGAAGATGGTGTTATTGAAGATGCCAAATTCAAAACCTATGGGTGTGGTTCGGCGATAGCGAGCAGTAGCCTATTAACTGAAATGGTAAAGGGCATGACACTTGATCAAGCAACACAGATCAAGAACACAGAGTTAGCACAGGAGTTAAGTTTACCTCCTGTAAAGATTCATTGTAGCGTTCTAGCAGAGGATGCTATCAAAGCCGCGGTGCGCGATTACAGACAAAGGTACTCAGCCGAATCCGACCAATAATGCTACAGAGTAGATTATTAAAGGAGATTGAAAATGAAACTCACAGCAACTACACTTGCCCTCTTGGGCTTTTTATCAACCTATGGCACCTTGGCTCACGCCGATAGCCAAAACGCGGACTACACAGTCTGTGTGGAACAAGTAAAAGCAGCATTTCCAGATCACGGAGCGATCAAAATCAAGCGCATGAGAAGTTCCAGCATGGATCTCTGGGTAAACTTCCCAGGCTCAGAGCGTCTGATTGTAAAGTGCGATCGTACAGAAAAAACTATTGCACTCAAGGATGGCACCCCAGTCAAGTTAGCTGGTAAGTAATCCTGTAAATGATTGACAATCTAGCTGCGCTAGTGTATAATGCTGGTATGAAAATATTTTCTAGATTGCTAGCGTGGCTAGATTCTCGGGGCAGAGCAGTTGTAATACCTGATCGTACAAGTAATGAGCCTTACCTGACTCGTTATTATATCTTCCTCAAGAATCGCAAGTGGTTCCCTATAAATATGTTTATACATAATTTTCACAAGGGAGACCCCGATGATTTACATGATCATCCTTGGTGCTATTTCACTGTTATCCTTAAAGGTGGGTATTGGGAGCATACGCCTACTGGCAGGCACTGGCGCGCCAGAGGCCACTTCCGTTTTTCTGGCAGTCACAGCCTTCACCGCATTGAGCTGGAGCCTGGTACTGATGTATGGACTTTCTTCGTTCCAGGTCCTAAACTGAGAGAATGGGGATTCATTGACAACGGTGAATGGAAGCATCACGAGCAATATTTAGCTGAGAGATACAAGGGGTAAATCATGGGTGAAATTATAATCTTTAGCTTTGGCTTTCTAGCAGGATACTTTTTTAAGAAATATCTTGCAAAATAGCTGAAAAAACTTCTGTAAAATCAATAACTTATGTGTGCTGAAAAACTTCAAGGAAATCCGCTACTTAGATGTTGACAGATCGTCTATCTGTGCTATCATATATATGTACAGTGAAGAAACAGTTAAGGAAGCGCATATGAAGTTCAACATTTTCCAACACAGACTTAGCTCAGAAGCCATAGACCGCATCAACGAAGTTGGTTTCGAGGGTGACTTGGGTGAGTTTGAGACTGACGCAAAGATTAGCCGAGACGTTACATTCTTCGGTTCAGAGCGTTGGGAGCCTACAATGGCCGCCAAGTTTAAGAAAGTCGCTATGTGTGAGGCCAGCAACCTGGAAGATGTATTTCACATGGGCAACGGCTACGGCGACCAGAGCAAATTTGAGCGTATTTGTGATATGCGCTCACTGAGTGTGGGTGACTTGGTTGAGTGTGTTGACACTGGTGACATGCTCATGGTTGACCCCGAAGGTTGGACTGCTGTTAGTTACTACGGTTTGGAGGCATAATAATGACCATCGAAAAAGCATTGAAGATTTTGAACCGTGACCGTGAGTTTTTGGGCATGGACTGGTATCCCTACTTTAGTTTTATCCGTAAGTCGCCAGGTGCCTTTAGTCCCACAGTCCGTGAGGCATTTGAACGTTACACTTCAGAGGTAGCTGCATAGTGCTGGACAAGGCAATACAATTTGCTACTGGAGCCCATCTGGGTCAGTACAGAAAGTACCATGCTATGGATTTGCTACAGAAAACTGGCACTGATTTATGGCACAGAGCACATGTACAGGAGGCCTGGAGATGATTTTTCAGTGGCAGATTTTTGTGGATGGTGTGTTCAGAGCAACCGTGAGTTCAATAAATGAACAAGGTGCCATTGACTTCTGGTATATGCATTTTGGTGGTGCTAGCAAGTACACTGGCATTGGCAGAGACCAGATCAAGGCTGTGAGAATTTGACAACCAAACGATCATATGTTATAGTATTTTGGCAACTAGGAGACTGATATGACTATGCACATGATGGGCCATGCTTACGACACTGTTTATAGAGGTCGACGCAAGGTCAAGATCACAAAGTCTGATCAAGCTAGGTTGGAACGTGAGTGGCGAGACTACAATAAATTTGCTGGGCAGAACCATTTACAGAAAGTCACATTTGATGAGTATGTAGACAAGGCATTCGGTCGTGGTAAAGTTAGCGTCAAGCCCACGCATCAGACTTTCAAGCCAATTACTCAGCCCAGGATAAGTAGTTATCGCAGGGATGAGGGACAACAGTACCCAAGCGCAGACAGCCATCAGCAAAGTGCTGAAGCAACTGCCAAGCCTGAAGCCAAGGAATACACAGGCGATTTAATTGCTGGTATTGCTACATTACACAAGAGCAATGCGGTACCAGTCATGAAAGGCACCCAGGAAGCCAAAGACATTGCTCGTATGCGGAGATAGACTATGAATTACAAAGGAAACCTTATGGCTGTGGTGTTGTTACTAACACCTCTCACAGCCCACACACAACCCAGTGTTACTACCACAGGCACTGGTGTTAATCTAAAGACGGCTACAGAAAATTCCTGGGCAGCCGCGCATTTTGCCTGTAACAAAAAAGGTTTTTGGGCAGATCTAGATACTGTGGAAGTTGTCAGCACTGATCTTAATTCATACACTATTGCTGGCGGCCGTAAAAAAATTAAACAATACAGGATAAATGTTCGTGCTACTTGTGGAATCAATTATCAAAGGTATCCTAGTGATCAACAGCCATAGGGTTAAGCGCACAGTCCACAGAGGCATCCTTCACATCGAGAAGGCTCTGCTTCTGTTTATTGTAGCAGGCACAGTATATGCAGCAGGCTATGATGTATTTAATATGTTTACTACTCAGGGTAGGATGGAGTTAGCTGACTTATTTCTGTTGTTTATATATGCTGAGATCTTGGGAATGGTGGGAGCCTTCTATAACGATCATCGTATACCAGTAACATTGCCCATTATTATTGCTATTACTGCTCTGACTCGTATGATTATACTAACAACCAAGGGCACAGATACCATTAATATTGTGTACGAAAGCGCTGGCATATTGATACTGGCAATTAGTGCATTTATTATGACATTCAAAGATAAAATTAGCCTGGAAAAATTAAAACTCAAACAGGACATAGAGAATGATGAATACTGAACCCATGAACGTTCTCATGGAGTTTCTGAATGGAACTCGGGCCCAGTATCAGATTCAGATACCCGAGAGTAACAATCTGGATTTGCAAGATTGGTTTGATGAACATTGTTGGGTGGCTGCCAGAGCTTTCACCTATAACATGGAGGGCACTCTGTGTGTGGACGATGGTGTGAGTTTTGTGAATCTTGATAATGTTGTGAGTATCAGGGAGTTTGACGATTGATATTTAAACACAACACTGCCATAATCAATGATA
>JAAERX010000115.1 GCA_024229935.1 Gammaproteobacteria bacterium | reverse complement strand
TGCTTTGTTTCAGGATGATTTGGTAAACACTAGCTTTAGTATTGATTTAACGGGCTGGACGAGATTATTTACAAGCGGCAAGTCAACGGTTACATGGTCAAGCGGTGCAGCACTATTAACACCTGAGCCAGTTGTAAATGGTGCAACAGCGGGTGTATCCCAGCAAGTAACAGTTGCCTCGGGCACAGAGAATGAAGATAGGGTTGTCAGTTTTGTTACTGAGTCTATAACACCAAACATCCCAGCAACCATGAGAATAAGCATAGGATCAACTATAGGTACAGGTGATTTATTTGAGCAAGATTTTATAGCAATAGATAGCGCCGAAATAAACTTTAACCCTAGCGGGCTAGCAACTTACTGGATTACCTTTTCTTGTATTAACGACATAAGCCCAGGCGGTATACCACCAGGCACACCGCCTTATGGTTCGCGCTCTTTAAAATCCGTAACATCATCTTTAACCAGTAGCGGTGCCATAGAGTTTAGCCATGTATGGAATGAAGACGATATCAGGACAATGCAGGTCGAAATGGCACCAAACGAATTTAGCATG
>JAAERX010000114.1 GCA_024229935.1 Gammaproteobacteria bacterium | reverse complement strand
GTCCAGCGCAGGGAACCCTGTAGCTGAAAGTAGTCGACCGCGTACGAGAACGCGCTGAATACAAAAAGCAGCAGCCATATCTTCAGGTAGATACCAATTGGATGCTGCTGGCCGGCTGTTTCACTCATACTGTCACCTCACCACAGGTAAAAGAACGCGAAGATAAATACCCAAACCAGGTCTACAAAGTGCCAGTAGAGTCCGGCAATCTCGACAATTGCGAGGTCCTTTCCCTCGTAGTAGCCCGAGCCGACCCGCCGCGCAGTCCACAAGAGGTAAATAACACCCGCGGTCACGTGGAGGCCGTGAAAACCGGTAATCATAAAAAATGCAGAACCGAACTGGGATGCGCCCCATGGATTACCCCAGGGGCGTACGCCCTCTTCAATCAACTTGCTCCATTCAAAAGCCTGCATTCCTACGAAAGATGCCCCGAAAAGTGCGGTGGCAACGATAAGCCACACGGTTTTTTTTATATCTCCCCGGTAGGCGTAGTTAACTGCCATGGCCATGGTCCCGGAGCTGGTTATCAATATAAAGGTCATAATTGCAATCAGCAGCAACGGCACATACTCACCGAATATCTGCAACGCAAACACCTCACTGGCATTGGGCCATGGATCCGTGGCTGAAATGCGCATGTTCATATAACTGGTTAGGAATATGCGGAACATAAAGGTGTCTGAC
>JAAERX010000113.1 GCA_024229935.1 Gammaproteobacteria bacterium | reverse complement strand
GGCTTGACGGGCGGTTAGCTTAAACTCACGGATAACCGTGTCAACCTCACCCAAGTAGTTTTCACAAAAGAAAAACTGGTTGATGTAGTGCGAACGGAAGTTTAATATACGCTTGTTTGTGGGTTCACAGTACAAAGCTGTAGTTCCAATGTACCCGCAATGGTCAATACACTGGCTCATTTCCTCGTAGAAGTTAGAATCTTCGATACCACGGACAAACTTTTTAGTCACAGAGCTTAATGCCCGCACCACGTTGTCGCTGGTTTGCAGGTCACGGTTCTGAGATACAACACGAATCCAGTTTTGTCCCTGCGGAAACAAGTGGCTCATCATACCAGCAGTAAACATACGGCGGGCTTTGATGCCAATGTCGGTGATACGCTGAACATCGTCACGTTGCCCCTTGGAGCGTTTGCTTTGAATGTTATCAGCACTTGGGTTGCAGAACTCAGCCGCAGATTCGTAAAGATTCTCAAAGTTCTGCCTCTCAGAGCTAGACTTCTCACGTTTGTACATCGTAATTAAAGAAGATACATCCATTATATTATCATCCCACCCTCAGGGCTTATAGTTTTTTTAGAGGCTGCAATATTTTTTTGACGTTGTTGTAAATATTTATTATATGCAGATCGTCTTTGTTTGACTTTTAAGTTAGTCAATGTTGTACCAATTTTGCCACTCATTTTTTCTATCTGTTGAAACTCATCAATTGTTTTAGCCTTAGCTATTGGCGTGCTTCTGCCGGCTTGTGCCGCCGCTCTAACGTTAGCTAGCTGGATAGGTGACGCACCAAGCAACTGACCACCCGCTCCCATCTTCTGACCCTTGGTGATGTAAGCACCTGCTCTTGCCCGGCGGGCTGCTTCCTGTCTCATAGTCGGCGCAATTACTTCAGCAGTAACATCTTCAGCAGGCGGTGGCGGGGTTTTTGGTGGCGGTGGTGGGGGTGTGTCATTATTGCGACCCATAACTTAATCTCCTGATCCTGTCCAGTTTATAAAACTTTAGGGGTTTATCCCCTCTCTCAAACGCAACCCACTTTAATTCGTATGGGCAAATCTCATATAAACGTTTTATGTCTCCTGCCGCATAATGTACATACCAGCAATCCAGCTTGTCAAGCTCTTTCTCAGAGTTTTTTCCTTCTAATAACTCTTTATTATGCATTATAGCCATCACGAACAATCG
>JAAERX010000112.1 GCA_024229935.1 Gammaproteobacteria bacterium | reverse complement strand
ATTGTATCCAAATCGAAAGCGCCCGAATCCGTCATATTAGCCAAACTGAATTGCGTTTGCCCTTCGGTAAGACCGTCTTCAAACCGGTGGAACAGGTCCATACTGCCATGCACCATGCCACAAGCTTCAACCAAGCCGTGCAAGTTGTTACCAAAGAAACCCTGTGGATCTTTAGCAGCAACGATGATACTCAACACCTGCTCGACATTGGCCACCACAGATTCTTCTGATTCAACTAATTCTTGTAGGCTCTGTGCTTCTTCTGCCTGTTTGCGACGATTCTCTAAGAGTTTCTTGCCGAATGAGAAAGAGGTCACCTTGGCAAGTCGAGCACCGATGCTTTCAGCCTTATTTTCAACTTCGTCCAGACCTGTGTCGGTAAGTAAGATATCATCATTCTCTGGGGCCGCGCTCAGCGCTGAGTCTGCCTCCAATTGCTCTAACTCAAAATCTTGCTCACCAAGTTGCTCTGCAGTTTCAGCTATACATTCAACGGCAATCTCTGCCTCTAACGCATTCTCAGCGGCCACTAACGGGTCATCTTCCAGAGCGTCTTCCAGTTCAGCGGCATTTGTTACAGGTTCGTTAGCGCCTTCCAAGTCCGAATATTCACTCCAATCATCAAGCGCTTCTACTGGCGCCTCTTCTTGTTCTGCGAACATGTCACCCTGCACCATCTTGTGAGACTCGACCACTTCATGCACTGGACGAGTTGGATCAAAGACGGCCATCAACGGGTTTTCTTGCTCCTCAGAAGCTAGTTCTTGCTGGCTATCTTCAGGCGATGCCAGATCAAATTCAGGTGCGAACGGTTCTGCAAGCTCTAGCTCTTGGTCCAGCGTCGCCGATGACTCCATGGCTATTTCACTGACTGTCTCATCATCCATTAGCGCCGCTTCCACAGCGCCATGCTCTTCATCTGCCGCCACCGACTCCATATCAGAGGCAAAAGATTCTAATTCAGGTTCTTCAGATACCTCCGCTGCGATATCCAATTCGTCCAACACTGGTGCTTCTGCATCGACATCAGTAATAGAACAATGTTCGAATTGCTCTGTTTCTAGTTCAGCCGCCTCTGCTACCGAACCAACTTCTTCTATAGGTTTAGGGGTATCCGCTACTTCTTTAGCGACAGAATGCTCTGCCAAGCGAGCGCCGCCATTGGGTAATTCAGCGCGAAAATCACTAACCGGTAGGTTTTGCAAGGTTTCATCAAGATTGATGGCTAACGTGGAGGGGCGGGAAATCATGCGGCGGATGCCGTCAATGGTGATAGCAATGATGGTCATGCCACCACATAATAGAAACCAGTGCGTCAATGTCATAGGTCAACCGTATGCATTTGTAGTTATCTCTTATCTGGAGTGCTGTCCAAACAAGGCCATGTTTACCATGAAATTATAGCAATCAGGCACACTATACCCATATTTAGCAATTAGCGAAACCCCTTTTAATATATTTTTTTAATTCTATTTATTGAAGAATATTATATTAACAGGTGTCCCTTTTGTGAACATTTATAATATTTATAAGACAAAATCCAAATAACGATTTGCGTTTTCGATTTGGCTAATGAAATCCAACTGGAGCGGCCTACAGGGCAACCTAATGTTCTTGCTTTTATAATATTGTGCCAAACTCGAGTCATGAGTATTAATTGCTTAATACAACATATTCAATATACGAACATCATTTTTAAATATCCAAAGCCAATTAGATCTAACATTAAATATGCTAGAACTGTATTATTTTTTACTAGACATGCAGAAACAGCTGAATAAAAATTCAGGGAAGAACACTTCTATATTATTAAACCAACTCTTGGGTCAAATTAACCGCTTCATCTATATCCACGGTCACTAGACGAGAGACGCCAGATTCCTGCATGGTCACACCTAACAGCTGCGTGGCCATTTCCATCGCAATTTTATTGTGAGAGATATAAACAAACTGCACTTTTGCCGACATTTCGTTCACCAAGCGAGCATAACGCTCAACGTTGGCATCATCAAGGGGGGCATCGACTTCGTCGAGCATACAAAACGGCGATGGATTTAGCTGAAAAATGGAAAAAACCAGCGCAATCGCGGTTAATGCCTTCTCGCCACCAGAAAGCAGATGAATACTACTGTTACGTTTGCCCGGTGGCTGCGCCATAATAGTAACGCCGGTTGATAACAGGTCATCGTCGGTGAGTTCCAAAGTAGCGCGACCACCACCAAACACCTTGGGAAATAACTGCTGTAAGCTGGTGTTCACTGCATCAAAGGTTTCCTTAAAGCGACTGCGAGTTTCACGATCAATTTTGCGAATCGCCTCTTCTAAGCTGTCCAAAGCAGTTATTAGCTCTTCATGCTGCTTATCAAGAAACTCCTTACGCTCCTGCTGCTCCTTGTATTCATCGATAGCCATCAAATTGATCGCACCCAAGCGCCGAATACGGTTTTGTACTTGCTCTAGTAAACGACTCAAGGCCCCCTCTTCTGCCTCTTCTGGCAATAGGTCCGCCAACTTTTCGACCAACATATTCTGCTCAGCCATTTGTTGTTTAATATTGTCCGCCGTGACTTCAATTTCCCGCTCTACTAAACGCTGATCTTGCAGCATCTGTTCACGATGAGTAATGTCCTGCTCTTGTCGCAATTGCTGCTGCTCAATTTCTCCAATTCTGGTTTCCAAGTCAGTCATGGCTTGGCGCTTTTCGTTCATTGCCACTTCAGCAACCATGCGCTGCTCCACCAGCACTTCTAATTGCTGCTGCATTTCCGGTGCTGGATCCTGCCCCTGCTCTTGACCACGCTCTAGGATATCTTCTTTACGCTGCTGCCATTCTAGATTTTGCTCCTGCAAACGCTCCAAGGAACGCCCCAGGCTGTGTTTTTGAGCTTCCACACTGGATACGCGCGCCTGCAATTGAATTACTTGTTGCTGGATTTGAGTATGCACCTGACGATGCTGCTGTAATTGTGTTTGTATCTGCTCTTTTTGTTGCTGCAAAGCAGGTTGTTGAGACTGACTGGCCTGCAGCGCTTGCTCTAGCTCTTGCTGTTGCTCTGCCAATAGCTCAATAGTTTGCGCAAGCTCCTGGTGCACCAGCTTTTGCTCTTGAATACGCAGTTGAATGCGCTCGTACTGTTGTTGTTGCTGCGCTTGCTGCTGTTGTAACAAGGCCAACTGCTGCTGCAACTGTTGGTGGGCCTGTTGCGCTTGCTGGCTTTGCATGCGCTGGCTCAACAAAGACTCATGCACCTGGTCGACCTTCTCTCGCTGCATCTGATGCGCGGCAAAAAACTCGTCTTGTTGTTGCTGCAACCGCTCTAGATTTTTCTCTTGTGCCGCCAATTGCTGCTGGCGCTCTAACAAACCACTACCGGCATCAGCCTGGGTGGTTTTAGCCGTTCTCGACCAGCCTTGACCAAACCATAAGCCACTTTTCAGTATGACACTGGCATAAGCAGGCAAGTCAGCCAGCTTCTGTTGCGCCTCACTAATCGAATCGGCAACAACGACATGGCCCAATAAACCTGCCACCTGGTCACTGCCCCTGACTTTTTCTAACAAACTACCCGCCAGGCTAACGGACTGCTGATTTGTATGCAGCAAAGCCAAACCGGGATTAGCCAGCAGTGCTTCTGCCTCTTGTAATACGGACTCTTGCACAAAGGGTGCGTTTAGCCAATCACCCAGCACCTGCTCGACCGCCGCTTCCCAACCAGCATCGACTTTTAGACTCTTCAGCAAGGTATTTTCGTCGCTTTGCAACCAATCTGACGGGCACTCAGTAGCAACTTGTTGGGCATCTTCTAGTAACAAGTGCAAAGAGGCAACCTGACCTTGTACCTGATTGAGTTCACTCTTTACCTTATCAAGAGCGCTTTGACTATCTTGTTCACTACTACGCAGTTGCTGCTGCTGCTCTTCTAAGTCACCCAGTTGCTGCTGCTGGGATTGCGTATTCAGCTCAGCCTCAGCCAGCTGTTCCTGCAATAATTGCAGATTATCGCTATCCTCTTGCTCCACCAAATTCTCACGCTCTTCGCGTAAACGTTGTAATTCTTGCGCCAACTGTTCAAAACGCTGACCGTGGTGTTGCAAGTTAGTTTTGGTGACATCCAACTGCCGTTTTAATTCACCCTGCTCACTTGCTTGCTCATCCCATTGCTGCTGCCAGCTTTGCTGATCCTCTTCGCTAGCTTGCAATACTAGCTCTGCTTCCAATAGCTGTTCTTGGGCAACCTCAGTATCCGGGGCCAGTTGATCTTCTTGTTGCTGCAAATGGGCAAGTTCGCGACTATCATTGGTAATCACCTCTGCGATGCGTTCAAGTTGACGTTGCGTTTCAGCATAATCAGACTGCCACTGCTGCTCTTGCTGCTTCTGATGCTCAATGGTTTGCTCTAGGCGGGCAATATCTGCCCCTAATCGATAATATTCACCTTGGTATTCAGTGAAGCCCTCTTGCTCAATGGCAAGACTTTCTTTTTGCACATCCAACTGGGCCAAGCGGGTGTTCTGCTCACTTCGATACAGATTGATTTCATCTTGAATACGCCCCATACCAATGCGCTGATCCATGAGCT
>JAAERX010000111.1 GCA_024229935.1 Gammaproteobacteria bacterium | reverse complement strand
GCCCAGGGCGGTACTGCTGTCGGCACCGGCATTAATGCACACCCTAAGTTTGGTGAAAAAGTTGCCGTACTGCTCAGTGAACAAACCGGGATCAGCTTCAGTGCTGCAGAAAATTATTTCGAAGCCCTCAGCAGCGTAGATGCTGCTGTTGAGTTATCAGGCCAGATTAAAACAGTAGCGGTATCGCTAACAAAGATTGCCAACGATCTGCGCTGGATGAACAGCGGTCCTCTCGCTGGCCTGGGTGAAATTGCCCTGCCAGCCCTGCAACCTGGCAGCAGCATCATGCCCGGCAAGGTCAATCCGGTGATTCCTGAAGCCATGGCCATGGTCAGCATGCAGGTTATTGGCAATGACGCCACGATTACTGCTGCCGGCCAGTCCGGTAATTTCCAGCTGAACGTGAGCCTGCCCGTGGTTGCCTACAACCTGCTGCAGAGTACGGAAATCACCGGCAATTGCGCCGCTTTACTGGGCGACAAAGCGATTGCCGGATTCACCGTCAATCAGGACAAACTCAACGAGGCTCTGGACAAGAACCCCATACTGGTGACTGCTATTAACAGCATCATCGGTTACGAGAAGGGCGCTGCCATTGCCAAACAGGCATATAAGGAAGGAAAACCCATCCGTGATGTCTGCAAGGAAGAAACAGACCTGACCGACGAAGAGCTGGATCGCTTGCTCAATGCCGCTGAGCTCACCAAAGGCGGCATCAAAGGCTAGGCGGGGGTATGCGCGGTGCGTGAGCAAATCATTCGCCGCCTGGCTGACACACGCTTACCGGCAGACCCGGTAAGCGATGCTCAGCAAGCCATTTCCCCACAAACACTGGCAGCCTGGTTTCAATTACCACTGCGTACGGCAGGCGTACTGGTGCCTCTGATAGACCGGGGCAGAGGCTTACATGTGCTGTTCACAGAACGCCGCCATGACCTGCCAGAACACCCGGGACAAATCAGCTTTCCTGGCGGCAGATCCGAAGACGGTGATGATGACCTTACCCAGACTGCTTTACGCGAAGCCCATGAAGAAGTCGGTCTCAACCCGGCTATGGTTGAGATTGCCGGGTACCTGCCAGCTCAGGCAGTTATCACAGGCTACGCCGTAGTACCCGTCGTTGGGCTGGTGCAAAGCAATTTCCAGCCTGTTGCCGAAGAGGCTGAGGTAGCCAGTATTTTTGAGGTGCCACTGGAATTCCTGCTGGATGAGGCAAATGGCCGCAGGGATGACCGGGAGCGTGATGGCGTACTGCTGGAGACCTGGGAATACCACTGGGAGGATCACCATATCTGGGGAGCAACAGGGCATATGGTCAGACAACTGATTAAAGCGGTTTATAGGTAAGAAATTAATTTAATAAAAAAATATAAACTTATGAATAATATAACTAAATTACTTGACGTAATGGCAGCCCTCCGGGACAAAGAAACCGGCTGCCCCTGGGACATTGAACAAAACTTTAGCAGCATTGCCCCATACACCATCGAAGAAGCCTATGAAGTGGCAGATGCCATTGAACGAGGTGACCTCGAAGACCTGCGTGGTGAGCTTGGCGACCTGTTGTTACAGGTAGTGTTTCACAGCCAGATGGCTTCAGAGCAAGGTTTGTTTGCTTTCGACGATGTGGCTGGCGCTATCAACGAGAAACTTATTCGTCGACACCCCCATGTATTTGCCGGTCAGCAAGCAGGCAGTGCTGAAGACCAGCATCGGGCATGGGAACAGCACAAAGCAGAGGAGCGCGCTGAGAAAGGCATTTCTGCAGGAGGCATTCTTAGCGGACTGACCGGCAATCTCCCCGCACTGACACTTGCCACTAAAACCTCTAAAAAGGCCGCATCAGTAGGCTTCGACTGGGAAAACCCGGGGCAGGTACTGGAAAAAGTCCACGAAGAGCTGGATGAACTCATCGAAGCTGACGAGCAGGGCGATCAGGCACATATAGAAGAAGAACTGGGCGACCTGTTGCTGGCAGTCACTAACCTGGCACGTCACCTTAAGGTCAACCCTGAACAGGCGCTAAGAAACGCCAATCGCAAATTTACTGAACGATTCAACAAACTGGAAGCATCATTAAACGCCAACGACGAGAAGTGGACTGACCTCAGCCTCGAAGGACTTGAGGCAAGGTGGCAATCTATTAAATAACCCCCAAATTAGTCCAGTGATCTCGGGCCCGAACCCGGAGGCGGTTTTTTGCCTGACAAATTCTCTGCCGCTTCCATGATAGGTTTAATCAGATCCATTGGCAGAGGAAATACAATTGTGTTGCTGGTTTCATTGGATATTTCTGTCAGTGTCTGCAGATACCGAAGTTGCAATGCTGCACCATGCTGACCTAATACCGCCGCTGCATCCGCAAGTTTTTGCGCAGCCTGTTCTTCACCTTCTGCATGAATAATCTTAGCGCGACGAGAACGCTCAGCTTCAGCCTGAGCAGCAATTGCACGGATCATACTTTCATCAATATCTACGTGCTTAATTTCAACAGCAGACACCTTGATACCCCAGGCATCAGTCTGTCTGTCCAGAATTTCCTGAATATCAGCATTCAATTTATCACGCTCAGAGAGCATCTCATCCAGTTCATGCTGGCCAAGTACGGAACGTAAGGTGGTTTGTGCAAGTTGACTGGTTGCCTCAAATACATTAGCCACTTGAATAATGGCATGCTCAGGATCAATAATACGAAAGTAGACAACCG
Source organism: Gammaproteobacteria bacterium (assembly GCA_024229935.1). Lineage (GTDB taxonomy): Bacteria > Pseudomonadota > Gammaproteobacteria > Steroidobacterales. Next base: position 11,175 of record JAAERX010000111.1, on the reverse strand, counting down.
CATTTACTTTCACTGACACATTGTCACGACTGATAACATCCTGCGTGGGCACATCCATGGTGATCACACGCAGATCAGTACGAACCATCTGCTGAATAAACGGGACAACAATGATGATCCCCGGGCCCTTTACGCGCTGGAAACGTCCAAGCAAAAACACCACACCGCGTTCATACTCATTCAGTATCTTGATCGATACGAATAACAGAAGAACAATCGCACCAACAATAAACATTGCAACAATCATAAACATTTACTCCAGTACTCGATTTTTTGAGTTCTATTTACTAATCTTGTGATTCCACAGTCAGAACCAGCCCATGCAGCGCAAGCACTCGCACCTGCTTGCCTTTAGTAACAGGCGAGGCTGATTCAGCCTGCCAACGCTCGCTGTCTATAAATACACTGCCGTGAAATGGCCCGGACCCGGTAAAATCAGTCAATACTTCTGCCATTTGCCCAATCATAGCTTCAGCACCACTAACAACCGGGCGACCACGTGCCTTAACAAACATGTACACCAGCCCAAGTGAGGCCAAACCACCCATTGTGGCAATGCCACCAATCAATGTACGTGAGACGGTATAGCCGGGCACATCAGTGTCCATGAGTATTACTGAACCAAATACGAAAGCGGCAAGCCCACCGATCCCCAATACACCAAAACTGGGTGCAAAGCCTTCGGCAATTATTAACATGATACCCAGCAACATAAGCGCCAGTCCCGCGTAGTTCACAGGCAATACCTGAAATGCAAATAATGCCAGCAACAGACAAATAGCGCCCACAACCCCCGGCACCATAGCACCCGGGTTATAGCCTTCCAGTAACAAGCCATAAATACCTGCCAGCATCAGCATGTAAGCAACACTTGGGTCCGTGATAATAGTCAGCAGTTGCGTACGCCAGTCTGGCTCAAGGTATTCAGTGTCCATATTTTCTGTTACAAGGACAGTTTCTATGGTGCCCACTTTGATCAAACGACCATCTGCCTGCTGCAGCAAATCTGTTATATCGGTGGCAACAATATCAACAACATTTTGCTCAAGTGCTTCACTGGCAGTCAGACTTACAGCTTCCCTAACTGCACGTTCTGCCCACTCAGCATTACGGTCACGTAATTCAGCAAGACCTTTAATATAAGCAACCGCATCATTTACCATTTTTGCCTTCATGGCATCAGCAGGTGCAGCAGGCTCATCTTCAGCAACTTCTACATCATCAGCTTCCTCATCTGCTGCAGGAAATTTTGGTGGTTTTGGTGAACTACCACCGATCTGTACCGGTGTAGCAGCACCAAGATTACTGGCCGGCGCCATGGCGGCAATGTGACTGGCGTATAAAATGTAAGTGCCCGCGCTGGCAGCCCGCGAACCACTGGGTGATACGTAACTAATAACAGGAACAGGGGAGGCAAGTATGCCCTTGATAATATCGCGCATAGCGGAATCAAGCCCGCCTGGTGTATCCATCTCCAGCACAACAACCGGATAGCCTTCTACAGCCGCAAGCTCTATGCCCCCGAGTATGTAATCAGCCGTCGCCGGACCAATGGCAGCATCTATACGCAGGTGTAGAACACTTTCAGGCACCGACTCCTCGGCAATGGCCGCTGTAGAGAGCACCAGTAATGCAGTCAATCCAACCAGTAAGCCACTGTGTATCACCCTGATAACTTTGCAAGTACTCTTCAACATCACCAAGTCCTTTGTCAGATATTCAGTAAGAGCTTGAGCCACAGCAATAAAATGACCAAAGTCATCATAGCAGGAGGAATCTCCTCCATGTGCAGTAGTTATAGCAGATCATGCTATGGTGTCTGATTAATAAAATGACCTGCAAACAACCTCAGTCTGGACTCATGTATTTAATGTCTTCAAAAAAATCCCTTATGGTTTTTAGTGTCCTTTGCGGAATTCTCATAAGCTTTATCATCAATGCCCGGGAAACCATTGAAAAAGAAATAAAAATAATTGAAATTTCTGAGAATATTCACATGCTAATGGGCATTGGCGGCAATATTGCGGTCTCAAGCGGCACCGATGGCGTATTTATTATAGATGACGATATGCCACCTATTGCCACAAACATTGAAGCTGCAGTGCGAAGCATTCAGGATGAACCGGTACGTATGGTTTTCAACACTCACTGGCACTTTGATCATACGGGCGGCAATAAGCATTTTGGCGAACAGGGGGCACTCATCGTGGCACATGACAATGTGCGAGAGCGTATGAGCAAAAGGCAGTACTCCACCTTATTTAATACAGAAACCAAACCTTCACCGGATCTGGCACTACCCGTTGTTACCTTTGACCAGAGCATCAGCTTTCATTTAAATGGCGGCACAATCCGGGCGCTGCATTTACCCTTTGGGCATACTGATGGTGATGCAGTGCTCTTTTTTGAAGAGGCCAATATTGTGCACATGGGTGATCTCTTTTTTAATCGTATGTACCCCGTAATAGACATCAGTGCAGGCGGCTCTGCTCAGGGCATGATAGCCGCAATCACTGCAGTTCTACCCATGCTGAATAAAGACACAGTCATTATCCCAGGGCACGGTCCGGTAGGCGATATAAATGACCTGAAGGCCTTCAGGGAAATGCTGATGATCGTGACAAACCGCGCCCAACTTCTGATAGATGAGGGTAAAACGCTGGAAGAGATCACTGCACTCAGCCCTACCTTCAATTACGATGACACCTGGGCCTGGGAGTTCATGCCACCACAACGATTTATCAAGTTGATCTATGACAGCGTGGCCGCCACTTCAAAAGCAACCACACAGAAACTGACAAATTAAATACATATATATGCCAATTACTTATGGCATATTTTTAAACTATGGCCAAAGAAAATAATCAGCTGAAATGGCAACCTAACAGTTGGCAGCAGTTTCCAGCCACTCAGCAACCTATCTACCAAGACCCCACTAAGGTCAGCCAGGTACTGGAGCAACTGTCGACTTTACCTCCACTGGTAACCAGCTGGGAAATAGAGGCCCTGCGCGAGCATATAGCTGAAGCCCAGGATGGCAAGGCCTTTATCCTGCAGGGTGGGGACTGTGCGGAGACATTTGCAGACTGCCGTTCCGACAAGATTGCCGCAAAGCTTAAAATTCTGCTGCAAATGAGTTTGGTTATGCTCTATGGCTTGCAAAAACCCATAGTACGCATCGGACGCATGGGGGGGCAGTACGCCAAGCCACGCTCAGCTAATAGTGAGACCCGCGATAATGTAACCCTGCCAAGCTTCAGGGGTGACCTGGTCAACCGCGAAGCATTTACATTTGCTGACAGGGAGCCTGACCCCGAACTCATGTTGCGGGGTTATGAGCGTGCTGCACTTACTCTTAACTTTGTGCGTTCACTTATTGATGGTGGTTTTGCCGATCTGCATCACCCTGAAAACTGGGATCTCGACTGGGTGCAGCATTCACAACTCGAGAATGAATACCATGAGATTACCCGTGCCATCTCCAGCCCTTCAAAATTTATTGAAGCCATCCCCGGGGAAGAGGGTCAGACGACTGCACGAGTTGATTTTTATACCTCACACGAGGGGCTGCAATTACCCTATGAACAGGCCCAAACCCGCTTCCTTGACCATCGTAAGAAATGGTACAACCTGAGCACCCATTTCCCCTGGATAGGTATGCGAACTGCCCAACTGGACGGTGCCCATGTCGAGTATTTTCGCGGTATTGCCAATCCAGTGGGCATCAAACTCGGTCCCGGCATAACCGAAGAATGGCTACTAGGTCTGCTGGAAAACCTCAACCCGGATAATGAACCGGGCAGGCTCACCCTGATCCACCGTTTTGGTGCAGCCGGGGTAGAGGAGGGACTGCCACCACTTATCAAAACCGTTCGTAATTCAGGTGCCAAAGTGCTGTGGATGTGCGACCCCATGCACGGCAACACTGAAAGCGCCAGTAATGGATTTAAAACACGACGTTTCGATAATATTCTAAGTGAACTACAGACATCCTTCCGGATTCACCAGGAAATGGACAGCTGGATGGGCGGAGTGCACTTTGAACTTACCGGAGAAAATGTAACCGAATGCACAGGTGGTGCACGTGGCCTGACCGATACCGACCTGGAAAAGGCTTATCACACTCAGGTAGATCCACGCCTGAACTACGAGCAGGCAATGGAGATGGCCATGCGGATAGCAGGGCTACGGCGGTAACTCTTAGCACCTGAATTACAACAGCAATAGGTAAGCAACCAAAAGGCCTCAGCACTTACATTAGTGTCATGGCAGCAAAACAACTACCCCTAGAATCAATTCATGAACTCTTTTAACCTCAACTGCAAAAAATGTAATCGCCTCAGTAATTTTTTAGTAGAAGTACGAGCAAATCACCCTGATTACCATGCACTGCCAGTGCCATCATTTGGTGACCCAGATGCACGCTTGCTGGTGGTTGGCATGGCACCCGGCATGCATGGCGCTAATGCCACAGGTAGGCCCTTTACCGGCGATCATGCCGGCATACTTCTCTACCAGACACTCTATGACCTTGGCTTCTCCAATCAACCAGACGGGGTCGCTATTGATGACGGCCTGATCTTGACCAACTGCCGTATTACCAACGCGGTTCGATGCCTACCTCCCCAGAACAAGGTTATTGCAGCTGAGGTAAACAACTGCAATACATATCTGCTTGATGAACTGACAAGCCTTACACCAGGCTCAGTTGTACTTGCTGTTGGTGGTACGGCTCATAACGCTATCCTGAAAGCTTTGGGGTTAAAAAAATCTGCGTATAAATTTTCTCATGGCTCACAATTTGATATTCCAAATAAATTAACCCTACTAAGTTCTTATCACTGCAGCCGCTACAACACCAACACCAAACGCCTTACCACTGAAATGTTTAACCACGTTTTTACAACAGCACAAACACTACTCAAAAAAACTTCTGACACCACAGCTTCCTGACTAAGAATGCAGAATACGTACGCTTTACATGAACAATAAGTTTGACAGCAAAAGTTTTCTCGCCAGCCTGACACATAAACCAGGCGTGTATCACATGCTGGATAATGCCAACCAGATTCTTTATGTCGGTAAAGCACGTGATCTAAAAAAACGCGTCAGCAGTTACTTTGGCAGCAAAGCCCATCACCCTAAAACCATGGCATTAATGAACCGAACTTGTGATGTCCAATTCACCGTAACCACCTCAGAACAAGAAGCACTGCTACTTGAATTAAACCTCATCAAAGAACATCAGCCCTATTTCAATGTGCTGATGCGCGATGACAAAAGCTACCCTTATATATACGTAAGCACCGAACAGAATTTTCCGCGTTTCTTATTTCACCGGGGGGCGCGCAGGAGCAAAGGCCGCTACCTTGGCCCTTTTCCGAACAGTTCAGCCGTTCGCCAGACACTTTCACATACCCAGAAACTGTTCCGAATTCGTCAGTGTGAGGACAGTTTTTTCAGTAACCGTACACGCCCATGTCTGCAGCATCAGATACGACGCTGTTCAGCTCCCTGTGTAGGACTCATTGATAAAATAGATTATCAACGTGATGTTGATAATGCCATTTTGTTTCTACAAGGTAGAGATGACACAATACTTAAAAATCTAGCCGGGCACATGGATACAGCTTCTGACAATAAGAATTATGAAGAAGCTGCTTTGTACCGGGATCAGATAGCCGCCGTAAAAAGCTTGCAAACCAAGCAATCGGTAACCAGTGAGCAAGGGCAGCACGCCGATGCACTCGCCGTTGTTGAGGCCAATGGTAACTGGGCAATTGCTACCGTCATGGTGCGCAATGGACGGGTACTGGGTAGTCGAAACTTTTTCCCCCATACCCGGACACAGCATGATGCAGGTGAAGTCATGGCTGCCTTCCTTGCCCAGCATTATTCCAATTCTGAAGTCCCACAGGATGTGATCGTCAATGCCATTCCGGATGACCCTGCCGTACTTGAAGAAATGCTCAGCATTCGTCATGGTTCACGTGTAAGCATACGCACTAATGTCCGGGGCACTCGTCGGGACTGGCTGGACATGGCAGCGGCTAATGCCCGAGAAGCATTGCTCATGCAACTTGCGGGTCGTGCAGGTACTACAAAACAACTACAGGAACTGGCACAGGTCTTTGGGCTAAAAGAAGCTCCCACACGTATTGAATGTTTTGATATCAGCCATACCAGCGGTGAGCACACGGTAGCATCCTGTGTGGTCTTCGGTCCGGAAGGCGCTATCAAAGCGGACTATCGCCGCTTTAATATCAAGGATGTAAAAGCAGGGGATGACTATGCTGCCATTGCCCAGGTTATCCAGCGACGCTACACCCGCCTAAAGAATGCCGATGCACTGCTACCTGATCTGATACTTGTAGACGGTGGCAAGGGTCAGCTCATTGCTGCTGCACAGGAGCTAAATGACATTCAGCTTGATGGCCCCTTACTGGCAGCTGTAGCCAAGGGCCCAGATCGTCGCGCCGGCGAAGAAATCATTCATATATATGGCAGCTCAGATGAACTGGATCTGCCTCCTGACTCACCAGCACTGCATTTGATCCAGCAGATACGTGATGAAGCACATCGTTTTGCTATTACTGCTCACAGGCAAAGACGCAGTAAAGCCCGGCAGAAATCACCTCTGGAAGGCATCCCTGGTATAGGCCCTAAGAAACGCCGTGAACTACTGCGGCATTTTGGTGGCCTGCAGAGCCTCCGACAAGCAGGTGTTAGTGATCTGCGTAAAGTGCAGGGGATTAGTTTACCGCTGGCAGAATTAATTTATGACCGCTTCCATGATGGCTCTGCAACCACCACCAAAGCCGGCAAATAAAATTTTGGCCAGAGGGAGTAAAAGCATCTCCCGAAGCCTTGGCTGCCAAGCTACAATAGAGACAATACAGACAGATATTTATTCATGCACCCAAGATTCAACATCGCCCTGGCGCTAACCTGGCTTAGAATTGCAGCTATCCCAATGATCGTGCTGGTATTCATGTGGCCAGGTGACTGGTCCAAACCCATTGCTGCTGTAATTTTTACACTGGCGGGGTTAACCGACTGGCTGGATGGCTATCTGGCGCGCAAATTGAACCTGACATCTCGCTTTGGTGCTTTTCTTGACCCGGTTGCAGACAAACTTATGGTCTCCACCGCACTGGTGCTAATTCTCTGGGCAGCACCCCAACACGAGATGCCACTCGTTCCCGGCCATGAAATAATTCTGACCTTGTGCGCCGCCATTATTATTGGCCGTGAGATTGTGATATCTGCATTACGCGAATGGATGGCCGAACTAGGCGCCCGCAATGCCGTAGCAGTTACTGGGATAGCCAAGCTCAAGACCATATTCCAGCTGGTCGGCGTGGGCGCAATGCTCTATACCTATCCGGTCTTTGGCTTCATTCCTCTTTATGGAATCGGTTTTATACTGGTCGTTACAGCCTCAGGGCTCACCATCTGGTCTATGTATATTTACCTTAAGGCCGCCTGGCCACAGCTAACCGCACCAGAATAAGTATTGACACTGCCCCACGTGTCCTTAAGATAGGCGCCCCAAAGCGGGCATAGCTCAGTTGGTAGAGCGCAACCTTGCCAAGGTTGAGGTCGCCAGTTCGAATCTGGTTGCCCGCTCCAGAAAAATAAAGGCCCGGTACTTACTCAGTATCGGGCCTTTTTTCTATTGGTGACCTGGATACTTTAGCAATAACGAACTCAGGGGTTGGGTAATTCATGGCGGCCACATCCATGAACAAGCAGCTTCAATTCAAATCTTAGTCTGACGACTGCCCATTACCGCCGAAGGAGGGCTTGCTAGGGTGGCAGGTTCACCATTCTGCCCACTGGTACTCTTCACCATTAGCAATTTAGCTTAAAACGGGCTAAAGTCGCGCCCGTCTTGAAGACCTGTTTTCAGCACCGAGGCTAGGTGGCAGAGTGGTCATGCAGCGGACTGCAACTCCGCGTACGCCGGTTCGATTCCGACCCTAGCCTCCATTTTTAACGCCTTGATACCCGTAGCCCGGGTGGCGGAATTGGTAGACGCAACGGACTTAAAATCCGTCGGTAGAAATATCGTGCCGGTTCAAGTCCGGCCCCGGGCACCATTCTTTAATCCAATTAATTCAAATGATGACGTTACAGCAAGTTGGGGTTTCCAGAATCTAGAATTGCTAGGAATGATGGTGGCTACACATATACTTGGACCACTTACAGTTCCAATCAATATGGAATGCAACAGTGCCGCTAATCTTTCGTCACAAATACTCAGGGTACTGTTGTTAGCTGGTCATACAATGGCTGCCCTAGGTACGTACCTAAATAATAAAACTAGCAATTAAATAGCTTGAATCGCAGTAAGAATCTACTTCAGCAACAGAAACACCGCAATCAGCTTCTTCATGCTGCTTTCCGCCTAAACCACCCAAGCAAACCCAGGCCCGAACCGAACAGCCAGACGGCTGCGGGGATGGGGACGACATCGCCGTCGCGCACAGCCAACGCATAGACGAAGCTGACCGTACTGACGTGGCCCTGGTAACCGCCGAGGAAATTGAAGACCCACGCAATGAGACGCACCTACTTATGGTCACTAAACAGGCCATTTGGTTGGGTTAGGAAACGCTCAGCCTAAAAACCTATTCGGCGCTGGCTGTCCAGAATGACGGTCAACACAGCCAGACCGAGGTCATTTGACATAATTGAAAAAATGAACAGGTTTTAGCGCTTCTGAGCAAAGGTTTCTTAGTTTTGGCGTATTATATGCAACCTACTAGAGAATAATAATAATGAAAAAACTCTGTATAGCTCTCTCACTAAGCATCTGGTTTCTGCTATCGGGCGTGGCTCAGGCAATTACCATTGAATGGACTTTAAATGACGTCGTCTTTACCGACGGCGGCACAGCCAGTGGTTCGTTTCTATACAACACTGACACCAGCACTTATAGCAATGTTTCTATTGTGACTACCGCTGGCTCAATACGCAGTGGGGCAACCTATGAGAATCCAGCCTGGGCCTGGGGCAACATAGGTCTAGCCGTCACTCCTGTTGCATTGCCCGATTACACTGGTGCGCCTGGGCTTCTTTTAATTTTTACCGGCGGCCCACTCACAGACCCAAGTGCAACATACAATTTATTATCAGGCTATCAAGCAGAATCCGTTTGCGCGGCCGCTGCCTGCGATGCTGGCCTAAGTGCCTCTGGTGCGCGTTCTATCCCTGTGGGGCTCGGCGGCACCTTGACTGGAACCGTCATCCCCATCCCCGCCGCCGTCTGGCTGTTCGGTTCCGGCTTAGGCCTTCTCGGCTGGATACGCCGTAGAAAGGCTGCCTAACTTAGTTACACCATAACAATTCATAATGCCCCGCCGAGTGCGGGGGGTTTTGTGCCTCGCGAACGTCCGCTTCTGGCCGTAAGGCGACGCTCACTGTCAGGAAATTATGGTTGTCCGAGAGGCTGCTTCCGACCCAAAGCAGACATTCGTTCTGTTCCCATAAGTTTGTCCGCTTTCAATCCAAAGCGGACATAGCCCAGTGTGTTTTTTTTGCTTGGTTGGTTTGCTCAGACGGACACACATGCGAGGAGCGGCTCTGCTTCTTTGACATAATAATTACTCTGATGCGCTGTGGATGTGGTAAGCATACGTACTTGTCGCAACTGGCTTTATCCAAACCCAACTTGTAGCTTGCTAGTTACAACAAAAGACCCGCACATGGATGGGTGCAATCAGGGTCTATAAACGAGAGAATGCCATGAAAAGAATAATCCTCACGCTCGTTCTGAGCTCTCTATCCGTTGCTGCTAATGCGGTATTGATCGACCGCGGCGAGGGGTTCATCTACGACGATGTTCTGGACGTCACGTGGGCGCAGAACGCGAACATTAATGGTCAGAATACCTGGACCAACCAGGTCGCCTGGGCGGCCGGCTACAGCCAGACGCATTCGGTGTACGGGACCTTTGACGACTGGCGGCTGCCGACGGTGACAGACACCGGCACCTCGGGTTGTAACTATGCCTACACCGGCACGGACTGCGGCTATAACGTCGATACCAGCACCGGCGAGATGGCGAGCCTGTTTTACGACTCGCTGGGCAACCTGGCCTTCTACGACACCAGTGGCAATAGCCCGCAAAGTGGCTGGGGCCTGACCAATACCGGTCCGTTCACCAACCTCCAGTCCAGCTACTACTGGTCCGGTACGGAGTACGCGCCCGATACCTACGACGCGTGGGACTTCAGTTTCTACTTCGGCAGCCAGGCCAACGGCAGCTATAAGTTCAGCAGCCACTATGCGTTGGCTGTGCGCTCCGGTGATGTCGCCGCTTCAGTAGTGCCCATCCCCGCCGCAGTCTGGCTGTTCGGTTCCGGTTTAGGGTTGCTGGGGTGGGCGCGTAGGAAAACGAATTAATAATTTAGAAGATGAAACCACGAGGAGGTGGGTCTAACCGCTCACTTCGTGCGCTGGACGCAGCTGACGCTGCACCCCTGTTGCAGGCGTTAGATGCCGAGAAAATCAGAGATTAAAGTAACTTTTAAAATAAAGAATACCAATGCATGTTGCAACACAGTATGCCGAGCGGGCCGGGGCAACCTCTGTTTAACCTGATTTACCCAGATACCTGACCAGTTAGTAAAAAAAACATCAATCATTTTACAGCTTATGTACAACGAGCTTTTTTGAATAACCGTGAAAGAGTAAGCTTTTCATCGACCTCCGTACAATTCATGAGTCTTTAAAACTATTCTGTTAGTAATAGAATAATGTCTCATAAAAATAAAAATAAAATGGTTACAGGTAAATCGCATAATGTCTAAATCGACTTATAAAAACTGGCATTCCACTCAATTTTTAAGCGCCTTAAACACAAGCCTGCACCCACTAGTTGTTGTTACCACCATACTGGCATTACTTGCCATTCCGGTTCAGGCAGAAATCATTTTTGAGGATGCCTCAAGTGAAGCAGGTCTTCCCGTTGTGGGTGCTGAGACATGGGGTGCCGCGTGGGGAGATATCAATGGTGATCATTATCCAGATATTTTCCTCACAAATCATCGAACACCAGCGGCTTTATTCAGGAACAACGCCGATAGATCATTTAGCGATATTTCAGCTACTGTGGATCTTTCACTAACACCAGGCTGGACGGGCCTGCCCACCAATAGGGACATGCAT
>JAAERX010000110.1 GCA_024229935.1 Gammaproteobacteria bacterium | reverse complement strand
GGGTCCTGTTTTTATTAAAGATGTTCCTGGTTTTGCAGCTGAGGCGGGTATAGCAATGGATGGGCAGCCAAGCATTGTATTGGTCTCGCCAGATGGTCAGTTACTACAACTATTCAAAGGAGAGGTAACAGATGAGAATCTTGCCAGCCTTTGTGCTGCAGTCACAAGTTACCTTGCTGAAAGCCAGGCTGTTGCAGATCAGGTTCTTACTTAAAACTAAAGAATGGCATTAAGTCCGCAATTGAAACCCTCGGCAATTCTATAGCCCTGCTTAAGAAGCATCTGTGTGACCGCTGGTAGTGTGATCAATATAATTATTGGTGACAGGTCGAGTCCGCCTATAGGCGGTATCACTCTTTGTACTGGAGCAAGCACAGGTTGAGCTAGTGACCTCAATAAGCTTGATAGCATTATCAGTGAGGGATTGTAGTTGCCTTGGCTGATCCAACTAAGCACTACATAGCCAATTATTATGAATGTATAGGTATTTAGTAGCAGGCGTATGCTGTACAGAATTGCCAAAGCAAGTGTAGTTAAGATATCCGGCATGAGAAAGCATTCAAGTGACAAAAGTATTCCCATGGTTGCCCAGCAGAGCAATATATAGACAATGAGTGTTGCAGTATCAAGTTTGCGAAATGGGGGGATGAACTGCCTGAAAGGTATAACCAGAGGGTTGGTTACTTTTAATACAAACTGAACAATGGGATTGCGAAAGTCAGCTCTTACCCACTGCATGCCAAGTCGCAGGGCAAAGGTTAATACGTACAGCCCGATAAGCGGGTCAAGAAAAAGTGTTAGCTGGCTTCTCAAGTTAGTGCCTCAATTTTTTAATTCTTACCCAGTTCCAGGGAGCGTTCTTTGGCAGCCTGTAAAGCATTGCGGAACATATCACGGATGCCACCGGCCTCAAGTGTTTTTAGGGCAGCTTCAGTGGTGCCACCAGGTGAGGTGACACGTTTACGAAGATCTGACAGCTCCTCATTTGCTGTTGCTGCGACATGTCCGGCACCCAGAGCTGTTTGTGTGCTCAGTATACGTGCTGTTTTTTTGTCAAAGCCAAATTCTTCAGCAACCTCCTGCATAATTTCCATAATAAGATAGAAGTATGCCGGGCCGCTGCCAGAAATCGCAGTGACGGCATCCATTAATTGTTCATCCTCAAACCAGAGGGCCTTGCCGGTAGCTTCCATTACATAGGTGGCCTGTTGTTTGTCTGTGTTACTGACGTTAGTTGTGGCACACAGCCCTGACATACCTTCACCTATAAGTGCGGGTTGATTTGGCATGACCCTAATTAATGCGCTGTCTGTTCCAAACCAGTCAGACATTGATGCCAGTGTAATACCTGCCGCTACTGAGATAATCACCTGATTGTCAGGCCGATTAATTTGACCCAGTGGTTCAGCAACTGTATTCATGATCTGTGGTTTGACAGCTAATACGAGCATATCGCATTGTTTGGCCAGCGTTGCATTATCAATAGTGCATGTGATTTCTTCGGCCAATGCTTTAATTAGCTGCTGTTGTTCTGCTATGGGGTCGGCAACACTAATCTTTTTTGCTGGGTGGCCAGCTTGTAGCAGGCCACGAATAATGGCCTGCGCCATATTGCCGCCACCGATGAACCCTATATGTGTATTTATATACTTACCGCTCATTCAGTTTTCCTGCTTTGGTGAGTTGAATTGATCTTTTGAGTATTTTAACCCGGTCGTGGCCCAAACAGTGCAGTGCCGATACGAATCATAGTGCTGCCTTCAGCAATTGCTGCCTCAAGGTCAGCACTCATCCCCATTGATAGTGTATCCAGTTCGTGCCCCTGTGTGGCTAGATCATCACGTAATTCACGCAGTATTTTAAAGGGGGCTCTTTGTAGTTCTGGGCTATTTTCCGGAAGAGGGATAGTCATTAGGCCACGTAGCTTTAGTGCAGGTTGTGTTTCAACAAATGCACAGAGTGTTGCAGCTGCCTCAGGGGGGATGCCGCCATGACTTTTATGTGAATCCGTGCATATCTGTATACAAACGTTCAGTGGGCCCAGGTGGGTTGGTCGTTGTTCACTAAGTCGGCGCGCAATACGCTCATTGTCTATGGTATGTGCCCAATGAAAATTCTGGGCAATTTCACTGGTTTTATTGGATTGGATGCGGCCTATGAAATGCCAGGTAATTTCATGGCCAAATTGGGGGATCTTGGTCAGGGCTTCTTGCAGGTAATTTTCGCCCATATCAGCTAATCCGGCTCTTATAGCGCTTTTAATTGCCGTGACAGAGTGATGCTTGCTAACGGCCAGAATTGAGACCTCGTTCTCACTTCTGCCGGTAGCTCTAGCCGCACTGTAAATGCGTTGTTGTAAATCCTCTAAGTGTTTCGTGATATGTGTCACGATACCTCCTAGCTTAATCCATATACTGAGTTACAGTAGTAATTGTTATGGTAAATATTTCTATAATGTTTATCCGAATGCTTTAGCTCGAGGGACTTGAGATGGCAGTTGATATTGCGCAGTTATTGGCGTTCTCCGTAAAAAATAATGCATCTGATTTGCATTTGTCTGCTGGTGTACCGCCTATGATTCGTGTTGATGGTGATGTGAAGAGAGTCAATATGCCCCCGCTGTCGCATAAGGATGTGCACAGCATGATATACGACATCATGAATGACAAACAGCGAAAAGATTTTGAGGAATACCTTGAAACTGACTTTTCGTTTGAAATTCCAAAACTGGCACGTTTTCGTGTGAACGCTTTTAACCAGTCACGTGGAGCAGGTGCGGTATTTAGAACTATTCCCTCTGATATTCTTACACTGGATGACTTACAGGCCCCGCCAATATTTAAAGATTTATCCATGCACCCGCGCGGCATTATTCTTGTAACGGGCCCTACCGGTTCAGGTAAGTCAACGACACTTGCGGCGATGGTTGATTATATTAATCAAAATAAACCAGACCATATTCTTACTATTGAGGATCCGATTGAGTTTGTCCATGAGAGTCAGCGTTCACTGATTAATCAGCGTGAAGTACACCGTGATACATTAGGCTTTTCCGAAGCGCTGCGGTCTGCTTTGCGAGAGGATCCAGATGTGATCCTTGTTGGTGAGTTACGTGATCTGGAAACCATTCGCTTGGCGTTAACTGCTGCTGAAACCGGGCATTTAGTGTTTGGCACTTTGCACACAAGTTCAGCCGCAAAAACAGTGGACCGTATTGTTGATGTGTTTCCTTCTGGTGAGAAGGAAATGGTTCGCTCAATGTTATCGGAATCACTTCGTGCGGTTATTTCTCAGACTTTATTGAAGCGAAGTGGTGGTGGGCGTATAGCTGCACATGAAATAATGATTGGGACACCCGCTATCCGTAATCTTATCCGTGAGGGCAAGATTGCACAGATGTACTCAGCTATTCAGACAGGTCAGAGTAGCGGTATGCAAACACTGGATCAGAATCTGCAGGAACTCCTGTCGAAAGGAATGATCAGTAAGGAAGAAGCACGCTTCCGGGCATCAAATAAGGAAGAATTTTAGGGTGCGCAATAGTATAAGCCAGGATACAGGAGGTAGCGATGGAGCGTGATCAGGCAACACGGATGATGCAGACCCTGCTGAAAAAGATGGTTGCCAAAAATGCTTCCGATCTTTTTATCACTGTAGGGTTTCCGCCAGCAATTAAGATTGATGGTGAGGTACATCGTGCGGCAGAACAGCGGCTGACATCTGATCAGAGTGCTGTCATTGTGCGATCAATCATGAATGATAGGCAGGCTCGTGATTTTGATGCAACCCAGGAATGTAATTTTGCTATCTATCCTCGGGGTATTGGACGTTTTCGTGTGAGCGCCTTTATCCAGCAAGGTCAGGTCGGTGCAGTATTACGTCGGATTGTAACTGATATACCAACCGTTGAAGATTTACAGTTGCCGTCCATATTGAAGGATATTGTCCTTACAAAACGTGGACTGGTAATTCTGGTGGGTGCAACAGGGTCAGGTAAATCGACCTCTCTGGCCGCAATGATTGGACACCGTAATGCCAGCACCCGTGGTCACATTGTAACGATTGAGGATCCTGTGGAATATGTGCATCCTCATGACCAGTGCGTCATTACCCAGCGAGAAGTTGGTGTAGATACAGGGTCCTGGCATGCAGCGCTTAAAAATACTTTGCGGCAGGCACCAGATGTTATTCTGATTGGCGAAATTCGTGACCGTGAAACAATGGAGTATGGCATCCAGTTTGCAGAAACAGGCCATCTCTGTTTGGCCACCTTGCATGCTAATAATGCTAACCAGGCACTTGACCGGATAATTAACTTCTTCCCCGAGGAAAAGCGTAACCAATTGTTGATGGATATGTCGCTTAATATTAAAAGCATTATTTCTCAGCGACTTCTTCCAAGGGAATCTGGTGAGGGCCGTGTGGCGGCAATGGAAATTCTTATGCAGACACCCCTTGTATCTGACCTGATATTTAAAGGTGAGGTGGCTCAGCTAAAAGAAGTAATGAAGAAAAGTAATCGTCTTGGTATGAATACTTTTGATCAGGCGTTATATGACCTCTTTGAAGCGGGCGTTATTAGTTATGAAGAGGCAATGAAGAATGCTGACTCAAAAAATGAGATACGTCTGCGTATTAAGCTTGAGAGTAAACGAGCTGCAAAAGATCCGCACGCGGTTGATGAAGGCCTTAACCTTATTGAAGATGAAGATGGAAATATTAGTTTGTGAAAGCTTCATGTTAAATAACTAAGAGAAAGAATCCAGAGTGAACGTAGAGCCATTATTTAATCTTATGGTAGAGAAAAAGGCATCAGACCTTTTTTTTACTTGTTTTGCGCCTGTCAAAATAAAGATAGATGGCAAAATTATGCCAGTCAATACACTTGAGTTAACTCCCAAAATGGTCAAGCAGGCAGCTATGGAGTTAATGGACGAGAATCAGCTTGAGGAATTCAGTCGTGAGCTGGAGGTTGACTTTGCTATCTCCAAACCAAAATTAGGTCGATTCCGTATTAATATTTTTCGTCAGCGTGGAAATATTGGCATGGTGCTTCGGTATATTAGCGCCCAGATACCGCATCTTGATGATATATCGATGCCCTCAGTACTGAAAGAGCTGGTTATGTTTCGCCGAGGGCTGGTCATGATGGTGGGCTCAACTGGCTGTGGTAAGTCCACTACTCTAGCTGGCATGATTAACTACCGTAATGAAAAAACCTCATCGCACATACTGACCATTGAGGACCCAATTGAATTTCTGCATCCAAATAAACGTTCAATTGTTAATCAGCGTGAAATTGGTATTGATACTTACAGTTATGGTCGTGCCCTTAAAAGTGCGATGCGTGAGGCGCCAGATGTCATTTTGATTGGTGAGATTCGAGATAAAGAATCCATGGAGGCTGCACTGAGTCTTGCGGGCACAGGTCATCTTGTTATTACAACGCTGCATGCAAATAACGCACCTGAAACATTAGATCGAATTATTAATATGTTTCAGCAGGATCAGCATCGGCAGGTTTATATGGATCTCTCACAGTATCTGCGCGCCATTATTTCCCAGCGTCTGGTTCGTAGTAGGGATGGCACGCGGGTGCCTGCGGTTGAAGTTATGCTGAATACGCCGCATTTGGCGGAACTTATTAATCGTGGTGACATTGCTAAGGTTAAAGAGGCATTTGTGCAAAGTTCTGAAGCGGGTATGCAGAGTTTTGATTCTGCACTGCTCGAGCTTTATAAATCAGGAAAGATTAGTATGGAAGAGGCACTTGCTAACGCTGATTCACGCGCCAATCTGGAAGCAAGCATTAATTTTAATTGAGACCATTTTTTCAGCCCTCGCTGCAGGCAAGGTACTTAAAAACTTGAGGTTGAAATTATGCCAATCTTGCATCTAAGCAAGATCTTAGCGCCTTCAATCTAGCTAATTGGGTAAAGATTTTTTATACCAATTACTCGCTCACTTCGTATAGCTTTGTTACTGCCAGCTTTGCAGCCTTTACTGCTGTTGAGGCCCTGTCATGGACGGACTCCAAATACAGTCTGTATGCCCTTCCGGGTATGGCTGTTTATCTTGGTTGGTAACTCGGTGTTGAATTACATTGAGAGGCTTTAGGTGTATATGACAGTTAATCAGGCTAAGGTCTTGCTTGAGCGCGAGATAGCCCTAATTAAAGCTCAGGGTAAATAGCGTGAGCCTCAAACACCGGCCCATCTACACAAACTCGTTTCATTGCCATACCTTCATTACTGTAAACGGGAACGGCACAACCTGCGCAGCCACCTACGGCACATGCCATAAATTCTTCAAGACAAAGCTGACATGCCAGAGAAAATTTTGCAGCAACTTTTGCAGTAGCTTTCAGCATTGGTTCAGGGCCGCAGGCAAATATTTCTACTTCCTTGAGTGATTCAGGAGGCAATGCTTCTAGCCATTCAGCTGCAAGGTCAGTGACGTAACCCTGATAGCAACCTGTATAGTCCTGAAGACTGGCAAGGCGTGATGCCGCCCCAATTGATTCAAGTTCAGGCATGCTATCAGTTGTGCTATCCGGAATTCCTTGTACGGCAATTGCTGAGGTGGTCTGTTTGAAAGGGAAGGGTACTTCTGAGCCCAGTAATACCAGTGAATTTTCAAGTGAGGCGCCTGCCTGATGCAATTGTTCGCTCAGGAAGACTATTGGAGGCATACCAACACCACCACCAATCATGAGTTTACGTGGGTGTTGTTTATTAGGGTTGAAGCCATTGCCAATAGGGCCAAGTATATTCAGTGTATCGCCAGGCCGGGCATGGCTCAGTGCGCGCAATCCTGTTCCAACTACTTTGTAGAGAAAGTCGACTTCGCCGGTTGTTTTATTTGCCCGCATGATTGAGAGGGGTCGACGCATGGGAATATCCGTATCACAACGAATATGTGCAAAGCTGCCTGCTACGGCATATTGGGCGCATTCTGGGGCGGCAACCCGAAGAATGTGCTGATCACCAGAAAAACTGTGCTGCTCTATAACCTGAGCATCGCTCACAAAAATTGTATTGCGATGTGCGTTGTTGGTGTTTGATGCAGTCACTAGCGTGATTCCATGACCGCTGCTAATACAGCCATCCGGATAGCAAGCCCATTACGTACTTGTTGGGTGATGACTGACTGAGGTCCATCAGCAACAGCACCAGCAATTTCAACGTCACGATTCATGGGGCCTGGGTGCATAATAATGGCATCTGGTTTGGCAAGTGCAATGCGCTCTTCGGTTAACCCAAAATACTGGAGGTATTCATGGTTAGTCATGAGGCTTGATTTTTCTTTGATCCGCTCACGCTGAATACGTAGCGCCATAACTACATCAGCCCCCTCAATGGCGGCGTTAATATCATGGGTAAATTGGGCCCCTGGATAATTTCCCATATCTGGTGTGAGGCCTTGTGGCGCAACCAGTCTTATTTCATTGTCACCCATGATTGTCAGGCCGCGGGAAACAGATCTTGCTACACGGGAGTGTGCAATATCGCCAATAATAGTTACGGTCAGGCCATCCAGCGTTTGCTTATTTTGCCTAATCGTTAGTAGGTCAAGTAAGCCTTGTGTTGGATGAGCCACGTCAGATTCGCCTGCATTTAATACACTAACCTGTGATTGCACATTGCTTGATATAAAGTCAGGTATGCCTGCACTTGCATCCCGAACAACAAATATATCTACCTGCATGGCTTGTAGCGTGTAAATAGTATCGAGGAGGCTTTCCCCCTTAATACGTGATGACATATTGACATCAAGGTTCAGGACATCAGCGCTTAGTCTTTTTGCTGCCAGTTCAAATGAAGCACGGGTCCGTGTGCTGGGCTCAAAAAACAGATTCGCCACTGTGTGACCTTGCAGGATGGTGTCACGGGCTGGAGTATCACCGGCGGGCCGTTGGTAAGATTCCGCGCGATCCAGCAGATGGGTAATAAACTCACGGCTCAGGCCTTCGAGTCTTAGTAAGTGACGCAATTTGCCGTCTTCCGTTAGTTGCGCAGAAAATTTATTAGGTGTGCTCATCTTTATATTGTCAGGATGGAGAGAGGTTCTTAGTTGTACGCATCCAGCTTTCAGCAATTATCTGAGCCGCTTTGGCATCCACGTCTTCCTTTTTCAGTTTCTTGGTACGGATGCCTGTACGACGTTGTTCCTTAAGTATGGCTTCAGCTTCTACTGAAGTATAGCGTTCATCAATAAACTCTACAGGTAAGGTGTAATGGGACTGTAGTTTGTCTGCAAATAGTTTTACTGCCGTGGTCATATCTGATTCACTGCCATCCTTATTATAAGGCAGGCCCAGTACCAACAGGTCGGGCTGCCATTCCTGTATAACTTTATCGAGTACTGCCCAGTCAGGGGTGCCTTGTGTGGCGCTGAGAGTGGTAAGTGGGGTGCTTATGCCGGTAAGGCAGGCTCCGGTAGCAATGCCAATACGCCTGAGGCCGTAATCGATTGCTATCAGGCTTTGGTAGCGTTTATCCAGTTGACCATTCAAACAAGTATTGCTCCATTAGCTTTCAGGCATTGCCTGCATAAAGGCTCAGGCTTGCTGGATTAATGCCTATAGATTTGGCGGCTGCCTGCCAGCGGTCCTGAAATGGAGTGTCAAATACCAGGTTGGGTGATGCCGGAACAGTAAGCCATGCATTTTGACGAATCTCATGTTCAAGTTGCCCGGCTTCCCAGCCAGCGTAGCCAAGTGCCATGAGCATGCGTCCCGGGCCATTACCGGCAGCGACATCTGAAAGGATATCCTGTGATGTTGTTACATAGATGGAATGGCTGACTTCAGTTGTTGAGTCCCAGTTATGTGATGACTCATGCAGCACAAAGCCTCTTTCAGATTGAACCGGTCCGCCTTGCAGCACTGGTTGATGCAGGTGATCTTTCTTACAGGGCTCCAGAGAAAGCTGCATAAGCACTTCACTTATATCCATATTCATTGGCCGGTTAATAACAATGCCAAGAGCACCGCTGTCACTGTGCTCACAGATATAGGTTACCGTTTGATGAAAATTGGGATCCAGCATACTTGGCATGGCTACCAGAAGCTGACCTGCGAGCGAATTTGTCTTTTCCATAACCATAATGATGTGCTTCCTGTTTGAGACAATAAAAGTATCGCTAAGTTCCGGTCTAAGGTAATAATTCATCGCCTTAGTTGAGTGTCTTAGGGAACCCTTATGCGCTCAACACCACTTCCGCTAAATCGCCATTCATATGAGAACTTAAGCGCATCATAATCATTTCGCAGGTATTCTGGAAATGGGTCAAATGGGGCCGCACGACGCAGTATATCAATGGCAGCCATATCCAGGTCCTGATTGCCTGATCCGGTAAGTACGATGACTTCGGTTAGTTTGCCACTGGCGGCAATACTGACCTGTAGAACTGGGTCACGGGTTTCCGGCTGATTGAGGAGTTTACGAGGAAAATTCATAGTGCCTACTCGTTCAACCCGTCGTTTCCAGTTGTCAAGGTAGGCTGCAATACGTGATTCACGTGTATTGGCGCTGATTACTAATTGCCTGGGTCTAGTACCTTTTAGTACGGTTTCCATGTTTGGAGTAGCAAGAATCTCTAAAGTGTTTGTTGTGCCTGGCATGCTGGTATGAAGAGCTCTCTGTTCTGATTTCTTTTTCTGTTCTGAATTTGCGCGTAATTCTCCATCTTGTGTGTGTGCATAAAGTAATTTTCCCGCCCCACTTTGTTTCGCAGCTCGCTGTATTTCATGTTCAGCACCCTGCTGTTCAGGTCCAGGCATAACAGGGTTGGCATTGCGCCCATAGGAAACTTTGAGCTCATCATCGTCCGTGGTGTTGCCGGAGCCAACAAGATTCCTTTGAGCAATATACTTGGCATCTGGACTGTTAGGTCGTTTCTCATGCTCACGGGTAAGCAGAATCACCTCAATGGAGGTTGCTTGTGCAGATGAACTGCTTTTTTTATCTGCCGTAAAGCTAATGCCAAGAATCAGGATGCTGTGAAATAAAATTGCAAGAAACAGCATGGTCATGAAATTATCAGGACGGGGCCGCCATTGACCTGGAGATAAATCCTGGCTTTTATGGGCATAGCTTATGGCGGCTAACATCTGTTAGTCACTGTCCCTGGCAGCTTATAGGCCATCAAAACTGGCAACCCCGTTCAACTTGCCTTGCTCTAACTGGTTCTGACCAGGGTACAACACCATAAAGGACTCATCCGGTACGCTATCCCACTGACATTTAACTCCATGCAGTTGGCCTTGTTCAAAGCCGAAGCGTGGGTAATAGCTTGCATGTCCAATAACAATGATGAAAGGACAGCTCTGTGTGCGCAGCTGTGTGATGCCTGTTTCAGCTAAATGTGTGCCTATGCCTTTTTTTTGCCAGTTGGGCATGACTGCAAGTTGCCCAAGCCCCATGCCATTTATGGGGCCAGCAGGTGTTGCCATGATGGCAGGACTAAATAATATGTGGCCAACAGCTTCCCCATTAACATCTGCGACCAGTGAAATTATATCTTTGTGTTGTGCGCGAAGCCGATCGAATGAACGGGTGTTTCCATGATCTGTAAATGCGGCTTTATTGATAGCGCTAATCACCTTTAGATCAGTAGTGTGATTCTGTGTACGTATTGAAACTCTGGTGTCAGACATTAAATTTCAGGCAGCTGCCTGTCGATTGGCTAGTTCCTGCTCTATATGGTCGAATAAAGTTTCGGCTAGATTAACACCAGCCAGCTTGGCAATCTCACGTATACCGGTTGGGCTGGTAACATTTATTTCGGTCAGATAATCACCAATAACATCCAGGCCAGCAAACATTACACCTCTACGACTAAGTTCCGGGCCTACCTGCTCGCAAATCCATCGGTCCTTATCAGTTAGTTTGCGAACTTCTGCTTGTGCACCCATTACCAGATTGCCGCGATTGTCATTAGCATCAGGTATTCTGGCCAGCGCATATTCGGGTATCTGGCCGTTAATAAGGATTATGCGTTTGTCACCTGCGGTGATTTCAGGGATATGCTTCTGTGCCATCATGAAGCGATTGCCGTTTTCAGTAAGTGTCTCGAAAATAACATTGGTATTGTTGTCACCTTCTGTGACCACAAAAATAGATTTGCCACCCATGCCATCCAGTGGCTTAACGACTATTTTGCTGTGCTCGTTACGAAATATGCGCAGGTCTGTCATGCTGCGTGTAATTAGGGTGTCGGGGCAGCATTCTGGGAACCAGGCCGTGAAGGCTTTTTCATTGATATCACGTAGGCTGGAGGGCCGGTTAATCACCAGCGTGCCAGCAAGTTCTGCGCGCTCAAGCAGATAGGTTGTGTAGATGTATTCCATATCAAAGGGTGGATCCTTGCGCATCAGGATAACGTCCATCTCCGCAAGTCCCATATCCTGAGCATCACCCAGTTCAAACCAGTTCTCGGCAGTATCATGCACCTTAACTGTGCGCCCACGCCCGCGTGCTTCTCCGGCTATCAGGTATAAATCTTCCTGCTCAAAATAATAAAGAGTATGACCACGGTTCTGTGCTTCGAGCAGCATTGCCAGGCTGCTGTCTTTGGCTGGAGTGATACCGGCAATTGGGTCCATGACCATGCCGACACTAATTGAACTCATTCTATATTTCTCCTGACTAACCACTGGATTATCCGATGACAGCCAAATATGGCTTTTATCATGCTTCAATGTTCGTATTCTGGCACTGAGTTGCTGAAATATCAGCCCTGCACGAGTATTATCAATAAGATTGTGCGTGTGGGCGCTGGATTGGGTTGTTTCCTGCAAGCTGTGAGCATTTGGGTAACCCTGGTGGCTGGATTATAGGGTTATGAGAGTATTCGCAGTTGTAGCAAGATACCTGGATTCGGCTGTATGGCTGGAGGATAGCCCACTTAGATGCGTATCAGTCATTATGTTAATAAGTGTTTGGGCAATTGCCTTGACCCAAATCGACGGAGGCGCATGTGGCAGATGATTCAGCACCTGATTTACAGGGGCTTAAGATCCTTGTTATTGATGATAGTAAGACGATCCGGCGCACCGCAGAGACTTTGCTGGCTAAGGAAGGCTGTACTGTCTTTACAGCAATGGATGGTTTTGATGCGCTATCCAAAATTGCAGATCATCATCCGGATGTGATTTTTGTTGATATTATGATGCCACGCCTTGATGGTTATCAAACGTGTTCCCTGATTAAGCACAATGCCAGTTTTCGAGATACCCCCGTCATTATGCTGTCGAGTAAGGATGGTTTATTTGATCGTGCTCGTGGTCGAGTTGTGGGATCGGAACAGTATCTGACTAAACCTTTTACACGTGATGAATTGCTGAGCGCTATAGCACAGCAGGTTAATCGCGAGACCTGATATTGCGAGTAAGTAAACGATGCCATTGGTACTGATTGTTGATGATTCTCCTACTGAGCAACATGTGTTTTGTAAGGCACTTGAGCGGCATGGCTATGACACTGTTGTAGCCAGCGATGGTGAGGAGGCAATTGCAACTGCTGAACAGGTGCGTCCGGAGGTCATCGTAATGGATGTTGTCATGCCAGGTATGAATGGCTTTCAGGCAACCCGCCGATTGTCACGTAACCCGATTACAACTGAAATACCGGTAGTCATTGTGAGTGCTAAAGGACAGGAAACAGATCGGATATGGGGCTTACGACAGGGTGCTGCTCAGTATCTTGTTAAGCCGGTAGAGATTGCAGATCTGTTAGCAGCAGTGGGGTCAGCGTTAGAGCATGGTTGATAACCAGGTTAAGCCACTTAGAGAGTTGATATCTGAACCATTTGAATTGATGCGTGAAATGGAACGCCGTTGTCGCCTGAATCTGGCTGCTGTAACAGGAGTGGATGGGGAGTCAAATGAATGGGTAGGTATAGGCTGTTTACTTGGAGATGAAAGATTTCTGGTAGCGCGTGCTCAGGTACGCGAAGTCATGATGATGCCGCCGGTAGTGACCCCTGTTCCTGGCAGTAAGGATTGGGTTGCTGGGCTTGCAAATTTACGTGGCCAGCTATTACCAATTATTGATTTACGCCGGTTCCTTGGTTCTGGCAGTAGTTATGGTGTTCGGACGGCACGGGTGTTGGTTGCTGAAAATTCTGAGTTACTCATAGGCATTATTGTTGATGAAGTCTATGGCTTTAGACGGTTTAATGAGAACGAGTTCTCTGCAGATGTACCTGAAACTGAATTACGGTGTGAACGTTATCTTGATGGTGCATGCGTTCGCGGCTCTGATGTATGGGCAGTGTTCAGTATTGACAAGTTGCTGGATGCAAAAGAATTCCATCAGGCGGCTGCCTGAATGTGTATGGCGAGATTTAATAAAGTGCCTTTGATGTATTTAATAAATGGAGTGCAATCGGCTAATGGCGGGTAAATCTAAAGAGGCACGGTATATACCCGCTCTTACGGGTTTACTGCTACTGATACTTGGCACTACTGCCGGACTTTTGTATCTCCAGGGTGGGGTGCAATTATCAGGGCCGGCTGGTGTAGCAAGTCTTATCTATACTCAGGATGCCAGTATACAGGCGCGCAGTGCACTGGACGGGAATGAGCAGGCCTGGGGTGACCTGGCAAGTACCAGTTCTGAGCTGCAGGCAATCCGCACAACCAATCTTGCAGGTGTTGAAAAAAACAACCTTGCACAGACACGCATTAGTATTGCTGATTTTTTGGATAGTAAGGGTGATGTACTGGCATTACAGCAAACCATTGAACATCTTGGTGAACTTGTGCCAGGCTTTTTTGACGGCATTTTAAAGCTGCAGGGTGAGCCAGTTATTCAGCGCCAGCCTATGGTGTTGGCTCAATTGGAGCGTTTGCGGTCGTTAACTGAATCAGTACAGATACTGGCAGGGCGTTTACCTGAAGGTGATATAGAGCAGAACCAGCAGCTGGCAGATAAAAAAATAGAGTTGCAGAAAATTATTAATGGCTTGCAGGTGGGGGATGCGCAGCTTGGTCTTGTGGTTATTGCAGATGATGAAATACAGCGGTCCATCTCCAGCATTGCCAGACGCAGCGTACAAATTGATACAGCCGTAGATGAGGGGCTGACGCTCTCTAGTCAGTTGGAGCCGGCTTGGGAAGCTGCCCGTTCACTCGATATATTGGCCGGCCAGGCCAGGGTTGCTACACGAGCAGGTCGTTCTGGTAAGGCCTTGTTTCTGGGTATGGATGTTGAGTGGTTAAGGTTATTTGCACTACTTGGAGCTGCAGGTTTTCTGACGTTGGTTATTCTTGTGGCTTGGTTACGTACATCTGGCTCGCGCAGTGAAACGGCTATGCTGATGCAGCAGACAGAAGATGATCAACAGGCAATTCTGCAGCTATTGAACGAGCTTGATAGTCTTGCGGATGGAGACTTGACAGTGCAGGCCACCGTAAATGAAAGCATCACAGGAACAATCGCTGATTCAGTAAATTATGCTATTGAAGCACTGCGTGATCTTGTGTTGACTATTAATGATGGTGCAATCCTGTTGGAGGATGCGACCAGACAAACCGAAGCGAGCGTTCATTCACTTGCTTCTGCAAGTGAGGCTCAGGCCAGTCAGGTTAAGGGTGCCTCTGCTGCAGTTGGGCAAATGGTGGCATCTATTGATGAGGTATCAGGTAATGCTGAACGCTCATCGGATGTGGCACGACATGCAGTAGATACTGCACATAAGGGTGGTGATGCGGTACGTCGTACGATTGAGGGGATGAATACCATTCGTGAAACCATTCAGGACACCTCAAAACGCATCAAACGACTTGGTGAAAGCTCACAGGAGATTGGCGATATTGTTGAGTTAATTAATGATATTGCCGAGCAGACAAATATTCTTGCACTGAATGCTTCTATTCAGGCATCTATGGCCGGGGAAGCTGGGCGGGGCTTTGCGGTTGTTGCTGATGAGGTTCAGCGACTGGCCGAGCGCTCAACTAGCGCTACCAAACAAATTGAAGTACTGGTTAGTACCATTCAATCAGATACGAATGAAGCGGTTGTTTCAATGGAGCGCAGTACTACAGATGTGGTTGGTGGCGCTTTACTGGCTGAAAATGCCGGTGCCGCACTTGAAGAAATTGAGCAGGTGTCTAACCAGATTGCCATGCTGGTGCAGAATATTTCTGGTTCTGCCAAGGATCAGGCAAAGGTTGCCAAGGGAGTTCTACAGAATGTGGAACAGCTGCAGGAGATTAGTAATGAGACGGATACAAGTGCAGCAACAACAGCTAAATATATAAGCAAATTGTCTACACTGGCTTCACAGTTGCGTAAATCAGCTTCTGGTTTTACTTTGCCGCAGGGTCAGGTATCAGGCGGCCCAAATGAAGCAGTAGCCTTATCTGAAACAGATAGTGGTCATTCATCTGATACTGATAGTAAGGCAGATTCTGAAGCAGAGTTGTTAGCTAATGAGGGCAGTGCCTGATGGTTCTCAGCTATTTCTAATGAATACAACGGTACGTTCAGATTCATTTCATGTTGTAGGCGAGCAGGTCGCCGCAACGCTGCATGATGCGCATGTTGCATTAGAAGGCTACGCTGAAGGTGATCTTGGGTCTGAGGGGTTACAGCGTTGCGCAGAATTTCTCCATGTGGCACGTGGCGCGTTGCATGTGATAGAGGTATATGGCGCCAGCTTGCTTGCAGAAGAGATGGAATCTACCTGCCAATACCTTGGTGAAGGTCAGCATTCTGAGCAATTAATCAATGAAGGCATTGAGGCACTAAGTCGTGCAATGGTGCAGTTACCGTCCTATGTTGAAAGGGTTATGGGTGGTGGGCGGGATATTCCGCTTGTGTTATTACCGTTGCTTAATGATTTGCGTGCGGTGCGCGGCAATCCGTTGTTGTCAGAAAGCACACTATTATTACTGAATCTGGACCCACCGACGGCTACTGTGCAGCAGCCAAAGCATCAGCCTAGCGGTGAAAATATTTTAGGCCTGTTAGTGAAACTCCGACCGCAGTTTCAACTGGGTTTGTTGGGCTGGATCAAAGGTGGAGATGTTACCGATGATTTACAGCGTATGGCTAATGTGGCTGAGCATCTTGAACGTGCTGCCACTAGTAATGAGGTGTATCAACTCTGGTGGGTAGTGGGCGGCGTACTAGAAGCTTTGCGGGCAGATGGGCTTGAGACTAGCGTTGCTCTTAAGCGTCTGATTGGCCAGGCTGACCGTGAAATTAAACGACTGCAGGAAAAAGGTGAGGCAGAGTTTGCTGCCAACCCACCTACAGATCTTATAAATAATTTGTTGTATTACATCGCTCGTGCAAAAGAAGGTGGTGCACGGTGTGATGCTATTCGGGCTGCATTTAATCTCTCTGGATTTGGGTCTGGTGATGAGCAGGTTGAAGAGCTTCGTGAGCAGCTTTCAGCACCTAGTGCCCGACTGATGAAGACAGTTGCGGATGCAATTAGGGAAGACCTTGGTAGGGCTAAAGATGTTCTGGATATTTTTGTACGCACGGGCATGCAGGATCCGACCGAGCTGGAAGCCCAGGTTGTGCTGTTGCAGAAAATTAGTGACACCCTTGGGGTTCTGGGTCTTGGCGCATTACGTGAAATTGTGCAGCAACGCAGCCAGGAGCTTGCTGAACTGGTTGGGTTGTCTGATGGCCCTACAGAAGAGCAGCTGGTAGCACTGGCTGCTGCATTACTGGAGGTTGAAGGCAGGCTGGATGGTGAACTTATCAGTCAGGTGAGTGAGGCTGAGGATAATGAGATCACAGATGCGGAATTTCATCAGGTTGCTAGTGCAGTGCTACGGGAATGCATTGTTAACCTTGCGCATATTAAAGAGTCTATTACACAAGCGCTCGCTCAGCCTGCCGCCAGTATTGGTATGGATGATTTTAATGAGCAGCTAAGAGGCATCAGTGCCGGCCTGATGATGTTGGGCAGAACCCGGGCTGTCGATTTGCTTAACCGGGTGGGACGAGCCGTCCATAAGTGTGTTGGTAGTGATACAGAAGAGATCAGCATAAGTAGCCTGAATAGATTAGCTGACTCAATTGTCAGTTTTGAGTACTACATAGAAACACTGAAGGCAGGTCGTAAAGAACCGGTTTATATGCTTGATAATGCTGAGCGGAGTCTTGAAGCAATTGAAGCTGATGTGCCATTCGAAGCACCTGTGGCGGAAGGACCAGCTTCACATACACGGACACTTAAGATAGATAGTGGGCAATTAAACGCATTGCCTGATGCTCCTGTA
Organism: Gammaproteobacteria bacterium; assembly: GCA_024229935.1. GTDB lineage: Bacteria > Pseudomonadota > Gammaproteobacteria > Steroidobacterales. Next base: position 12,779 of record JAAERX010000110.1, on the reverse strand, counting down.
GCCTCAGATGTTCAGGAAGAACCACAGCTTGTTGTCAGTAAGGTTGAAACTGCAGTGGAACTTGCACGTAAGGCAATTATTAAAGCCCCGGTACTGGATACTGAACTGGGTCACCCTGACCTGGAATTGCTGGAACTGTTTATTGAGGAAGCGCGTGCAGAAATAGTAGCAATTGGCCGGCACTATCCTGTATGGGCTGAAAATCAGCAGGATGAGGAGGCCCTGATTACTGTTAGGCGTTCTTTCCATACTCTAAAAGGCAGCGGGCGCATGGTGGGCGCGGCACTGATTGGTGAATACTGCTGGAATATTGAGAGTTTGTTGAATAAGTTGATCAACAAGACAATTTCAGTTTCTGCCCCTATGCTGGTTTTTCTTGCTGATGCCATAGAAGCTCTGCCACAGTTGCTGGAGCAACTAGAAGCCGGTACCGAACCTGAGGCTGATTTTGTAGCCATTGCTGAAGATGCGGTGAGCTTCTCTGAGTCTGAATTACCACTACGTTATATCCACGTTAAACCGGAAAAGCCTGAAGAAGAGTTGGAAAATGATCAGGCACTGATTGATCAGGATAAACCAGTTTCAGAATCAGAATCGGAAGGAATTGATCCGGTATTGTTGGAGATTCTTGGTAGGGAAACAGCTGGGCATATTGCAGCTATCCATAAATTTATTGATGGCTGTCTTGAAGGGTCTGAGCCATTTACAATCACAGAAGATATGCATCATGCCTGCCACACCCTGCATGGCAGTATTATGATGGCAAACGCAGTGGATGTAGCCCGGCTGACCGGGCCTGTTTATCAGATTGTGGAGTCACTGTATCACCGGGGTGGCGGACTGGAAGCAGATGAAATTGCTTTATGCCAGGTTGGTATAGATGCGGTAGAGCAAATTATTGCCCATTTGATTACTCCGGAAGCTACGCCACCTGATACTTTAGATATTGAAACAAAACTAACAGTTGTGGCAGAGCGTATTGCTGCAGTATCCAACATAGTGCAGCTTGATGCAGTAACTGCTGAACTTCCGGAACCGGGTATTGATCTAACAGAAGCTACTGAGGATGAGCAAGCAGAAGGAACTGAGCCTGAGCTTGATCCCGAGATAGCAGATATTTTTGTTGAAGAGGCCGCAGAGATCCTTGAGGCTTCAGATGCCGCACTTGCACAGCTGGCACAAAATAGTAATAACGTCGCACCTCTTGAAGAGCTGCAACGACACCTGCATACCCTGAAAGGTGGTGCCCGTATGGCAGGTATAGCAGTCATGGGTGACTTTAGTCATGAGCTTGAAAGTCTGCTTATACGAATTAACCAGGGCGGTATGGGCCTGGATAATGCTGTGAACAGTCTTTTGCAGGCGAGCATTGATGAACTACATCGCATGCGTGAAGAGGTTTCCACAGGGTCTGTTGCTGCACCAAGTGCCGCACTAATTTTACGGCTAGGTGGGGTTGCGGAAGCAAGCATGTCAACCCCTGAATTGCTTCAGGAAAATATAGATAAACTTGAACCAGCAGAAGTGATTCAGGAGGTTGTTGAGACAGAGTCAGCAGCCCTGACTGAAGCTGAGTATGTTGCTGATATTCAGGAGCCAGAGCTGGAGCTGGAGTTAGAACCAGAACCAGAGCTTAGCAAGGCGTTGTTTTCAGAAAAAACTCTGTTGGTGCCTGAGCCAACGAACCTGGGTGAGTTGGCACGTGAACTGACCAGCGGTGAAGTGCCCGAGCCATCTGGTAAATTGCCGGAAGATTTATTGTCTGCAGCCCAGCATGTGCCAGATCTTGCCCCACGTAAGGAAATGGCACGGGTTGATTCCGCAATGCTGGAGGAGCTCCTGAATAATGCGGGTGAAATTAGTATCTCGCATTCACGGATGAATCAGCAGGTTAACTCGCTGCAATTTAATCTGGAGGAACTTGGTCAAACGGTTCAGCGTTTGCAAGGTCAGCTACGTAAGCTTGAAGGTGAAACAGAAGCGCAAATTTTGTTCCGCCACCAAAGTGAAGCTGAAGGGGATGAGACATTTGATCCGCTTGAACTTGACCGTTATTCAACTATTCAGCAGTTATCAAAAGGACTTGCAGAAACAGCAAGTGATGTCAGCAGCATAAAGGATTTGCTGCAAACTATTACTTCAGATACAGAGTCAATTTTACTGCAGCAGGCACGTACCACATCTGAACTGCAGGACACGCTGATGCGTACCCGCATGGTGCCATTTGAGCAACACGTGCCACGTTTATCCAGGCTGGTCCGGCAGCAGGCACAGGAAAGTGGTAAGCAGGTTGAGCTGTTTGTTGAAGGAACTGCTGGCGAACTTGACCGACAGGTCATGGAGAAAATGCTTCCACCATTTGAGCATATGCTGCGTAATGCAATTGTTCATGGTATTGAAGCGCCCGATGTGCGTATAGCAGAAGGCAAATTAATTGATGCAAAAATCATAATTAGCTTTGCTCGTGAAGGCTCACAGGTATTAATTGAAATATCAGATGATGGTGCAGGACTTAATCTGGATGTGTTACGGGAAAAGGCGCTTGAACAGGGGTTTATTAAACCTGGACAGGTAGTTACAGACGAAGAAGTTGCGCAGTTGATACTGCATTCAGGGCTCACTACCGCCGATAAACTGACTCAGTCAGCAGGTAGGGGCATAGGTATGGATGTGGTTGTTAGTGAGATTGCCAAACTAGGCGGTACGCTGGCAATTGATACAGTGCCAGGCAAGGGAAGTAAGTTTACGGTACGCCTGCCTTATACACTGGCAATTACCCAAGCCTTTATTGTAAAGGTAGGTAATGAAACTTTTGCATTACCTTTGCCCTCGGTCGAGGGTGTCGTACGTATGTCTATTAATGAATTTTCTGAGCGTATGGCGCAGGAAAATCCGCAGGTGGAATATAGAGGGCGGTTGTATCGACTCCGTCATCTTGGGGTTTATCTTGGCCTGGGTGCGGCAAAACTTGCAACTGACGATGAATATATTTCTATTATCCTCGTTGATGCAGGCAAAAATTCAACTGCATTAGTGACTGATGAAACAGCTGAAAACCGTGAAATTGTTATTAAGCCAATCAGCTCTTTGTTGGCAGGAATCAGGGGTATAGCTGGCGCTACAATTTTGGGTGATGGCCGTGTGGTAATTATTCTGGATGCTCCTGCATTGGTACGTCTAGCCGTGGGTGATTTACCTGTTCAGGAATTGCCACTACTAAGTACAGATGAGGATGAGGGGTTACCCACGCTCGTATTGGTAGTGGATGACTCAATTACCATGCGTCGGGTAACGCAGCGCCTTCTTGAGCGGAACGGTATGCGTGTTATTACTGCTAAAGATGGTGTTGAGGCGCTTGAAGTATTGCAGGATAACCGCCCTGAAATTGTATTGCTGGATGTTGAGATGCCGCGTATGGATGGCTATGAGTTTGCCGGGCATGTTCGTAATAGTGAGCAGTATGCAAATCTGCCTATTATCATGGTGACCTCACGGGTGGGTGAAAAACACCGAGCCCGGGCAATTGAGCTGGGAGTTAATGACTACCTTGGTAAACCGTATCAGGAAAGTGAAATGCTTGAGGCTATGGAAAATTTACTTGGTGAAGGCTTTAACAAGCCCAAAGTAGCTCGTCCCAGGCACTGAGACTAATAACTTATGGCATCTGTTTCTGAAGATATTTATAGCCTGCTTGTTCCGTTGGAAAAAGAGCGGCTCGTTGTACCACGTTCATGTGTGGCAGAGGTTGTGCGTTATTCAGTTCCTACGGGTGGCGATACTGACAGATGGCTATGTGGCACATTAGTTTGGAAAAACCTGGATATTCCTATAGTGTCATTTGAGCGTTTATGTGGGATGTCTCCGCCAGCGCCGGGAGGACGTACACGTATAGTTGTGTTTAATCCGTTAAGCAGAAATGATGGTACCCCCTATGGCATACTCGCAGAAGGTTTTCCGCAGATGGTAAGGGTCAGTCGTGAAGTGTTGGAAGTGGACCAGAGTTATCAGATGCCACCAGACAGTCCGATTATCTGCCGGGTGCGAATGCTGCATGAGCAGGCATTGATTCCGGATTTGGAAATGATCGAACAGCATCTGTGCACTGCATTAGCAGGTCTCTGAGTTTTATCTCTCATCTGGCTCCACCCAGGTCTCCGGCAATATTTTGCGCTATCCCAAGTGCAACTACCGGTGCTGTTTCTGTACGCATTACCCGTGGGCCAAGTGAGGCCAGTTGGAAGCCCGCTGCCTGAGCAGCGCTGCATTCCTCTTCTGTGAACCCACCTTCAGGGCCAGTGAGTAGTGTCATGTCTTTACTATTTGTCATGAGTTTGCCAAAGCCTGTTGGTCCTTTAGGATCCAGCATCAGATACTGAGCACCAGGAGATATTGTTGTCAGACAGTCTATAAGTGAGCGAGGCTCGTGAATATCAGGAAGGCGGCTGCATCCTGACTGCTCTGCTGCGCTAATAATGATCCTTTGCCAGTGCGTCATTCGTTTTCTGGAGCGCTGTTTGTCGAGTCGGACAACTCCCCGTGAAGTAAAAATAGGCTGAATAGCATGTACACCAAGTTCAGTTGCTTTTTGTACTACATAGTCCATGCGACCGCCACGACATATGCCATGCCACAGAGTAATGCGCAAAGGTGATTCGGTGCAGGATGAACTGGCTTGTTTGAGGTTGATTATGACCGTTTTTTTATTGATGTCACTAATGACGCCTGCGTATTCCTGGCCGTCACCATTAAAGAGCACCACCCTGTCATTAGTACGCATACGCAGTACTCTGGCAATGTGATGTGCAGCATCTCCCTGCAGGTTGACGGTTGTCCCCACACAAAGATCCTTATCTGAATAGACTCTGACTGTTCGCATAGGGCAACATCGTGCAACATGTATCTCTTTGTGACAATCCATTCGTCTAGGTTGGCCAGTATGGTAAGCAAGTTAGTGGCTATAAATGTTTGCATTTGATCCTGATAGCGGGCTTCTGGCTGAAGCTCGACAGCTGGCATCGCCTAACTGTGATCAGCGTCCGGCTGCCTGTGAGCCAGACCTTATCGTGGTGCACGGGATTTCTCTGCCTCCGGGTGAATTTGGTGGCCCCTGGATTGATCAATTATTTACCAATACGCTTTCAGCAGCAGAGCACCCTTATTTTGCGGAGATTGCTGACTTGCGGGTTTCTGCGCATTTCCTGATTAGCCGTGATGGAGCTCTTGTGCAGTATGTTTCGGTTAATCTGCGTGCCTGGCATGCGGGAGAATCATGTTTTGCGTCTCGTGAAAGCTGTAATGACTTCTCCATAGGTATAGAGCTGGAAGGTGAAGATCAGACACCCTATGAAAAAGCACAGTATGATTGTCTGGCTATGCTTATAGACAGTTTGCGCACTCAAAAGGAGTCGCTTACTGATGCATGTGTTGTAGGTCATAGCGATATAGCGCCCGGGAGAAAAACTGATCCTGGTGAGGCATTTGACTGGCATTACCTTGATGGCTTGCTTAGCACCAAAGTAAATAACAGCGGTACAGGTAGGGATTGAATCAATGAATTTTCTTGCATTATTACTGGGACTGGCTGTTGAGCGCTTATTGACGCATTTTTTCCACTGGCGTGAATTTCACTGGTTGGACCCGATATTTGACTGGTGTTTTCAGCGAGTTGGTAAGGCAGACAAACTGGTAGCACTTGGCAGCTGTCTGGCACTGGTAGCAATTATTCTTTTACCTGTAGTGCTTATATTTATAGGCTTACTGGACAGATTTGCACATATACCCTTATTCATCTTTTCTGTATTTGTGCTTTTATTTTGCCTTGGCCCACGTGATCTTGGCGAGGAAGTTGATGAGTACCGAAAGGCTGTAATTGATAATAACCCTGATGAGGCTCATATGCTGGCATCTGAGTTACTGGAGTACGAGCCTGAAGCTGGAGTAATGCCGGATGTTGAGCACGCTATTTATGCTCAGGCGAATAATCGTATTTTTGGAGTTGTCTTTTGGTTTGCGGTGCTGGGGCCGGTTGGGGCCTGGTTATTCAGAGTGCTTGATTTAATGCGCCGCCGGGCTATTCATTACTACATTGATATTTCTGGTGATCAGGTTGCCACGCAATATTTGCAATCATCGCCGATTATAATAGCGGCATTAAAGTTACATCAGTTTTTTGCATGGGTACCGTCACGTTTGCTGATGATTGGTTATGCGATGGCTGGTGACTATGATTCTGCTGTATCAGCATGGCGTAATCCGCCAATAGCGTCAGCAGAATTATTTCCGGCTAAAGATGAGCAATTACTGGGCGCTATTGGTTGTGCTGCTGCTCCGGATTTACCAGAAGATGATGTACCGGCACGTGCCCAGATTGCCATTGATTTTGTTATACGTACCCTGTGGATGATCTGGTGTCCCGTATTAGCATTACTAACCATTTATGGCGCAATTAATTGATTAAAAAGGCGGATCAGTTCGTCGTTGCTATTGCGCTCTTAATATTGCTGCTTGCTGGTTGTGAACAAACTGATAATTATCAGCCTGTTATTGCAGGACAAGCAGCAGTAAAAATCGTATCGCTGTCACCCCATATTACCGAGCTGGTATTTGCTGCGGGTGCCGGTGAGCACCTCGTAGGTGTTGTGGAATACAGTGACTTCCCACCTGCAGCAGTAGATTTACCCCATATTGGCAGTGCTTTTCGCGTTGACTATGAAGCACTAAGGCAGCTTCAGCCTGATCTGATATTGGCCTGGCAATCAGGCAATCCGGTGGAGATTATTGAGCGGTTGAATGTGCTGGGATATCACGTAGTTGCACTGGAACCTCAGGGCCTTGAGTCAGTTGCTGATCAATTGCAATTGGTGGGCCAGTTAGCAGGTACTTCTGTGCAGGCGGATCAGGCCGCAGCAAAGTTGCGCAAAAACATTATGGAATTGCGTAGTTACTCTGCTGCAGAAGAGCCACTTAGTGTTTTCTGGCAAATTGCCGCTGATCCCTATTTTACTGTGACTGGTCGCCATATTATTAATGATGTGCTTGAGTTATGTGGTGGCCGAAATATCTTTGCTAATGCCCCGGGGTTGGCACCAGCAGTAACACTGGAAGCAATTCTTGCTGAGCGCCCTGATGTGATTATTGCTTCAGTCAGGCCGGGAGATGATGTCTGGAAAAACAAATGGCAGAGCTGGTCTCAATTACCGGCTGTACAGAATAAACATCTGTATGCAGTTGACCCGGATCTGATCAGTCGTCCAGGGCCACGTATTGTTCATGGCGCTGCTCAAATCTGTGCGGCACTGGCTGATGCAAGGAGTTAGTTATAGAAAGCTGTAAAGCTATGACCGGCACAAGTAGTTTTAAAGGTGCGTCAGCAAGGATATAGTGTTTATTAATACAGCTAGTCAGTATTACCGCGACCACCTTGCCACAGTACTTCTGGTTCATCATCACGTTTATTCAGTGTTCTCGATAGCACAAACAGTAAATCTGAAAGGCGGTTAAGGTAACAAATAGATTTGTCGTTGACGTATTCAGTAGCAGCAAGCGTAATCAATTTGCGTTCGCTGCGCCGACAAATAGCACGAGCCATATGGCATGCAGCAGCAGTAATTGTGCCGCCGGGCAGGATAAAATCTTTAAGTGGTGGTAAACCCTGATTTAAGCTATCTATGGTGTGCTCAAGCTCTTGAATGGCTGCATCACTTAGGGTTGTTGTGTCCGGGATACTGAGCTCGCCTCCTAGATCAAACAGCCGTTGCTGAATGCCCGCTATTAGAGCAGAAAATTCTGTGGGTAGGTCACTGGCTGCAAGTATGCCAATAGCACTATTGAGCTCATCGACTGTACCGTAAGCTTCAACCCGCAAATCATCTTTGCGCACTCGCTTACCATTGCCGAGTCCGGTTGTACCGTCATCACCTGTTCGGGTATAAATTTTACTGAGTCTGTTGCCCACGAGTACTCCATGTTGTTTGAGGTTCAGATTAAACGAGCTATGCGTCCGGTGCAAAGTAGTAAGGGTTTAGATAGGGAGGAGCACCTGCTCATTACCATTGCTGAAACTATCAAATGGGGTTTGGTATAAGTGCTGCAGGCGGGATGCTTCCAGTAACTCATCTGCCTCACCAAATTCCCACTCACCATTGTCATAGAGCAGCAGCGCATAATCTGCAAAGCGCATTGCCATAGCAGGATTATGCAGGCTGGCAATAACAATCCGCCCTCTGGCGGCAACCTGCCGTAAAGTATGTAACACACTGAGCTGATGCTGTGGGTCAAGGTGATTCATGGGTTCGTCCAGTAACCAGATTGCCGGATCCTGAACCATCAGGGTAGCAAGTGCAGCTCGCTCCCGTTCCCCTCCTGATAACTGTGCCAGGGTACGTTGTTCAAGGCCGAGCAGGTCAAATGTTTCCAGTGCATGGTGTACTGTTTTCATATCCTGTTTACTGGGCCATTGCCACATTTTCATATGGGGGTAGCACCCCATCATGGCGTTTTCCAATACTGTCAGTGGGAATGTGTCTTCCTGTATCTGAAGCAGCATGCCCAGTCGTTTGCTAATCTCCTTTCGGGATAAGGTATTGAGGGCATCACCACAAAGATAAATGCTGTTTTCTTTAGCTTCCCGTAAACCTGCCAGTGTATGCAAAGTGAGCGTTTTGCCCACACCATTTGTCCCTAATATGCAGACAAAGGACCCGGGTGTGATATCAAACGTGAGGCTCTTTATAAGCTCGTGATCATTGATGACGACAGACAGATTTTTGCATGTAAGTTGCGCTTTGCTCATGACAACCGGAAAGTCAGATAGAAAGCCCATAGCTTGAAGCAAACCGGCCTGTGTCTGCAAGTTCGTATCAGCCTTAAATCTTGGGCAAAAAAAACCCCGCTGGGTAGGCGGGGTGTACGGGTTATTGTTGTTGTCGCGAATCCGGTTTCTGTTTCAGCACTTAGGCCGGTGGATTATTATTTTTTTTACGGATTATTATTATTGTTGTTATATATTCTTCTTATTGCTCCGTTTCTTCTGGCATCGATGTCTAAAATAGATGTCGAATTAGCCTAGCGTCACAGAAACCTTTTGTGCGCAACTATATATAAGCAATTTCCGTGCCAACCTTAATATTCCTCATATATAACAAGAATTAATGCTAATTTTATTGGGTGCTGTAATAGCTTCATTTTTAATGTTGTAAACTAGATCGACATGTCTGGACTGGTTATAGTCCATGCAAACTCATGCACAAGCCACTGCTGCCTATTAAATTAACTTCCCATACTGCTGCTCGTATTTGGGTTGAAAGGCCTGTCTGTCACCACTTTGGCATCAGTTTTAGGGGATAAACCGGGGGATAACCCGTGAATTAATCCCACTTTGCTAAATATATGTAAATATATCCGACAGTGTATTGTGAGCTATTTCAGGTGAGTTGAGAACGCTCAGGGCTGGAGTCTTTCAGCTGACCAGTTGCCTGGACTAAAGCTGTCACCATCAGGCTCCAGAGGACGTTCCCAGCGACCTCGATCATGGAGTCTGGCATCTCCACGGGTCCATAGCTCCACAGAACTGAGCCAGATTCGATAGCCACCCCAGAAAGGAGGTCTTGGAATTTCACGTTTGCTGGATTCTTCTGCCAGTTTGGCAAGCGTACGGGTCGTTGCGATATGCTTATTTTTTAGTTTCTGCCTATTTTCAATAGGCTGACTTTGCGCGCTGGCCCATGCGCCAATCTGGCTTTCCTTTTCTCTGGAAGCAAAGTAGGCATCACTTTCATTTGCAGGTGAGCGAATAGCGATGCCTTCAAACCGTATTTGACGGTTCATATGGTCCCAGTGAAAGACGCCGGCAACCGGCCTCCCGGATTGTATGTCTATACCCTTGGCAGATTCGTAGTTGGTATAGAACACCAGATACCCGGGGTTTGTGACTACCTGCTTGCAAAGAACAATACGTGCTGCAGGTATGCCTCTATTGTTAATAGTTGCAAGTGTCATTGCATCAGGGTTGGGCAGGGTCCCGTCATCACGAGCTGCAGTTATCCATTTGTCCAGTAATGGCAGTGGATCAGGTGGAAGATTGTTGGGTAGTTGTTCCATAAGGGTTATGACTCAAATTGTATGACAGAGCGAATACTCTCGCCAGCATGCATCAGATCAAATGCTTTATTAATATCAGTAAGTGGCATTGTGTGCGTGACCATATCATCAACATTAATATTTCCTGCAAGATATTGATCTACATAACCAGGTAATTCTGTGCGGCCTTTTACTCCCCCGAAAGCAGAGCCTCGCCAGACACGACCGGTGACCAGTTGAAAAGGCCGTGTTGATATTTCCTGTCCGGCACCGGCTACACCAATAATGACAGATTCACCCCAGCCCTTATGGCAACATTCCAGTGCTGAACGCATGAGATCCACATTGCCTATGCATTCGAAGGAATAGTCAACGCCACCGTTAGTTAGTTCAATAATGGCTTCCTGTATAGGCACATCATAGTCATTGGGATTGACCATATCCGTTGCCCCTAGCTGTTGTGCCATCACAAACTTTTCCGGATTGATATCAATGGCAAGAATGCGCTCAGCATTGGCCATTACGGCACCCTGAATTACACTCAGGCCAATGCCGCCTAGACCAAATACCGCCACAGTGGAGCCTGGCTCGACTTTTGCCGTATTAAGTACCGCACCTATGCCGGTTGTAATACCGCAGCCAAGCAGGCAGATCTTATCCAGTGGTGCTGCCGGATTAACCTTGGCGAGAGAAATTTCCGGTAGTACGGTGTACTCAGAAAATGTGGAGGTGCCCATATAGTGATGGATCATGTTTCCGTTGGCTGAAAAACGACTGCTGCCATCTGGCATAACACCTTGCCCCTGAGTGTCACGTATTTTCTGACAGAGGTTTGTTTTGCCTGAGGTGCAGAAGTCGCAGGTGCCGCATTCGGGTGTGTACAAAGGGATTACATGATCTCCGGGTTTTACGCTGGTAACTCCGCTGCCAACTTCGGCGACGATGCCGCCGCCTTCATGCCCCAGAATTGCTGGAAAGAGGCCTTCAGGGTCTGCCCCTGAGAGTGTGAATGCATCTGTATGACAGACACCAGAAGCAACCAGCTTAACGAGCACTTCACCTGCTTTGGGTGCAGCAACTTCAATTGTTTCAATTTCAAGCGGTTTCCCTGCTTCCCATGCAACAGCGGCAAGTGCTTTCATCAGGTATGTCTCCGATATGCCTTGATCTGGGGGGAGTATAAAGGCCGGGTGGATTATTGTAGAGGGGTAGCTTGTGTATAAATGCTGTCTGCGGTATTTGTCTGCAGTATTTAATGCTACGCTTTAATTAGTTTTCAAACCTTACTCATGGCGGACGTTATGGCGCTGGAAGATTTGCGCAAGCGATTAAATCTATTGGATCGGCAACTCATTGAACTGATCGCTGAGCGGCAGTCTGTGGTTGAGCAGGTAGGGGAGCTTAAGCGTAGCGAGGGTCAGGGCACCCGGGACTACCAGCGTGAGAAAAAGGTGCTGGATGGTGCTCGAGCCAGCGCAACAGAACTTGGTATTGCTCCAGATATAGCAGAGCAGGTTATGCGCTTGCTTATACAGACATCACTGACTCGTCAGGAACGTGCCCGAGTCCGTGCTGAGGGGCGTGGTGATGGACAGAAAGCTCTGGTTATTGGTGGCGGTGGCAAAATGGGCCGCTGGTTCGCAGATTTTCTTGATTCACAAGGCTATGACATTACGGTGGCGGACCCGGTCAATCCGGTTGATGACTACGCATGTGTGGCAGATTGGCAGGAAGCTGGCAAGGGCATGGATGAAGCATTTGCCATTACAGTCATTGCGGCACCCTTAAAACTTTCAGCCGATATTATGATGGCAATGGCTGAGCATGGGCATGGCGGCCTGATTTTTGATATAGGTTCCCTGAAGAGCCCACTTACGTCTGCTCTTGAGGCGTTGGTTGAAGCAGGCGCACAGGTCACTTCATTGCACCCCATGTTTGGTCCTGATGCTGAACTGCTATCTGATAAGCATGTGCTGTTCCTGGATGTTGGTGTACCGACGGCAACTGCTGCAGCAAGAGCATTATTTGACTCGACTATGGTGCAACAAACTGAAATGAGTTTTGCAGAGCATGATCGACTTATTGCTTACGTGCTGGGTTTATCACATGCATTAAATATCGCTTTTTTTAGCGTGCTTGCTGCAAGTGGAGAGTCAGTACCGCGACTGGCTGACTTATCCAGCACTACGTTTGATGCTCAGCTTGAGGTTGCCACGCGGGTGGCGCAGGAAAATCCCCAGCTTTATTTTGAAATCCAGTCACTTAATAAGCATGGGCTGGAACCGCTTGAGGAACTGCTGGGCGCTGTACAGGCAATCAGTGATGCTGTACGCGTTGGTGATGAGGCAGCATTTATCAAGCTCATGGAAGATGGTCAGCGTTATCTTGCGAGCCGGGCGTAGCTATTAGGATACACCTCCTCCCTCAACTCCCCAAGTTTATGGTGTGCTTCGAGCTGTTGGTTTACTGAAGGACGCCTATTCATTACAGGCAGTTTGTAATCTTGCTTTTAGTTGTTTTGCTTGTTCAAGCAGAGACAGTTACTGGGATTTTCTAAAACGGTTTTTTGTAAATGGCTGAAGTGTAGCTGCAGCATTTGAACTTGTGGATGGTTATGGCACGGGCCGTGTGCTGGATACAGTGCTCACCTGAAGGCTGGCTAGCGTGTATGACGCGCGAACACCGCGCGAAATTTTTCCAGT
>JAAERX010000109.1 GCA_024229935.1 Gammaproteobacteria bacterium | reverse complement strand
TTGGAAATTACGCCGTGAAGATACTTACATGGCAGATTATTTTACCGAGGAACGGCTAAGTGAACGACAAGTAGCCGCAGAATGTACCTCTCTAGTGTCGCTGATGTCGATGGCCGCGGCAAGTGATTGCATTGCAATGGTAACCGAGAGTATCGCAACCGCATTTGCTGATAAGCTGGATATACAGGTACTAGATTGCCCATTTACGTCCAAACCGGTTCACTATCGCTTACTCACCCATAATCGAGAGCGACAAAGCGCGGCAAATATGTGGTTACGAGAAAAAATAAAGTCCTATTTTTGTTAAGCTCACTCTACCATCAGCTAAAGTGAGCTAATCTGAAACGAATGATCTAGCTTGCTTGCGCCAACACATTGGTATCAGCCAATAAGCGCTTCCCCGCTTCATCAAACAAATGCAAGTGCTGCTTTGCAACGTTAAGCGTCAGTGATTCTTGAGTGGTAAATTCTAACTCTGGCGTTAGCGCGGTAAATGTTTTGCCTCCAACCAAGCCATGTACTAATTGGTTCGGCCCTAACGGTTCAACCGCTTGCACACTTAATGGAAAGCTTAACCCTGTCTTTACTGGCTCTAACAAGGCGTGTTCAGGCCTAATTCCAAGCTGTATTGTCTGAGCAGGTAGATGCGCGTATTCAGCAAGAAACACTCTTTGTTGATCAAACTTAATCACCCCATTCACAATCTCAGCT
>JAAERX010000108.1 GCA_024229935.1 Gammaproteobacteria bacterium | reverse complement strand
CATTGGGGATAGCAACAAAGTTTCCATCGCCATCATTCTCATAAAGAATGTTTGCAATGTTTTCGGGGCCACCTGTGCAGCCGACATAAATATCCGAGTCCATGTCATTATCAAAATCACCGGCCACCGCTGTGACACACAGAATAGGCGTAGCTAGACCGCGGGCTTCCGTTTCATCGGTGAAGCCACTGGGCTGATTCATTAACAATAAGGGAGCTGTTGGAGTATCTGCAATTGTGGCGCCTTCATACTCAATATCTGTGATCGGCTGATCTGATGAGACTGTCACATATGAATAGTTATACTTGTCACCGTTCTGGCGAATCTGCCAAACCGCTGTGCTGCTGTCGTAGCCAATATTCAGCCCAACCGCATCTGTCTTGATGCCCCAGTTTGCAGAATCATTAGGATCAAGCGTAAAGTTCAAACCGAAAGGACTGTAACCAACCGCGCCGATATCAATGTATTGAGGGTCACCAATATCAGGGTCGCCTGCACGTAGATCTGTGGTCAGACTGAGCATGCCTGTGGATTTAAAATATACGCTCTTGACATTATCCTGTGTAGTAATGAGCTGCGATTCAATCTGATTGCTACTCACCTGAACGACGCCTGAAGGTCGTGAGGATGCAATCAGCTCAAATAAATCAGGGCGTAAATCACCGTCAAAATCAGCGGTAACAACGTCATTAACTCTGCCTACCTGTGGAAAGTCAGCTATAACATCCGTTACAACTCCGTCCACCATGCTGTATATGTTCTCAGGATAACTGCCGTTGCGTGGGGCACACAGCAACTCCAGGCCGGGAGCTGGGTTAACATCAGCAAAGTGGGCGAATGACACATCATCTGCGCAGTCGAGAATTGTCACCACATCAGGGCTATACCCAAAACGGCCATCCGCTTTTTGCGGGTTTAAAGCAGGGTTTGAAAGAGCTGCGGCCATCATATCGAGCAGGCCATCACCTGTGTAATCAAAAAACAGGCTCATCCGACCGCCACGATGTGTGAAGAGATTTATATCCAGTAGCCCGGACTTATCAGTAAGCAGGCCTCCGTCGTTAATAAGCAGGAAATCATCGGTGCTACTTACCGTTATATATAGATCGTCATCACCATCATTATCAACGTCACCCCAGACAGCGCCATGCATGTCCCTATTGGTGGGCAGGCCCGTCCAGCCTGGTGTTAGTGAAAGATCCACAGTAGCTGAAATATCGCTAAATGATCTATCGGCGTTGTTCCTGAATAAAGCCGCTGGTGTTCGATGATTTGTGAGAAAAATATCTGGATAATGATCACCATTGATATCTCCCCACGCGGCGCCCCATGTCTCAGCACCCACAACGGGAAGGCCTGCCTCACTTGAGGCATCCTCGAAAATGATTTCTGCCTGAATCGGAATGGCAAGCAGCGCCAGTATGGTGGTAACAAGTAGTGGGTGCAGGCTTGTGTTTAAGGCGCTTAAAAATTGAGTGGAATGCCAGTTTTTATAAGTCGATTTAGACATTATGCGATTTACCTGTAACCGTTTTATTTTTATTTTTATGAGACACTATTCTATTACTAACAGAATAGTTTTAAAGACTCATGAATTGTACGGAGGTCGATGAAAAGCTTACTCTTTAACGGTT
>JAAERX010000107.1 GCA_024229935.1 Gammaproteobacteria bacterium | reverse complement strand
GCCAGTTACAGCAGAGATTCTGAACTGTTTACTTGTACTAGGGAATGAAGCCTGCCCATTAGTGCAGCTCCAAACCATTGGCGACAACGTGACAGTAATTCCACTAATTAAATTGTGGTTAGCAGTCGTTGTGATATTGACGAAACCACTAACGTTGTCATAAGTGGCTGTACTTACAGTCGAAACTGTTCCTGGTGTAGCTGTATTAGCGACCTCTACAGCACGTTTAATCGTACGGTAAGCTTCATCTGGTCTACGTCCAGGGTTGTTGTCATCACCTTGTGGGTCTACATATAAAACACTCTGAGGTGTAAATGGGTTGGGTACTACCTCACCAGCTGTAATTGCCTGCCAATCACTACCATCGTAGATCGAAAAAGTTTGGACCTCTTTGCCAAGATTGGTGATATATCTCTGATACCACAGCTTCCCTTGTTCATACCTTTCGTTCGGGTCTGGTGGAGCTTCCTGATACAGGTTCTCGAAATAACGCCTGGATGCTCCTGCCGTACTTAATGCACCATCAACCCACCTGGACTCAGTATCCCCAGACGCCATATCACTTTCGGTGATAACGTCATCGACATCACGAAGGTCTTCTAAATCAACTGAGCTCTCAGTAATTTCAGCAGGGGTCTTGTTTACCCATTGCTGGGTAGTCGCATCAAACGTCAGTTGGTCCCAGTCAACAGGGCTTGTGATCGTGACATCACCCAGATTGTCCAGGTTCACAAAATCACCAGGGCCAGCCCCGCCGCCAGTAATTTCCCCAAGCCAATCGGTCAACTCTTGATCGATATAAAGGCTTTGCTCTTCGCTGGTATTTAAGTCCTCCGCAATGATGTAGCTGCCATCCTTCCATTGCACAGCTTGCTCATTGACAGGGGTGCGCCGCTGAACCTTGAGTTGCTGGTCTGTCGTTGGCGCAGTCCCTACCGTTATCAGCTGGTCGTTGTCCCAAATAAATTCATCGCCTGTTGGCGTCCCCGTTTGGATGACAGTCAGTTCTGTTTGGCTGCCGTCAACTGTCTCAATCCGGTAAACAACAACAGTGTCCCGATCCAGAAAATCAAACGTGACCGGAAACGCGACCTGTGAGCCGGTCCCCGGATACACGTCAGCTGAATAAAACGAAACGACTGGC
>JAAERX010000106.1 GCA_024229935.1 Gammaproteobacteria bacterium | reverse complement strand
GATTATCTGTGACTTACCCATGCCGGAACCACTTGTGATGGTCACTAGCTCTTTAGGTCTAAAGCCATAGGTTACACTGTTTAAACCAGCCCAAGGGTACGGGGTACTTTTAACGTCCTTAGTGGCGTTTAGTAGTTCCCATGTATCCTGTCCACCCACAATTCCATCGGGGCGATAGGTTTTAGCGTTCCACCACTCACTTGTAAACTCCCGTATGCGGTTAGCTTTCAACATCTCCCCAGCGTCCTTTAGGGGTAAACAGCAATTCTTTGCCTTGTTGGGTGAGAATAACTGTAGGGCTGCCTTGGCTGCTTTCTGTCCTGCCTCGTCTGTATCAAAACAGATAACTACATTCTCAAAACTCTCTAACCATTCAAGTGAGTTTTTTATGTCCTTTACAGCACTAGCGGCACCAGCCTTGATGGACACCACAGGCCATTTGCCGTCAAACATCTCAGCTACAGCCAAGGCGTCTGCCTCACCCTCTACCACTGTAACGTACTTACCACCCTCCTTAAATGCCTGTTGTCCGAATAGCCCTGTGTTCTCATATGTGCCCGTTGCATAGAACTGTTTGTTATCTACAACACGTACCTTAGAACCTGCTATTTTACCTGTCGTTTTATCATGGTAAGGGTAATGGTGTTTTGTGATTTGACCTTCTGTGCCGTACTCAACTGTTACTCCAAACTTCTCACAAATACCCTGTGAAACACGCCTATCAGTTAAAGCCGCAAATACTCCACTCATTTCTAAACCCCTTGATGTACTCAGTGCAGCCTGAGAAGCCTGTATAGGCTCCCCATTCGCATGTTCATAGTAATTGCAGCCCATGCCAAAGCATGTTGCGTGACCATCTGTATAGCGTGCTAGATTGTTGTTACTACCACAACTAGGGCACGCTTCATGCCTGACAAAGTCGCTCATGGTTTAGAAGTCCTCGTCAGTTGAACCTGACGCTTCAGCCAGCTCCAGTACACGTACTTTTTCAAGGTATGGTGGTGTACCATGTACAGGATGTGGGTTGCCTTTCTTCCACTGAATGCGTACTTTGGAACCCCT
>JAAERX010000105.1 GCA_024229935.1 Gammaproteobacteria bacterium | reverse complement strand
TGGTCGCTACGGCCCATACGTCACTAATAAGGAAAAAAATGCCCGCATACCGAAAGACCGCGAGCCTAATACCCTGACACTCGAAGAGTGCAAGGATATGCTTGAGAAAGCCCCTGTCCGACGTGGCAAGAAAAAGAAAACCAAGAAAAAAGTAGCTAAGAAGAAAGCTAAGAAGAAAGCCAAGAAAAAACGTAAGAAGAAAGCCAAGAAAAAAACCAAAAAGAAGACTACAAAAAAAACCGCTAAGAAAACTGCTGCTGCACAATCAGTACCTGATGCTGTCGACAGCAATAACAGTTAATCACTGCGGACACTTTCCCCTGATATTCCCTGTAGAAACAACCTCAGTCGTGACCAACCGATGTTGGATGTAGCCTAATTAAAGCCGCTCCCATAGTTTTATACGGCAGGAAACTCTGCCCCAACAGCCTGGCAATTGCAGTAAAGTAACCTCATGACATCCCCATTCTCTATCAGAAAAGCGGCAGACATACTGCTAGAAGGCGGCGTCGTTGCCTACCCAACTGAAGGTGTCTACGGCCTTGGATGCCTCCCCGGTAATTCAGATGCAATAACGCGCATACTTGATATCAAGTCACGCAGCCTGAGTGCCGGATTTATTCTGGTCAGTCCCAACTATGCCCTGCTGGAAGAATGGCTGTCACCCAGTAAGAAGGAATTATCTGCTTTACAGCAAAAAACCAACTATCCGGTAACCTGGGTGGTAACAGCCAAACCAGCTACGCCGGATTGGCTCACCGGTGGGCGAGCGACACTAGCTGTCCGTATCAGCACACACCCCGTAGTGACTGCATTATGTGACGCAACACATACAGCACTGGTATCAACCAGCGCTAACCGAGCCGGCAGGCCATCTGCACGTACTGCCCTGAGTGTCAGGAAGTTTCTGGGACCCAAAATCGATTATGTTGTTTCCGGAGCACTGGGAAAGGCCTCAGGCGCCTCAGAAATACGCAGGGCAGAAGATAACCAGGTATTGAGACCCGCCTGATACAGCAGTTCAGGCCTGAATTGGGTAACATAAGCACATTAGGCCATCTGGAGCGACATCCAAGTGCCTGAAAAAATAAGAAATTACAAACCACTACCGCTTATCTAAGACAGGCTGGGTATCAGGGGAACAACACAGTAGCTGAAGCATGCACAGGAACCACACCCCCACAGCTCAACAATTATTCATGGCACTTACGCTGTGTATTACATGCCTGACAGCTAATGCAGGTGTGCGTGAAACCCCTCACCGTACTATTGCCCGCTCATCATTCACCCCTGTCAACGCAGCAAAGCGCCTGTACATCGTCCAGATGGATGAGGCGCCAGCTGTTGCCATTTATGCAGCGACCGAAGAGAAGGAACGCAAACGCCGGCGTGGTAGCAAGCACAAACCAAACCGGTTTGACCCCAATGATGGCCATGTACAACAACACGTTTATCGCTTACAGGCCAGACAGGATCGCCTGCTTCTGCACGCCAACATTCTGCATAACCGCATATATAGCTACAACCTTGCCTTCAACGGCTTTGCCATCTTAATGACGCCCACTGAAGCGGGGCAAATGCGTCTACGTAAAGGTGTTATAGGTGTATGGGAAGACCGGCCTCGGTCTGTAACAACCAATTACAGTCCAGAATTTTTAGGTTTATTTGATGCAGACAGTGGGCTTTCTACCGATCTTGGTCTGCAAGGTGAAGACATCATCATTGGTATTATTGACAGTGGTATCGCACCCAAACACCCAAGTGTTTCCGATCGTGAACAGATCAGGAAAGTGCCCAAACTATGCCAATGGGAATGGGCAGAAACTTCTTTTTTAGGCCGCTTTCTGTGTAAGAAATATCGCAAGCCCGGCAAAATTGTCTATGGCAAAGCACCCGATACCTGGCAGGGCATCTGTCAGGCTGGCGAAGATTTTGCAGCTGATGACTGCAACAACAAACTTATTGGTGCGCGGTATTATCGCGACGGCTTTGATGCCATTGCAGAAAGTGTCGACCCGAATGACCCACTGTCAGCCGCTGATGTCGATGGACATGGCACCCATATTGCATCCATCGCAGCTGGTAACCCTGTAGAGGCAAGTATTTTTGGCAAAAAAGTAGGTCGCTTACAAGGCATGGCACCTCGGGCTCGTGTGGCTGTCTATAAAGCCTGTTGGCTGGAGGATAAAGCCACCCGCGCTATTTGCTCCCTCGCTGATCTCACCATGGCGATTGAAGATGCCATCTCAGATGGCGTGGACATCATTAATTATTCCATTGGTAGTCTTGACTACAGCCTGAATGATCCGGATGACCTGGCTTTACTTCGAGCTGCAGATCTTGGCATCGTCAGCGCAGTAGCTGTGGGTAATGATGGCAAAGAGGACTGGGGGACAATACAGTCACCTGGTGCCACCCCCTGGGTTATCGGGGTCGGTGCAACCAGCCGCACTGGCACGCGAGTTTCAGAAGGGTTACGTGTGAACCAACCTGAATCTATTGCGGCCAATTATGAAAGTAAAGAAGCCAGCTTCACTCCTAGACTATCGGATGGCGAACCTATAACTGCTCAGTTAATACTTGCAAATGATGGTTCCACCCAAACAGATAGTGATGCAGTTGGTACCGTTTATGACGGCTGCAATAAACTAACAAATAGCAGTGAAATTACGGGCAATATCGCATACATACAACGCGGTGGCTGTGACTTTGATGTAAAGGTTAGTAACGCACAGGATGCAGGCGCGATTGCTGTTATCGTCTTCAGCAATGATATTGAGCTGATCACTATGGCCGGTGATTCAACCGGCATCAGCATACCTGCTGTCATGATTGGCCAGGCTGATGGCCAGCTAATACGCGACAAGCTACTTACCAATAATACAGTTGAGATTACACTCGACAAAAGTATCCTGATTACCTTCAAAGAAACGGGCAATCTGCTATCTGCTTTTTCCGGCCGTGGACCTGACCCGGATTTTCTTAAGCCTGATGTCGTTGCACCGGGTGTTGCGATTCTGGGTGCCCACTCACGTGATGTTGCCAATGGCTTCCGTGGAGAAGATTACCAGTACCTATCAGGCACATCACAGGCAGCTCCACATGTAGCCGGCATTGCCGCTCTTATCAAAGAAGCTCATCCTGACTGGTCTGTAGCTGAAATTAAGTCAGCGCTTATGACTACAGCCCGACAGAATATTCTGCTTGATGATAATGCTACTGAGACAAACCCGTTTGATATTGGTGCCGGACATATCGTGCCTAACAAGGCAGTGGACCCTGGCCTGCTCTTTGATACAGCAACTGATCCAACCATTGGGCCACAAACAAATCAATATTATTTATTTTTATGTACGGAGGACCTGTACATAGGGGACACTGTTGATTGTCAGGCGCTACTTGATAGTCACGGACCACTTGAAGCAAAAGATATCAATTTGCCTTCTTTGTTACTGCCCGATCTGGTGAATGAAGATATAGTCACCAGAGAAGTCAGAAATCATGGCGCTCCTGCCACCTACCAGGCCGTACTGGATATCCCTGCAGGTATAGGTGTTGAGGTCACTCCCGACAGCCTGGTCATGGGTACGGATGACACGCTGGAATACACCATTCACGTTACCGGCACTGGTTCTGAGCTCAATAACTGGTTATTTGGCAGTCTTACATGGGTCAGCCCTACTCATGAGGTCTACACCCCTTTTGCTGTGCGCCCCAGCTATTTTGAGGTGCCTGAGAATATCACCGGAACCGGCACCACAGGCACAGCAACCATGCCAGTTTCATTTGGCTATGATGGCAGCTACATGGCCGAAACCACCGGACTTTACCTGCCATGTGTATTACCAGATAACAATCTTAATGACAGCATTTGCACCAACACCACTACACGAAGCATCGTAAATGCTGCAGAAAATGATTATGACTACACCGTGCCTGCATCTGCCTGGCTGCCCACCGGATCTGTGCAACGGTTTACAATCAGTGTGCCTGCTGAAGACAACCTGCATCTGCGCGTTGCCTTATACGATGAACTCACAGATGGTGATGATGACCTTGATCTTGTTCTTTGGTACTGCGCACCGGAAGGACAGGCATGTGATCAAACAGATGTGGAACTGGCTGGCTATAGCCGGAATGAAGACACTTCAGATGAACAAATTGATGTTGATCAATTTGACCTGCTTGCAGGCACTTACCTTATTGATGTGCATGGCTACAAAACAGATGAGCTAACCGGCGGCGAAGGTGCCAAATTCAGACTCTATGTCTGGTCTTTTGGCGCCAAAAATATGGCCGGCGACAATGACGTGGGCAATCTAAGCATAACGGGCATACCCGCTTTTGCAGCCCAGAACACCACTGTGGATATGAATGCTGAGTGGCTAAACTTGCCTGATGGGCTATGGCTGGGTGGAATTACGCATAGTACAGACGGGGAAACCATCGAGGCTGTCACTATTGTCGAAGCAGACAGTAATCATATATTCCCCTAGCCCTAATGCCCTTCTCCAGGCTACCGCGGTAGTTTTATAAACAACTGCTTAAATCAATTGTCACCGAGCTTCCGACAAGCCTCATGCCGATAACAACTTGTAACATGATCATTCACCATGCCTGTTGCCTGCATATGCGCATACATAATTGTACTACCAACAAACTTGAAGCCACGTTTTTTCAAGTCCTTGCTTAATGCATCTGATGCAGGTGATGTTACAGGTATCTGCTTTTGTGAACGCCAGCTATTTTGCACCGGCATACCATCCACAAAACCCCAGATGTAATCACTAAAACTACCAAATTCAGCCTGCACCATAAGAAATGCTTGAGCGTTAGTTACAGCTGCTTTAATTTTTAAGCGATTACGAATAATCGCCGGATTCTGTATACGTTCTTCCAGATGCTTGTCTGTAAAACGGCTGACTTTAATCGGGTCAAAATTAGCAAAAGCCTTACGGTATCCCTCCCGCTTATGCAGAACTGTTGACCAGCTCAGCCCTGCCTGAGCACCTTCCAGGAGCAAAAACTCAAACTGAGTCTGATCATCATATGCCGGCACACCCCATTCCTTATCATGATAAGCCTGATAGGCATCACTGACAGCAAGGCTCCATGAGCATCTTATAATTTTTTTATTAACCAACATTAAAGCCTAAATTGAACGATTTGGAGTTTGATCCTATATATGCCACAAAAGGAAAATTTACCTCTGCGGACAATTCAGGGTCAGTCCCTTTTTTATTTGACCAACTACGCAGTCTAAATACTTTGCCCAAAGTCACCTGCCACTAAAGCCTAGCAAATGAAGCGGAAATGAGTAGAATCCAATTCTCATAAGTTTGCTACCTTAATACGAGCTTTATGCCATGGCTAAGCCGGATCGTTACGCTGTTATAGGGCATCCGATTGCCCACAGTAAGTCACCTATTATTCATCAGTTATTTGCTCAACAAACCGGTGAAGCCATCAGCTATGAAGCCATTGATGTGCCAGCAGATGAGCTTGCTGAAATGATTTCCGAGTTCATGGCTGAAGACGGCTGTGGCCTTAATGTAACCGTCCCCCATAAACAAAATGCCCTGGTGCTTATGGACACCCTGACAGACCGCGCCAAGCTGGCCGGAGCCGTCAACACCATCACCCGCGGAGACGATGACAAGCTACAGGGTGACAATACCGATGGTATAGGGCTGATTGCCGACCTGCGCGAAAACCTGAATGTTGAACTCATAGATTCAAGCATTCTGATTCTGGGCGCCGGTGGCGCAACGCGGGGTATCGTACCGCCACTGATGGAACAGAAACCTGCTGAACTAATAATTGCCAACCGAACCGTTGACAAAGCACAGGCGCTATCAAATGCTTTTGTTGATCTGGGCAATATTGATGCCTGCGGTTTTGACAACCTGAACAATCGACAGTTTCATCTGATTATCAATGCCACATCTGCCGGCCTGGAAGGCGAACTGCCACCTTTCCCCTCCTCTATGCTCAGCCCGGACACCGTCTGTTACGACCTGTCTTATTCCATGCGTGATACGCCCTTCATAAGCTGGGCTAAACAGCATGGCTGTAAACAGGCCTACCAGGGCTGGGGCATGCTGGTAGAGCAGGCAGCTGAATCATTTGCCATCTGGCGCGGCCTGCGGCCCGAGACAGCTGAAGTACGGGCCAGACTGCCTTAGGCAATCTAACGCATCGTTACCAGTTCTTCAGCGCAGGTTGGATGAATGGCTACCGTATCATCCAGATCTTTTTTGCATGCGCCCATTTTTATAGCCACAGCAAAACCCTGCAGAATTTCATCTGAGCCGGCGCCAATCATATGGCAGCCAATGACACGTTCTTCTGCGCCCGTTGTGACCAGTTTCATTTCAGCCCTGCCTTTGTTTTCACACACACCATAGAAAAGCGGCACGAAACCTGAGGTATACACTTTTGCAGCATCACCATATTGTTCACGTGCAGCCGCTTCTGTTAAACCTACCGTAGCTATAGGTGGGTGACTAAATACAACCGTGGGAATATTTGTGTAATCAAGATGCCTGTCTTTCATGCCACCAAAGAGACGGTCACTTAAACGACGGCCTGCAGCAATGGCTACCGGTGTTAGTTCAGCCTGGCCAGTAACATCCCCCAGGGCAAATATGCCTGGAGTATTTGTTTCCTGATAACGGTCGACGGTTACATAGCCCTGTTCGTTGACTGTAACGCCGGTATGCTCCAGACCTATATCACCTGTTAGCGGTCTGCGCCCTACTGCCCAGATCAGGACATCAAAAGGGCCGGTAACTGAACCATCCGCAAGAGTCATGCTGAGGCCATCAGCCGCCTGGCTAACTGAACTCACGGGTGAATTCAGATGCACGCTAATGCCGTGCCCCTCTAATCCATTGATGGCACCTGCCTGCAGCATTTCATCCATAGAGCGCAAGACACTATTCTTACGGGCAAACAGTTCTGTTTTTGAGCCCAGCCCACCAAGTACACCCGCTAGTTCAATGGCAATATAACCACTGCCAACCACTGCAACACGCTGTGGCTGTCTGGTTAATGCAAAAAAGCCATCGGATGTAATACCCAGTTCTGCACCCGGTGTCTCAGGCACAATGGGCTCACCACCCGTCGCAATAATAATATTAGGGGCGGTATATTGTTCACCATTCACCTCCAGGGTATGCGTATCAACAAACCTGGCACTACCACTTACCCAATCAACCAAACGCTTTTTCAGGTTGCGCTCATAAATGCCATTCAGCCGCCGAATATAAGTCTCTCGTCGCTCAACTAAGGCTGCCCAGTTATGCTGTGGTGTATCTACTGTAAACCCATAATCAGGGGCATCACGAAATGCCTGTGCCAGTTCTGCGGCATGCCACATTACTTTCTTGGGCACACAGCCCACATTTACACAGGTGCCACCCAGATAACCACGCTCTATGACCAGTGCCCGGGCGCCATACTCTGCAGCTCGTTGTGCTGATGCAAGACCCGCACTACCACCGCCAAGGGCAATCAAATCGTATGCTTTGCTCATTTTGTTTTACTCATGCCTGCAGATACTCCTGCCAGCTGCATAGTATGCCATTGACTTGACAGAAAACCTGAAGTGCTGTGATACGATTCTGCGCTTCCACACTATTTACACAGCTATATCAGGGGCAACTCAGAATACCCATGACAAATCCTTTATTAGCAGAACAGGGCCTACCTCGCTTCAGTGAAATACAGCCTGAACATATAGAACCGGCACTTGATGCCACCCTCAAACGCAATCATGAAGAACTGGAACACATACTGGCTCAGTCTGAAGCTCCCGGTCTTACCAATACCATCAACCCACTTGAGGAAATGCATGATCGTCTGCATCGCACCTGGTCACCCATCAACCATTTACAAATGGTTGCCAGCTCAGATGCATCACGTGATGCCTATAACAGTTGCCTGCCAAAGCTTTCACGCTATGCCACTGAATTGGCTCAGGATGAACGCTTGTATAACCTGTACAAGCATATAGCCAAAAATCTGGATAAAACTGCTGACCCGGACGTTAATAGTCTGGTTGAACATGCTCTACGTGATTTCAGGCTGGCAGGTGTCAATCTGCCATCTGAGGAAAAATTAAAATTTCAGGCGGTCATGGAAGAACTCTCACAGGTACAGGCAAAATTTGAGCACAACCTGCTCGACTCAATGGCTGCATGGACACATCATGAAACAGACGCAGAAGTACTTTCTGGTATCCCTGAGGCAGTGTTAGCTGCAGCCCGTGCAGGGGCAGAGGAACAGAAGCTGGAAGGCTGGTTATTACGCCTTGATCAGCCAACCTATATTGCTGTTATTACACATGCCGATAACAACGAACTGCGTAAAGATTTCTATACCGCATGGGTAACCCGTGCATCAGAGCAGGGCCCGGGAGATGGCGCATTTGATAATTCAGCACTCATGGAAGATATACTGCGATTGCGCCACGAGGCCGCGACACTGGTAGGGTTCAATAACTTCGCTGACTATGCACTTGCCAGTCGTATGGCAACATCTGTTGATGAAGTAGCAGACTTTCTGCTGCACCTGGCAGAGGTTTCTAAGCCTACAGCAGAACAGGAATTTGCCGAGCTTGAGGCCTGGGCTGGCAGAAAGCTGGATGCATGGGATATTGGCTACTATTCTGAAAAATTACGCATGGCGCGTTTTTCTATTTCTGATGAAGAGCTCCGCCCTTACTTTCCCTTACCGCGCGTAATGGAGGGTTTATTCAAAATATTACATAAACTTTACGGCATTAATGTCAGGGAACTGGATAATATTGACCGCTGGGAGCCTGCTGTTCGCTATTACGTCTTGGTTAATAATCAAAACGAAGAAATAGGTGGCTTCTTTGTTGACCTGTATGCACGTCCCAACAAGCGCTCTGGCGCATGGATGGATGAATGTGTGCTACGCAAACAATCTGAGACAGGTATACAAGCTCCGGTGGCGCACTTGGTCTGCAACTTTATCAGCCCAGCTAACGATAAACCTGCATTACTCAGCCATGATGAAATAGTCACAGTATTTCATGAATTTGGTCATACGCTGCATCACCTGCTAACACGGGTTAACTACCCAAGTATTAGCGGTATTAACGGTGTGCCATGGGATGCTGTAGAACTACCAAGCCAGTTCATGGAGAACTTTGCCTGGGACCCTGAAGTTGTACGCAAAATGTCAGGACATTTTGAGACAGGGGCTTCACTACCAGAAGAACTGCTTACTAAACTGGAGGCATCACGAATATTTCAATCCGGACTGGCAATGGTCCGTCAGGTAGAATTTTCACTCTTCGACCTACGTATACATGCTGAGTATAACCCTGAGCAAGGTGGCCATATTTACCCAATACTGAATCAGGTACGCTCCAGGGTTGCCGTAATACCCACACCTGATTTCAACCGTTTTGCTAATAGCTTCACACATGTCTTTGGTGGTGGTTATGCAGCTGGCTACTACAGCTATAAGTGGGCTGAAGTATTGGCAGCTGATGCATTTTCCGCTTTTCAGGAGGCCGGTCTGTTTGATCAGGCTGTTGCCCAACGTTTTCGCAAAACTATACTCGAGGTTGGTGGTTCAGTTGATATTGCCAAGGCGTTCAAAGCCTTTCGGGGACGGGCGCCAGAAATTGAACCTCTACTACAGCAGGCTGGCATCCTGCATTCCACCACAGGTAATCCGGGTACCGGCTTATGATGGTAGCAAGCTGGAATGTCAACTCCATAAAAGTAAGACTCGAGCAGGTGCTGGAGTGGCTGGATAGTGCACAGCCTGATGTACTTGGACTGCAGGAACTGAAAATGCAGACTGAAAGTTTTCCAGTCGCTGCATTTGAGGAGCTTGGTTATCACTGTGCTATTGAGGGACAGAAAACCTATAACGGGGTCGCCTTATTGTCCCGCCATAAACCCGAAGAAGTAACTCGCGGCATTCCAAACTTTAGTGATGAACAAAAACGAGCGATTGCTGCTACCTACAAAGACCGACGGGTCATTAATCTGTATATACCCAATGGACAGGCAGTTGGTTCAGAAAAATATAATTATAAACTCAACTGGCTGGCTGCTTTAACCAACTGGATTGAACAAGAACTAGCGCAACACAAAAACCTGATTATTATGGGTGACTTCAATATTGCACCCGATGACCGGGATGTACATGACCCAAATGAATGGCAGGGCAAAATCCTTTGCAGTGATGCTGAACGTGCGGCTTTGCAAAAATTACTGGCCCTGGGCCTGAATGACAGCTTCAGGCTCTTTGATCAACCTGCAAAAACCTTCAGCTGGTGGGATTACCGTGCGGCTGGCTTCAGGCGTAATCGTGGTATGCGCATCGATTTACTGCTGGTCTCGGATGCCCTCAGCAATACCACCCTGGCCAGTCGCATAGATACAGAGCCTCGTGGACATGAACGACCATCGGACCATGCACCTGTCTGGGCTGAATTAAGTTAAATCAGTATTTTCACCTGTTTATGACCACTGAGCAGTTTTTATAGTCTTTTTAAGGCTTACAGTGATTGCCGGTGCGCTGTCACCGTGTGAGAATAACTTTACTTAAGCAGGGGCTTTCGCTCTACAGATTGCAGGCGCAATCCGGACTCCCCGCTCACATTATTGTATGGGCGCAGCATTAAAAATGTTAGTGAGTCAGTCTCCGCAATTGCGGAGATACGACTATGATGTAACCAATACGGTTAATGTCAGCTCAATTGACGATGTACGTAATGAAATAAAAAAACTGTTTCTTGAATTGTGGCCATCTGCCTACCTTGATGAGCTATGGATTGCTTTTCATGATTTTGAACGCCTGTTCAATGGCCGCATGCCCGGATATGCCGGTTGTGACACTGTCTATCACGACATACAACATACACTCGATGTGACTCTGGCAATGTCCAGATTAACAGCTGGCTATGAGCGCACTGTAGGTGTCGATGAACGACTGGGATCTGATCGCGCCATACTCGGCATTATCTGTGCTCTTTTTCATGATGCAGGCTATATCCGCTATAGCGCCGACAACAATTACAGCAATGGTGCTGAAGTGACTAAATTCCATATTTCCCGAAGTGCTAAATGGTTAAGGCGCTATTTACCAACCATAGGTATGGCTGCTGTTACACATACCGCAACTGAAGTTGTGCATTTCACCGGCTATGAAAAACCGCTTAATCAAATAGAGCTTGATAACCCAAAGGACAGCATGCTCGGACACCTGCTGGGCACTGCTGATCTGATTGCTCAGATGGCAGACCGCTGCTATCTGGAAAAATGTCGTGACCGCCTCTACCCGGAATTTGTGCTTGGCGGTATTGCTATTGAAGATGACAGCAATAATTGGCGGGTGCGCTATCAATCCGGCACCGATTTATTACTTCAAACCCCGGCATTCTATAAAGAAGTGGTTAAAAAACGTCTCGATATTGATTTTAATAAAGCCTACCGCTATGTAGAAGCAGTTTTTGATGGGCACAATCCCTATTTGGAATTTATTGAACGCAACATTGCCTATCTGGAACACGTCATTGAAACTGGAGAATGGCCAGCCCTGCGACGTAAACCGCCCTGCTTTACGGTGCATAAGAGCGCGCTAACCAAGGTCAATGCACTGGTTAACCAACACATAAATAATTTACGGGAAACAGCTATAGCGCTTGGCTAGAAACAGTACAGACAGAAAAATAAACAGGCATTAAGGCTTAGTCTTCCCCGTCATAATAACCAGCTTTCTGATACTTATAAAAACCACTAACACTGTTTTTACCACCCCATTTACGAGCGCTTTCCATCACACCAAGCTTGCCAGAATCCGGATAGTGAACCACCTCGGGAGCATTCATGGTGGATACACATAAATATACAATATCTTCGGCACTATCATTGATCAGAACATGTGCATGCTCAACACCACTGGGCAAAAGCACAAAGTCACCTGCTGTAACTTTGGCAGTTTCCTCACCCATCGTTAATGTGCCTGCACCAGAAACTATAAACAAGGCCTCATCATTAGCAAGGTGTGCATGTTTTGGAAATGCCCGCTTACCCGGGTTTACTTTGAAAGCACCACAACCAATTTCATGGCCATCCCGTAAATCAGTCAATGCAATATGATCATGCTGAAACTTCTCACCATGACTGGATGCTTTCCAGTCAGCATCAAAAATATTTTTCTTGTTTATCATTTTGCCCTACAATAATTATTACTTATAACTATTTAAACATTCTCAGCACGGTACCAGTGCCAAGGCTCATAAATTACACCCTCAGGGTTATTGCGCGGATAAGAAAGACTAAAACCAAACTGGGCAGCATTATCCTGCAGCCAGGTAAATGCTGCTGAGTCTTCAAACTCTTCCAGTAATGGTTTGCACCCCGGCGTTGCAATATCCAGTGCATTTCCAGTGTGATGTTGACTGTATCCAGGAGCGACATTGGTCTTCAGGACAGCATCAATTTCCTGACCTGCTGCCAGCTTATTGCGAATCAGCCCAGCCTGATAACTCACACTACGAAACCCGGAGACCAGTACAAGCTGTACATCGTCTGCTTCTGATGCATTCTGCATAGCCTGCCAGGCGGCCGCACTTTCAGGTGTGAGGTGCTGCTCACGGCCAACTATATTTGGGCCTACCTCAACAAGACTGCTTGCCTCTGTGTATCGCACCAGTTCAGGGTCAGTGCCATAATCATCAGGGATGCCCAGTTCTGCCAACAAAACCCGGTCAACGTGTTGAAAATCCATAGACATAAAGAGTGCTAGCGTTTACCGGGGTTATGCATCAGAAGGCAGCGTAGCAACCAGACGATTTTCCCTGAACTCCAGCACGCCTCCATCCAGTTCAGCAAGGTGGGCTATCTGCGGCACAACCACACTAAAGCCATCCAACTCATAGCAGACCACGGCTCCAAATGAACCATAAAGCTCAACCATATCATCAACGGTACGCGACCCTAAGGCTGTAATGCTCCAAGAAGCTCTACCAGTAACCTGCCCAGCCAGATCACCATATAACAGACCTAGTGTGGGCTTAAAGCTCTTAAAAGATTCCAGAAATTGGCTAATACGTTGTTTTGTGGCCGGACTAAAAGTACTTTTTAAGCGTGCAACTTCATCAGACATCACTATGCATCCTTAGCAGTACCAATCAGCAAAGCTTTTACATTCTTAACAAAATCAGGTAACCCTTCATCTGTCTGTTCTGTAGATTGAATTTCTTCCCAGCCCTGTGCTTTAGCCTCATCAAAGGTTAGCTGATTACTCTTGCCACTCCAGAAAATACGGTACTGAACACCATGACGTTCAAGGTGCAGCAGCCAGCCACCAAAACCACCCAGAGCAACTACGAACTCATCAACATCAAAGCCACAGGCCTCACAGGCATCACGCAAAGCGGGCTCATAGCGAGTAGCCTCAGGCTTTTTACGAGCTGATTGCTTGCTTTTGCCAGGCGCACCGCCCAGCCAGAATACGGGTTGTTCAGCCACTCTTTAGCTTCCAGATAATATGACAAGGAGACAACTTTACCACGCCTCAGGCAGCAGGCTGGCAGCCACCTAAAATAAACAGGCAAGAGCAGGCTGAAGCAGGTACGCTTGTTCTACCTACCTGCTTTTAAGGCTCTGCCAAATACCTGATGCTGTTGCGATTTCTATCCCTGACCATATTAAGTCTGCTGTACATTACAGACACACAGGCACAACAGATTGAGGGCACAGCAAATTTTGCCTATGGCATATTTACCGGCACCGGGCGCTATAAGGTACGCGACCGCACCTTGTATGCGGTACGTGTTCCCTTATTTTTTAATGGCAAAGTAGCTAACTATGAAACCAAAGAAATTGGCTACAGAATCCTTGCGCCTGTTTCCTTCGGTATTACTAACTATAACAAATTTAATGATCTGCCCGATCTCGATATCAATGATCTAAGCACCATCACTCTTGCACCTGGCCTGGAGGTAATCGTACCTTTAACCACCAACTGGGATATCAAACCCTTTGCTCAGGGTGGCTTTGGCTGGGATACACAATCCAGTGCCAACAGCCTGCTATGGGGAGTCGGCTCACGAACACGCGCCTGGTTTAATGATAAAAAATTAATTATTGGTGCAGAATTATTATTTGCCGGCAATGATCCCGGTGGTTCTGCTTCCAGAACACGCTTTACACGTATCGGGGCAGGCGCAGAATACAAATGGAACACCAACTGGCAAGTATTCGGCCAAAAGATTTCTTGGCACCCACGACTTATTCAATGGGTCTATATAAATCCAGTCAATATAGAGCAGCCACGATTTGAGGAAAAAATTAAATATGCCACAGAAATAGGGCTTTCATTTGGTATCAACAAACCCATTGATGTCCTGGGTTTTGCCTTCAGTCAGGGTGGTATAGCTTATGAGAAAGGTGATAATTATGACGCTATTAAGCTTTACACCACTTTCCCATTCTAAATAGCGACTACTCTGCTACCTACTCAGCATTCTAGGCTACTTGTGTACAGGTCTGGTTTTCCTTGAATGTCCGCAGACTGGCTCAGTCTTCTTGCAATTCACACTGACACATAAATATTGATTTATCTTTTATACAATGTGCCATATGCGCAAGATTAAATTTTTTTCCTCGCTGATTACCGCACTCATTCTCTCTGTCCTGTTCATAACAAGCTCTCTGGTTATGGCGCAGGGTTTTGACCCTGCCAAGGTGGACTGGGAAAAGCTCAGTAAGATTCCCATGCGCGACAGCTTTATCAAGAAATTTAATAAAAACTGTGCTGGCTGCCACGGGGAAGACCTGCAGGGTGCAGCACAGGGAACTCCTTTGGTGGGAGTAGGGCTAAGCAAGGGTGATACTGTTACGCAGATTGCCGCAAGTATAGCTAATGGCTCACCACAACAGGGTATGCCTGCCTGGTCAGAGACACTTAATGAAAGCCAGATATGGAACCTTGCACTCTATGTTGCGGAACAACGTCAGGGCACCACTATTCTGGACAAACGTAATAATATTCCACTGGTGCTGCCCGATGGCGTCGTAACTACAGAGAAACAAGCCTTCCGCATAGAACAGGTAGCAACAGGACTTGATCCCATGCCATTTTCTATTGCACCCTTGCCTGATGGACGTATTTTGTTATCCGAGCGGATGCGAGGTCTGCGCATTATTTATCAGGATGGAAGCAAATCTGACTATATAAAGGGCACCCCAACCGTTTATGATGATTCAAATCTTTTCCTCGGCCAGGTACAGGGCCTGGGCTGGATGCTGGATATCGCTCTGCATCCTGACTATGACGATAATGGCTGGGTATACATACATCACACTGACCGCTGTTCTGACTGTAATGCACTAAGTAAAAAATCTGGTGGAGCTGTTTCCATGAACCGGGTTATTCGTGGTCGCATTAAGCAAGATAACGAATTATATACGTGGATAGATGAAGAAATTATCTGGCAAGCAGACTATGAAACCTACACCAACACCTCTGACCTTGCCGCAGGTGGGCGGCTGGCCTTTGATACAGATGGCCATGTCTACTTCAGTGTAGGCATTAAGGACACGCTGGATTTTATGGGGGTACAGGACCTAACAAAGCCGTACGGAAAAATACATCGGGTCAATGATGATGGCCGTATTCCAGCAGACAACCCATTTATCAATAACCCGAATGCTCTGGATTCCATCTGGTCACTCGGACATCGCAGTGTCCAGGGGCTTGAATATAACCCTGATACCGGTGACATGTGGACAACAGAAATGGGGCCTCGTGGCGGAGATGAATTAAACCGCCTGGTTAAAGGTGGCAACTACGGCTGGCCTGTCTATACAACCGGTGTAAATTACGATGGTCGACCCGTTAATGTTGCAAAAAAATTAGGCCTTGAGCTTGCCAAAGAAGATGCTCAATTCCCGGTCATGGACTGGACCCCTGCAATTGCTGCATCAGGATTTATTTTTTATAACGGCACTGAATTCCCAGCGTGGCGGGGACAAATTATAGCAGGCACATTAAGAGCGACAGACCTGCTACGCATGGATGTACAGGACAATAAAGTCACCCATACCGAAGTTTTGCTTGAGGACCTAGCACGCTTCAGAGATATAGAAACAAGCCCTGCAGGTAAGTTATATATTCTGCTGGAGCATAAAACTGAAAGTCAGATCATACGCTTGGTACCGGCTAGATCTGCTGATTAACAATCTGGTTACACTGCCCCAAAAAAGAAAAATCCCGCATAAAGCGGGGCTTCTTTAACCAGCTATAAAAAATAGCCTACTTGCTGATTGAGGCCAAACCCGGTTCAGGCAACCCAGTGGCTGTTAAAATGGCATACAGATGAATTTAATAAATACCTGGCCCTGCTCAGATGTCTATCCGAGGAAAGGAATACCTGATTCAATACCACTCCAAACCAACATACCAAGAAGTGCTACGGTAAACAAAATGCCCAGTGTTAAATCGCTCATGTTCTATTCCTAATCTACTGTAAATATATCTATTTGCTCGCCGATCCCTAACCGGATCTGAGCATTCTAAAGAGAATGATAGTCTATTTGACCCTCAGGTATATTGAGGGTAATACGTAGCAATTGGGCTATACCAAGCCCTTAGCAGAAGCTTTTTTTAGCATAAAATCCAGCCTATTAAGCTCTGAAATGCACGCCCTACATAGGTTTCAGATAAAATAGCGCTGGCTTAGGCATCACGGACAGACTTATCACCCTAACCTGCAAAAAAACAGGATAAGCCCGGCAATCAACAAGACTATTCCAGAGCCACAACGAGCAAACAGCCAGAAAAAACCAGCATAAGCAGAACTACAACAGCAGGCTTTTTCTCAAACTGCTCAGGCTATATTCCTTCCCCGGCTGGCCAAAAAACCAAACCAGAAAATTTCTATACAAACCAGAACAATACTGAAATCAGAATACTTCGCTAGATTTAGCCTGAGCACAATCAGGGGTACAAGAATAAAAATGACTGTGGTTAATACTATAGGCTGATATGAATATTTCTTTTGCTTGCCAAGCAATTGCACCTGCTGCCTGATTTTATAGGTGCCTGCTATACCCCAAACAAAAATTGCAAAATCCAGTGGATAAATAATGCTCACCTAAACTCTGGCATAGAAAATAGTTACTGAAAAATTAGCCTATATTAATTAATGCAGATTAACGTAGAGACAATAATCATTGAAGCTAATTATAAGACCTGTAGTCCGCGTACAGACTTTATATTCTTTATTCTACCGTGACAGACTTGGCAAGATTACGTGGTTGATCAACATCCGTGCCCTTAAGCACAGCAACATGATATGAGAGCAACTGCAATGGAATTGTATAAACTATAGGTGCTTGAAAATCTTCAATATGAATGGGCATACGCATTAAATAGATGCCGTCACCCTCTTCAAAATGCACATTGGGATCCGCAAAAACAAATAACTGACCACCACGTGCCCTGACTTCCTGCAGGTTGGATTTTAATTTTTCCAGCAGGTCATCGTTCGGCGCTACCGTGACAATAGGCATACTCTCATCAACCAGTGCCAGCGGACCATGCTTTAGCTCACCCGCTGGATAGGCTTCAGCATGAATATAAGATATTTCTTTTAGTTTTAATGCACCTTCCATGGCAACAGGGTTCTGAGCGCCACGACCAAGGAACAGAGCATGATGAAGCTCAGCAAATTCACCGGACATTCGCTCTATGTCTTCATCCAGCGTCAGCATCTGATCAATCAAGCCAGGTAATTCGAGTAGTTGACCTGTCAGTTCACGTTCACGCTTGGCACTCATGCCATGATGACGAGCCAGCACCAGCGCCACCATGGCAAGGGCTGCCAGCTGGGTAGTAAATGCCTTGGTTGAAGCCACGCCAATTTCTGGGCCGGCGCGGGTCATCATGACCAGCTCAGATTCACGCACCAGTGAGCTCTCAGGTACATTACAAATAGCGAGCGTGGCAATATAACCACTCTCTTTTGCCTTACGTAAGGCAGCCAGTGTATCGGCCGTTTCACCGCTTTGTGAAATGGTGATAAATAAACTGTTATTAGGCACGACTACACGGCGATAACGATACTCACTGGCAATTTCTACCGTACAGGCAACATTGCAATGTTCTTCAATCCAGTACCGCGCTACCAGACCTGCATGGTAGCTCGTGCCACAAGCCACTATATGTACAGACTGAACCTTATCGAGAATATCGCCAGCAGTTGGCCCCAGTGCCGCATCAAGCACCTTGCCATCAGAAATACGTTCAGCCAGTGTTTCAGCAACAGCTCGAGACTGCTCATAAATTTCTTTCAGCATGTAATGCCTAAAATGACCACGCTCAACAGCATCGGCTGATAATTCGCTTTCGCTGACCTTGCGCTTAACCAGCGTGCCGGCAAGATCGGTAACAACTACACCCTCGCGGGTTACGACGGCAATATCACCTTCCTCAAGGAACATGAATTTACGCGTAACGGGTAATAAAGCAGCGACATCAGAAGCAACAAAGTTCTCACCTATGCCCAGGCCTATAACCACCGGGCAGCCTTCTCGCGCCAGAATGAGTGTGCCCGACTCAACCTTACTCATCACAACAAGGGCATAAGCGCCTTCAAGTTCACCCACTGTTTTATGGACGGCCTGCTCCAGATTGTCTTTCGATTGCAAATGCATATGAATGCGATGAGCGATCACCTCAGTATCGGTTTCACTGGTGAACACATAGCCTTTTTCAACCAAATCAGCGCGCAGGGCTTCATGATTCTCGATAATGCCGTTGTGCACTACGGCAATATCGGAGCCGGAAATATGTGGGTGGGCATTACTCTCGCTCGGCACACCATGGGTAGCCCAACGTGTATGTGCGATACCTGTTCGGCCTTCAATGGGATCCGCATCAATAGCCGCTTCCAATTTAGCAACCTTACCCATAGCACGGCGACGTTGAATGCCGTCATCATGGCGTATGGCCACACCTGCGGAATCATAACCACGGTATTCGAGACGACGTAACCCCTCCATCAGAATGGGTACGACGTTACGCTCTCCTGTTGCTCCAACTATTCCGCACATATGTTTTTATGGTGCCAGTTATCGCTTTATGGCTTTTAAACAGGCCACCTTGCTCAAATGTTTTTCAACCTGCCAGGCAAAAGCCAAAAGCTATGCCTGGCACCCGTTCCATTCGCCATTCTATGCTGTCACCGGCCTGCCACAATGCGAACAGGTTCCCAGAACCCGCTTATATTGTCCCTGACCGTATTATTCTTTTTTCCTGGGACGATTCCAGCCTTCAATTGTAACCTGCTTTGATCGTTGTAAAGTCAGGGTGTCTTTTGGTGCATTCTTGCCTATCGTAGACCCAGCACCAATTGTAGCGCCAGCACCAATTTCTACAGGTGCTACCATCTCCACACCAGAGCCAATAAATGCATTATCACCAATAATGGTTTCATGCTTATTAGCGCCATCATAATTACAGGTAATTGAGCCGCAACCCACATTCACATTATTGCCTATGGTGGCGTCACCCAGATAGGTCAGGTGATTAGCCTTGCTGCCTACACCCAATGTGGTGTTTTTAATCTCAACAAAATTACCAATCCGACCGCCTTCTTTCATCTCAGCACCCGGACGTAAGCGACCAAAGGGGCCTATGTTGCAATTCATACCAACGACTGCATCTTCAAGGACACAATTAGCATGAATTCTGGTATTCGCCTCTACTCTGGAATTTTCTATAACACAGTTTGGGCCAACACGTACATTGTCCCCCAGTGTGACATCACCAATAAAAACGGCATTGATATCAATGGTGACATCACTGCCACACTCCAGCGAGCCACGTATATCGACCCTTGCAGGGTCTATAACAGTGACACCTGATGTCATCAATGCCTCTACTGCACGCTGCTGGTAAGCACGCTCGGCTAAAGACAACTGTACTTTGTCATTAATACCCATTACCTCAGTAGCAGAATCACCAGTCACTGCCGCAACCGGCACACCACCTGCAACTGCACTGGCCACAACATCAGTCAGATAAAACTCACCCTGAGCATTATCAGAGCGCAACGTTTCCAACCATGGACGGATCTGCTTAACAGGGCAGGCCAGTAAACCAGTATTCACTTCAGTTATAGCCAGCTGTTCTTGAGTGGCTTCTTTGTGCTCAACAATGGCACTTACCGCGCCTGATGAATCACGCACAATACGACCATAACCAGTGGGGTCAGATTCAATGACCGTTAGAATTGCCGGGCCTTCTAATGCAGCGTCCGCCAGGGTTTGTATGGTTTGCGGTTTTACCAAAGGAACATCACCATACAGAATCACTGCAACTTCATCATCCTCAAGATAAGGCAGCGCCTGTTGTACGGCATGACCAGTACCCAGTTGGGGTTCCTGTAATACCCATTGTGCACCACGACCCTCAAAATGCTCCTGAACAGCTTCTCCACCATGGCCATAGACCACAGATATTTTTTTGGGGTGCAGTGATTCTGCGGTGGCAATGACATGCTCAAGTAAAGGCTTGCCAGCCAATGGCTGCAACACTTTCGGCAACTTCGAGCGCATGCGGGTGCCTTGCCCGGCTGCCAGTATGACGATACTGATATTCATGAATAATTTACTCCGTAGCTGGATAGTACTACGGTGTCTGACACTAAATAACCTGCAGGTGTCACGTTTCGCTCAGCGGTCTGACTGGTGTCAGACACCACATTGACCAAGCGATAGCTAAGCCCCTTGACGGAGTTACCCCTTCTTGCCCTTTAATTTCTGTACCGCGCGGTAACGGGCAGCAGCCTCAACGAGCTGCAGACGTGCATGCTCAAGACCTTTCTTATCAGCACCGGCAAGGGCTGCTTCAGCTGCTTCATGAGCAACTCGTGCTGCTTCTTCATCCAGCTGATCACCATGCATAGCTGAATCAGCAAGTACGGTAACCATATGTGGCTGTACTTCGAGTACACCGCCAGTGACATAGAAAAACTTCTCTTCGCCTTCCGGAGTTTCTACGCGCAGGTCGCCAGGGCGAAGATTTGTGAGCAATGGCGCATGCCGTGGAGCAATACCAACGTCACCCATTTTCGCAGGCGCAAAAACCATGGCGGCTTCACCTGAGAAAATTTCGCCTTCGGCGCTAACGATGTCGACGTGCATTGTGGCCATTCTTCTTTCTCTCTTTAATATGCAGGAGGGGCTTTAATCCCGACCTCTGCCTGTCACGGCTAAAGCCGCTCCTACAGGACCAACATCCTACATGTTTTTCGCAACCCCTATAATGAATCTAAGAATTGCTTTGGCAAGCTGTTCAGCTTTTACCCTCGTTAATTAATAATGATACTTAATTAAAAAGCTGCAACGCGGAACTACTTACCTCAATTATTTCCTCGACTACTTTGTTAACCCACTGCTCCTACTTGCGAGGCAAGTGGTCATTTACATCTTCTTCGCATTCTCGATAACTTCTTCGATTGCACCGCACATGTAGAACGCCTGCTCAGGCAGGTCATCATACTCGCCATCAACGATACCTTTAAAGCCACGAATGGTATCTTTCAAGCTAACGTATTTACCAGGTGCCCCGGTAAAGACCTCAGCAACGGTAAACGGCTGTGACAGATACTTCTGAATCTTACGCGCACGTTGCACAACCAACTTGTCTTCTTCAGACAGCTCATCCATACCCAGAATAGCAATAATATCCTGCAATTCTGTGTAACGCTGCAACACACCCTGTACGCCCCGAGCTACATCATAGTGCTCCTGACCAATAACCAGCGGGTCGAGCAAACGACTGCTTGAATCAAGTGGATCCACAGCAGGGTAAATACCCAGCGAGGCAATCTGACGAGACAATACGAGTGTCGCGTCAAGGTGAGCAAAGGTTGTTGCGGGTGATGGATCAGTCAAATCATCAGCAGGTACATACACCGCCTGAAAAGAGGTAATAGAACCTGTTTTTGTTGAAGTAATGCGTTCCTGCAGCACACCCATTTCCTCAGCCAGTGTAGGCTGATAGCCCACTGCAGAAGGCATGCGGCCCAATAGCGCCGACACTTCAGTTCCAGCCAGCGTATAACGGTAGATGTTATCGATAAACATCAATACATCGAGGCCTTCATCACGAAAATATTCGGCCATAGTCAGACCCGTCAGCGCTACACGCAGACGATTGCCTGGAGGCTCATTCATTTGCCCATAAACCAAAGCAACCTTATCGATAACGCCTGAATCAGTCATCTCATGATAGAAGTCGTTACCCTCACGAGTACGCTCACCCACACCGGCAAACACGGAAAACCCACCGTGAGCCTTAGCAATGTTGTTAATGAGCTCCATCAGCGTAACCGTCTTGCCCACACCGGCACCACCAAATAAACCAATCTTGCCGCCCTTGGCAATTGGCATAACCAGATCAATAACCTTAATGCCGGTTTCCAACAGTTCAGTTGATGCAGCCTGGTCTTCATAATCAGGTGCAGAACGGTGAATAGGCAGGCGCTCTTCTTCACCAATAGGGCCCGCATGATCAACCGGATTGCCCAGTACATCCATGATGCGACCCAGAGTCTTCTTGCCTACAGGCACTTTGATAGGGTCACCAGTGTTGGCAACCTGCAAGCCACGGCTCAGGCCTTCCGAAGGCCCCATAGCAATTGCACGCACGACACCGTCGCCTAGCTGCTGCTGCACCTCAAGAGTCAGACCGCGATCTTCCATGAAGAGGGCGTCATAAACTTTCGGCAACTGATCACGTGGAAACTCTACGTCCACAACTGCGCCGATAACCTGTACGATATTTCCGGAACTCATTTTTGTTTCCTCAATGACCGAATACTTCGATCGTTTTCTTTGTCGCGACTAGAGTCGCTCCTACAATTCAATAAATAACTACTCT
Source organism: Gammaproteobacteria bacterium (assembly GCA_024229935.1). GTDB lineage: Bacteria > Pseudomonadota > Gammaproteobacteria > Steroidobacterales. Next base: position 12,399 of record JAAERX010000105.1, on the reverse strand, counting down.
GAAACTGCAGCGGCACCGCCGACAATTTCTGAAATTTCCTGTGTAATCGCTGCTTGCCTGGCCTTGTTATAGTCAAGCTGCAAGCCATCGATCATATTGCCTGCATTTTCTGTCGCGCTCTTCATGGCAACCATCTTGGCGGCCATTTCACATGCCACGTTTTCTACCGCACCACGATAAACCTGCGACTCAATGTAACGCTGTAGCACGCTGGTCAGAAGTTCTGTTGCCTCGGGCTCATAGATGTAATCCCAGTGCTCAGGCAGATCATCTGCATCCGGTGCTTCAACCGGAATCAGTGTCTTCGCAACCGGCTTCTGGCTCATGGTATTTTCGAATGTGTTATGCAGCAGGAATAAACGATCAATGCCACCCTCTTCACCGCCTGTCTCAAAAGCATCAAGCATGACTTTGATTGAGCCGATCAAATCTGCAACCTTCGGGTTCTCACCAATATTTGATACTGCAGCAACTACATTGACATTGAAGCTACGGAAGAACTGCACGCCTTTGGAGCCCAGCAGTGCCAGATCAACTTCAACACCCTTCTCCTGCCATTCCTGCATCTCACGAATAAGCAGACGGAAAGCATTGGTATTTAATCCGCCGCATAAACCACGATCAGACGCAATCAGAATATAACCAACCCGCTTAATATCTCGCTCAACAAGATACGGGTGCTTGTATTCAGGGTTTGCCTGATAAAGGTGACCAATAGCAGTGCGAATCTTGTCCGCATACGGACGCGTCTCGCGCATACGCTGCTGGGTGCGACGCATCTTTGATGCCGCAACCATTTCCATCGCCTTGGTGATCTTCTGCGTATTTTTTACGCTGCCGATCTTGGTGCGAATTTCCTTCAGATTAGCCATTCAGCAGTACCTGTTGCAGCCCTAGTAAGCGCCGTTCGCTTTAAAGTCATCAATAGCGGCCTTCATAGCTGCTTCAATGTCGTCGTTAAAATCACCGCTTTCATTAATCTGACTGATCAGATCAGCACTCTTGTCACGCAAATACGCAAGCATGGCCGCTTCAAAATCGACAATCTTCTTGGCATCAACATCATCCAGATAACCTTCATTAGCAGCCAACAGTGAAAAAGCCATTTCTGCTACTGATAAAGGTGCGTACTGGTTCTGCTTCATCAATTCCATGACGCGCTCACCACGTTCCAGCTGCTTACGAGTTGCTTCATCAAGGTCTGATGCAAACTGTGCGAAAGCCGCCAATTCAGCGTACTGAGCCAATGCCAAACGAACACCACCACCAAGCTTCTTAATAATCTTGGTCTGTGCTGCACCACCCACACGAGACACTGAAATACCAGCATCGATAGCAGGTCGAATACCGGCATTAAACAAGCTGGTCTCAAGGAAGATCTGACCGTCTGTAATAGAAATGACGTTGGTAGGCACGAAGGCAGATACGTCACCGGCCTGTGTTTCAATAATAGGCAGCGCGGTCAAAGAACCGGTTTTACCTTTCACTGCGCCATTAGTAAGGCGCTCAACTTCTTTCTCATTGATTCGCGCTGCACGTTCGAGCAAACGTGAATGAAGATAGAACACATCACCCGGATAAGCCTCACGACCCGGAGGACGACGGAGCAACAATGATACCTGACGATAGGCCCAGGCCTGTTTGGTCAGATCATCATAAACGATCAGGGCGTCTTCACCCTTGTCGCGGAAATACTCACCCATGGAGCAACCGGCATAAGGTGCAAGATACTGCATAGCTGCAGATTCAGCAGCAGCCGCAGCAACCACAATGGTGTGTTCCATTGCGCCATGCTCTTCCAGCTTGCGCACAACGTTGGCAATGGTTGAGTTTTTCTGGCCAACCGCAACATAAATACATTTAACGCCAGTGCCTTTCTGATTAATGATGGCATCAATGGCAACAGCCGACTTACCCGTCTGACGATCACCAATAATCAGCTCACGCTGACCTCGGCCAATCGGCACCATTGAGTCAATTGACTTCAGGCCCGTCTGTACCGGCTGATCAACTGACTGACGTTCGATAACACCCGGTGCAACCTTTTCAATGGGCGCACTTGATTCAGCATTAATAGGGCCCTTGCCATCGATCGGCTCACCCAGTGTGTTAACCACTCGACCGAGTAGCGCTTCGCCGGTAGGCACCTCAAGAATACGACCCGTGGTCTTAACGGTATCGCCTTCAGAGATATGCTTGTAGTCACCCAGCACAACAGCACCCACTGAATCCTGCTCCAGGTTCAGCGCAAGGCCGAAAGTGTCACCAGGAAATTCAAGCATCTCACCGTACTGAGCAGAACCCAGACCATGAATACGCGTGATACCATCGGTCACAGCAATAATCGTACCGATGTCACGAGCTTCGGCAGCACTTTCAAAATTGCTGATACGCTCTTTAATCAATTCGCTGATTTCAGAAGCTTTAATAGCCATCTCTTTTCTTCCTCTCCTTCGCCCAGCGGCGAAGCAATTTTAAGTCGCCAGTGTTGTAGCGAGTTTTTCCAGACCAGTACTTACTGATCCGTCAATTACCAGATCGTCGGCCTGAAGTCGTGCACCGCCGATTAAGTTCTCATCCAATTCAAATGTCAGGCTGACATCTTTGCCAAAGCGTTTTTTTAACGCATCGACAATTTTTGCCTGCTGTGCATCATCTACCGGGCTGGCAGCAGTCAGTGTCACTTCGACACGATTTTCCACTTCAGCTTTTAGTGAGTCGTAGGCTCTTGAAATCTCCGGTAACGAAGACAACCGTCCGTTTTCAACCAACAGGTTGAACAGGTTATTCAACCGCCCTGCAGCCACACCGCTCTTGCCTGCTATATCAGCAATTAAGCTAATCAGCTGAGCATTGTCAGTACCAGGTGCGCCGATGAGGCTGGCTACCTGATCATCACTGACGACAGCACCAGCTGCATGCAGTGCATCAGACCAGGCATCCAGTTGCCCTGACTCATTGGCCAATTCAAAGGTTGCCTGTGCGTAAGGGCGAGCTATGGCAGCATGTTCAGCCATGACTGATTAGATCTCCGCTGCCAGTTTGTCGAGCAGGTCTTTATGCGCATTTGTATCAATCTCTCGCTGCAGAATCTTTTCTGCCCCGGATATTGCAATGGCGCCCACCTGACCACGTAGTTCTTCACGTGCCCGGTTTGCTTCCTGTTCAACCTCAGCCTGCGCAGATGCCAGAATGCGATCCTTTTCAGAACCCGCTTCTGTACGTGCTTCATCGACAATACTACTGCCACGGGTATTTGCCTGATCAATAATCTCGCGTGCCTGCCCACGTGCCTCATCGAGAATGACTGCTTTCTCAGCCTCAGCCTCTTCAAGCGCACGGCTGCCTTTATCAGCAGCTGCCAGTCCGTCTGCAATCTGCGCCTGACGCTCTTCGATCATCTCGAGTAACGGCGGCCAAACAAACTTCATGCAGAACCACGCGAACAAACCGAACGCAAACATCTGGCCTATTAGTGTTGCATTTAAATCCACTTTCCAACTCCTGATTTAGTTAGATCTGGCAGCTTGCTTGCGCGGCCACCAGCTCAACCTGAATCTTCGGTTCGTTTTACAGTGCAGCCTGAAGCTGTCCGATAAATGGGTTGGCAAATGCAAAGAACAATGCGATACCCACACCAATCATTGCAACGGCATCAAGCAATGCAACAACCAAAAACATTTTTGTCTGTAACATTGGTGCCAGTTCTGGCTGACGCGCACAACCTTCAAGGAAGCGGCCGCCCAACAGACCCATACCAATACCAACGCCAAGGGCGCCAAGACCAATTAAAAGTGCGACAGCAATCGCGGTGAATCCAATTACAGTTTCCATCAGTTGCTCCTACAAAGCATTTTTTGGATAAAAAAAGAAAAACCTCTTAGTGCGCTTCTTTAGCCTGACTCAGATACACAATGGTCAACATCATGAAAATGTAAGCCTGCAAAGACACAACAAGAATATGAAACACAGCCCATACAAAATGCAGCAGACCACCGGTCAGGCCCATGGCCACACCAGCAATTGTTCCACTTAGTAAAGAACCGAATAGAAGGGCAATCAAAATAAACATCAGTTCGCCCGCATACATATTACCAAACAGTCGCAGCGACAAAGACAATGGCTTGGCCAGCATCGCAACAAATTCAAGTATAAAGTTAAAAGTACAAACCAGTGGCCAGAATACTTTGGGTACACCCAAGTCTTTAGGGTTTAACGGGTTCATCATCAACTCACCAACCACAAAACCACTAACACCTTTTTCCCTGAAGCTGTAATAAAGAATCAGGGCAAAAACACTGAGCGACAGACCGAAGGTAATATTCGGATCAGTAGATGGAACTACCTTCAGATAAGGGACGTGGAAAATATCGGCAAAAATTCTTGGTAGCAAATCAACCGGAATAAGGTCCATAAGGTTCATAAAGAACACCCAGACCACAATAGTCAGCGCCATGGGCGCAATGAGACGACTGGTACCATGCATGGTATCGCTGACACTGGTATTAACGAGATCAAATATAATCTCGATAAAGGCCTGCATCTTACCCGGCTTGCTCTTGCTGGCATTTTTAACGATATAACTAAATATTCCCGCAAAAAACACACCAAGAACCAAAGAGAAGACCATGGTGTCCACATTAATGGCCCAGAAATTTCCGGAACATTCATTCCATACCCATCCAGCATCAGTCTTGCACACCTGCAGATTCGTCAGGTGATGCTCGATGAATTCGCTACTGGTTGGTGCGCCGTGTGAGCCTTCGCTTGCCATTCTTAGGTATCGCTTTTAGTTAACACTAAATTACTTAAATGTACTGCAAGGCCGATCAGCTAAATTGAAGCAACAATCCTGATGCTGCTATTCAAAACTACGCTGTCTTTATGTTCATCGCCTTCAGTTTTAATAAATACTAAAATCAATTTGTGGCCCGTGCCCAAAACTCAGGCATCTGGCCAGTTCTTATCCCGATCACTTTCAATCCGGGTGTCGAACCACGGGTAACGCGTTCCCAGCGCTGCCCAATAAACTATGTAGGTACCTGCATAACCAATTATGGTTGGCACCATCGTGACGTTGAGTAAACGTATTGCAACAATAAACAACGCAACCGTTAATATAATCTTTACTACTTCACTTACCCAAAGACCCTGCATAAATGCTTCCGGGTGTAATCCTGCATCCACCCTCATCATGCGTTGCGCCTGGTAAAAACCAGCCAACACTCCTATCAAGCCACCGGTCACAAGCGACCAAGCAAAACTGTTATCAACTAAAAGTACTGCTGCTATTGCAAGTACTAGAGTCAATAACAATTGCCATACCGTTAAACGGAAAACAGCAAGTCGTGCTTTCTGGAATGTTTGTGTATTGCCCATCTCTTGTGGGCTATCCACGGATTTAAAAAGCCACTTAAACAACCTTTTCCAAGGTTGGTGATGGCCTTCAGGCAGCAGCCCTCGCTGCGTGAAGCGCGTGCATTGTAGGGGTATCGGGGCGAGCGTTCAAGTTGGTAAAAGCAACTATCTGGTATTGGATTGGGGTCAGGCCCCAGATTATGCGCTTAATGGCCTCATTCTTTATCTCAGCTTTGCTAGATACGTTGTGCAGCATAGCTTTAAGCTACTTAAACACTAGATTAGCTGGCTAAGAGACCCGCATCTGCATAAATTCAACCTCTGGTTTTGCCAGCCTGCCCTGACAGGCAGTCTGGCAAAATGGTCTCATTTTATACGGTCAAGGATTCCATCCAGCTCATCCACGCTGTTATAGCTGATCACTAGCTTACCTTTACCCTTGGCGGTATGTTGTATCGCTACCTTGGCAGCTAGTTTCTGGCTCAGATCATCCTGCAAGCGCCGGATATCCGGATCAAGGCTGGACACCTTGCTAACACTAGCTTTGGCTGATTTACCTGCCTGTAAACGCCGTACCAGCGCCTCAGTATCCCGTACCGATAATCCCCGTGCCACAACCTGATGGGCGGCCTCTGTCTGGCTACGATCGCCTGATAATGCCAGTAATGCCCGTGCATGGCCCATATCCAGCTCGCCAGAAGCCAACAACTGTAATGCTTCTGATGCAAGATCCAGTAGACGTAACAAGTTACTAACAGCGGTGCGGGATTTACCCACCGCAGTGGCTGCTTCTTGATGGGTCAGTTCAAATTCATCAATCAGCCGTTTTAGCCCTTCAGCTTCCTCCAGCGGATTCAGGTCCTCACGCTGCAAGTTCTCAATCAGGGCAATAGCAGCCGCACCCTCATCATCCACATCTCTGATAACTACGGGGATTTCATCAAGGCCAGCCATCTGTGAGGCACGCCAGCGACGCTCACCAGCAATAATTTCATAGCGGGTTGCACCACCACCGGAGGCAATGGGACGTACAGATATAGGTGCCAGTACACCCTGGGTCTTTATAGATTCCGCCAGTTCTTCCAGTGTCTCACGATGCATATCCCGGCGCGGCTGATAGGTACCTGGCTGCAGGAGGTCTAAAGGAATCGTTTTTAGCCCCACCCTTGGACTGCTTATCTGATCTGGTGCAACGGGCTGGGGTGCAATAGCCGCAGTCTCCTTGGTAATCTCAGGAGGCTGTGTATTGACCGGTCCCAGCAGAGCATCGAGCCCGCGACCCAGTCCTTTTTTCTGTGCTGCCATATCCGTTCCTTATATCGCTCTTTATGGAAGGTCGTTACTAGGCATTCTAATGTAGGAGCGACTTGAGCTGCGAATTTGAATTCATTTCAATATACAGTCTTGGCTGAAGCTGCTCCTAAAGCGCAATTAATTAAGCGGCACCCGCTTGTACACCAGGGCTCTCCCGGCTAATCACTTCCTTTGCCAAGCTCATATAAGCCTTGGAGCCACGGGAACGGGGATCATGGATCAGTACAGATACCCCGTAACTGGGTGCTTCAGCCAGGCGTACATTACGTGGAATAACGGTGTCGTATACCTTGTCGCCAAAATGCTTAAGCAGCTGGGCAGAGACTTCTGTTGCCAGTCGATTGCGCGGGTCAAACATAGTACGCAACAGACCTTCAATTTCAATCTTTGGGTTTACGCTGTTACGTATCTGGCGCACGGTTTCCAGCAATGAAGACAAGCCTTCCAGTGCGTAGTACTCACACTGAATGGGGATGAGTACACCCTGTGCCGCAGTAAGTGCATTTAGCGTGAGCATATTAATCGTAGGCGGACAGTCAATCAGCAGGTAGTCATACATGTCACTTACTGACTCCAGCGCCGTACGCAGCTTCATCTCACGACCTATCTCCTGCAACAAACGTACTTCAGCAACCGTCAGGTCAGGGCCAGCAGGCATGAGCGCATAACCGCCTGCCTCAATGGGAACAATGGCATCCATGGCACATGCATCGCCCAGTAATACTTCACAGGTGCTGTTCTCCAATGCTGCTTTATCAACACCAGAACCCGTTGTGGCATTGGCCTGCGGATCCAGATCTATAAGTAACGCTCGTCTATCACAGGCAGAAAGACATGCGGCCAGATTTACAGCGGTAGTTGTCTTACCAACACCGCCTTTCTGATTGGTTACTGCAATGATTCTACCCACGGATTTGTCTCTTAAAAAAATATTGCTGCTCTGGCAGCGATTCAATGTCCCTATCTTACAGCAGACTAGGAAAGCCAAGCAGATTGCTTATGCACGCCTTATAACAAGAACGTGCCGGTCACCCTCCAGACCCGGCACTGCCACGGGCTCCGCTGCCTGTACCTCCCAGCCCTCCGGCAGGCTTGCAAGTTCTTCTGTCGGTAATTTGCCCTTCATCGCCACCAGCCGCCCTTCAGGGGCAGCAAGATGACCGCTGTTAGTGACAAATTCCGCAAGTGAGGTAAATGCCCGGCATACAACCGTATCGAACCAGGCGTCTTCCTTGTACTCAGCCACCCGCGACTGTACGGGTGTCACGTTATGTATGCCCAGCGCTCCAACAACATGCTGTAAAAACCGCACCTTCTTACCGTTGGAATCCAGCAAGACAAAAAACTGTTCGGGGTTCGCAAGCGCTAACGGTATGCCCGGTAAGCCTGCGCCTGTTCCGACATCAATAATTCGTGGGCCGCATATATAAGGCTGCACAGAATACGCATCAAGCAGATGGCGAATAACCATCTCCTGCGGGTCACGCACAGCCGTCAGGTTATACGCTTTATTCCAGCGTATAAGTTCAGCGAGATAGGCCAGCAAACTTTCGATAAGCGCATCATCAGCTGCTAATGCCATCCGCTCCAGCCCACGGCTGAGCAAGGGGCGCAAAGATTCCGTATCAGTATTCATCACCTGCCCTTAACCTGTAGGAGCGACTTTAGTCGCGAATCTCTAGCAAAGCATTCGCGACTAAAGTCGCTCCTGCAAACTACTCAATTCAGTTTCACCAGTTTACGGCCTGTAACCTCACCATCAATCCAGTCCTGCACGCAGCCCTGAATTTCTTCCAGCCCAATTTCACCATTAACAATGGTATCCAGATGGCGTGGCTTTAAATCGGTTGCCAGTCGTTCCCACACGGTGAGTCGAACATCACGGGGTGTATCAACTGCATTTATTCCCAGCAGGTTCACGCCCCTTAATATAAAGGGCATGACCGTTGTTTCGAGTTTATGACTGGCCGCCAAACCAATACTGGCAACATTACCGCCGTATTTAGTACTGCGGGTAAACCAGCTCAGTACATCGCCACCCAGGTTATCCACTGCACCGCCCCACACGGCACGTTCCATAGGTCGAGTGCCCATATCCAAATCAGCGGGGTTCAGCACTTCAGCTGCACCCAGGCCTTTTAAATATTCAACGGCATCTGCTTTGCTACTCAATGCGTGCACTTCATAACCACGACCTGCTAACAGATCAATGGCCACACTACCCACCCCACCTGTGGCACCAGAGACAGCAATAGGACCATGTTCAGGCTTTTGACCATTGTGTTCCATGCGATGCACAGCAAGTGCTGCAGTAAACCCCGCAGTGCCCAGCGCCATGGTGTCACGCAAACTGAATCCCGCGGGCACAGGGATAACCGAGTCAGCAGCAAGGCGCGCATACTCGGCGAAGCCGCCATCATGGGTCTCACTTAAACCAGCGCTGGTTACCAGCACCTCGTCGCCTTCCTGGTAATTGCTGTCAGCTGACTCAACAACCACACCTGCAACATCAATACCGCCAACAAGCGGGGAGGTGCGCAGAATTTTCCCAACTCCGGTGACGGCCAGTGCATCTTTATAATTGACACACGACCAGGCTGTTTTGATAACAACCTCACCCTCATTCAAATCAATTAGGTCTAGCTGTTCAAGCCGTGCATCCACACCATTCTTATCTGAGTGAATACGTAAAGCCTTAAAGTTATTCATTGTATTTCCTGCTGTGCTATTCGCCCGTATATGGTCCATTTTGTCATATGCCAGACCTGTGTACCTCTTCAGGCTGTGTCTGTCAGAAATAGTTTGCTAGAGTATTGACCCATAAGGGAATCGGCACAGACCGAACAATACTAAAAAGTATCTTCACGTGGGGACGAAGCATTGAAAATTTTTAACTTGTCCGTTGCCAGTCTGGCAGCTGTTTTTATATTTACTACTGCCGTAGCCGGACCTGATCTGGTTAGCAGTGACAATAATGGCATAGCGCTTGTTACAGACGAAGCCAATCCTAACGGTTACGGTATGCTCGACGTTAGTGCAGACGGTCGTTATGTGCTGCTGGGTAATTTTGATACCTCAAACACCTTTGCTTTTGGACAGTTCCCCCTGCAACCGGAAAGCTGTCGTATTCTGCGTAAGGATCAGGCTACCGGCGAACTGCTGACGGTATTCGAAACTGAGCCCAGTAACTTTGGTTTTTGCAACAGAGCAAAAATTTCTGCTGATGGAAATATTGTCGTGACTTCACCTGCTGGTCCGGTGGTCAGCTGTACAGAAGGCGGTGAAGTAACGGCCGTTATTGCCAGAAATATTGCCGCGGGCACAGATACTGAAGTTAAAACTTTCTGGACTCCCTCCCCTGCTGACATAGCCCGAATCTGTGTGGGCAATGGTGGCTACAGTTTTCCTGGCTTCCCTGTACAAAGCATTACCGGAGATGCCCGGTTTGCTGTCATTGTTAATGGGGGCAACTTAAGTGGCTATGCTCTGTTACCAAACTACGAACTGATTGATATGGCTGCCGGAACTATTGAACCGATAGCACTGGATACAGAGGAAGGTATCACCCCGGAAATTTACAGTGTTGCTGTTAGTGAAAACGGCAACAAGCTGGCGCTCAATGTGCGACTGCTTTCTCCGGATGCAAACCCGGGTGTGCCTACTGGTGGTGGCAATCAATCAACCGGTCCGGGTGCCGTAATTTGTGGACAAACCGGTCGTTGTGAACCCGCCCCAACAGGCACAACACCCGGTACAGAGTGCCCGGAATCTCTTGGCTATTGGTGCTATGGCTACGAGCCCCCAATAATCACTCGCGCAATCTATATTCTTGATCGTGTGGCTGGCACTCAGAGTATTCCTGAAGCATTAAGTGATCTGCCAGAAGGCACCATACTACAAGCCAATGCCTGGTCTGCTGATGGCAACCACTTAAGCTGGCTGGAAGGGCCTGCCTTTCCTTTAGGCAGATGCTATACAAGCTTTCCTGATGCCGAGCCAGATTGCCTGCTAACTGAAGGATGCTCTGCTGATGAGTGTGAATTACGCGTACACCACTACAGCTTTATTGAAGGCTTACACAGCACCCAACAAACAGCCTATAACCCCGACACCCTGAGTGGCTGTCGGGCAATACCAACTACTGAAAATTATCAGCCCGCAAACACGTTGCTCGGATGTGTGCCGAGGTTGAGCCGTGATGGAAACAAATTATTATACGGACGCGCTGTTACCCATCCCTTTGGTGGTGACTGGCAACCTTCTTACGACTTTAATGACATCAGCTACACCTGCGTTAGCCAGGAATCTTTAGCTGCAGGTGAACCCGAATTTGTCGGATGTCCGGCTCCTCAGGGGCCTATTATTGTGGGCCCGAACCCTACACCCAATGATCCCTGCATCACAGACCCGGACAGTCCACTTTGTCAGTACCCTGGTGGTAATGGCGGACTGGGTAATTTCTTTACTTACGGTAATGGTGAGGTTAATGGGGCGCTAGGCCAGTACGATCCAAATAACCCTGTATATACTGATCAGTACAACAAACAGGTAGTCAGTTATTACCCAGGCCAGCTTGCCACCAACGGCCCAATCCTGCCTGGAATGATCAATCAGGCTGACTATGATTCACCGGTACTTTGGTACGTTCTAAATCTTGAAACCGACCATACCGCACTGGTTTCGATTACAGACCAGGGCCAGTTATTCCAGAGTAATGGCACTCTGTTTTCAGATAATGGTAATACTGTTGTCTACAGCAGCCAGGATCCACGCCTGCAAAGTACTGACCCTGAGGCGTTGGCAGCAACTGAAGCAGCACTTGATGAAGCCTGCTTCTGGTCACCTGCCGGAGCCAGTAGCGACCTGCGTATAGCTACCAACGATAATGTTGTCTTTACCACCACTGCAGACGGTATCAATATCTATCGTGAAACACCCGCCTTCTGTCCGGTGCCTGACCCTGCCTTAGCCGCACATATTTTTGCCGGTGATATTACAGCCGGTGTTAATCTTGCCACCATAAGCTTCAAAGACTGGCGTCGGGGCAGAGGCTACATGCAAACCTGGTTAGGTAACTTCAGTCAGGACGCGGCCACAATGGTATCCGTCACTATAGAGGTTAGTGGTTTAGGCGAAGGCGGCTCTGTATATGTAGCCCCAGAACATCATTGTGAGTCTTATGCACCTGTCACTGCCGCAAGTACTGATGATTCAATCCTGATCAGGTGTGAATTTGATGCGCTGGACAGCCGGGAAATCCGACCACTGCGCTGGCAAATGGAAGCTGATAAATTTACCGTCGCTCGCGTCATTACACGTATAGAAAGTAATGAGGCTGAACTACGTGCACGTAATAATGTGCACGCCACCCGGGTTTGGCTGTGGAAGCGTAGTTTATACAGCTGGATACGGGGACGGCGTTAGGACAATCCAGCCCCTGTAGTATCAAACACCAATCAAACTGCATGATGGCAGGCAACCTGGGTGTTAGCGATCACCCGTAGCTCGGGCCTTTCCACGGCGCAACGCGTATCTGCCAGTGGGCAACGGGTGCGGAAGGTGCACCCTGAGGGCGGATTAAGCGGGGAAGGCAGGTCTCCCTGCAGCAAAGACCGGTCACGCTTACTTTCCAGTTCAGGGTCAGGGATGGGTACTGCGTTGATCAATGCCTGTGTATAGGGATGCCGGGGGGCTGCATACAGACTCTCACGATCAGCAATTTCCACT
>JAAERX010000104.1 GCA_024229935.1 Gammaproteobacteria bacterium | reverse complement strand
TCTGCCAGTGGATCTTGTAAGCGACGAGCGATAGATACCGCGCCACGGATCGATACATCTAAATCTGGGAACTCTTTAGCGGCTAATTCAGATGCTGAATAGACAGAAGCTCCAGCTTCACTGACGATGATTTTGGTTGCCGATAAGCCTGATTGCTTTAGTAAATCACCAACAAATGCATCGGTTTCGCGTGAAGCAGTACCATTACCAATCGCAATTAAATCCACGTTATGTTTTTTAATTAACGTTTCAATTGTGTGTGCAGACTTAGCAATTTGGTTGTGAGGTTGGTTAGGGTAGATAGTATCTGTTGCTAATACCTTACCTGTTGCGTCTACTACCGCAACTTTAGTACCAGTACGTAAACCCGGGTCTAAACCTAATGTCGTTTTAAGACCTGCAGGTGCAGCCATTAATAAGTCTTTAAGGTTAGTAGCAAAAACATCGATCGCTTCGTTTTCAGAACGCTCTTTTAATGCCCCCATTAACTCGGTTTCCATGTGCATTAAAATCTTAATGCGCCATGCCCAGCTGATCACTTGCTTACGCCACAAATCCGCAGGTTGAGAACCTAGGGTAATGCCATAATGATTAGCGATGATGATT
>JAAERX010000103.1 GCA_024229935.1 Gammaproteobacteria bacterium | reverse complement strand
TCACTGTTATTTCCAGCAGTGCATATTATTTTTTTGCATCGATTACTTATTTTTTTAAATATTTCGTCTATGCGTGTATTCTTACTTATATTCCAGGGAGTAATTAATATGTCGTTTTTTGTACAATTAGCTAAAACATAAAATAAATTCATTTCCACAGAAGTCTGTGTGCGTGTATGTGCATTGCTAAGGCTTACAATTTCTGCTTGTTTGTTATATGACTTAATGATGTCAATCACAACTGTGCCGTGTCCTGACCAGTCTGATTCAGCATATCCTGTGTCAATCACAAAAATCTTCATGCCATATGGTCTCTGATCTATGATTATTAACGCTTTGTTCCACAATGTGATCTAGTTCTGACCATAACCAACGATCTTCGAATCTACCCAGGGGTTCTAAAATAAAGGTTGATTTATAGTTATGTGACTCTGATTTAATCACATGTGCTGCTTTTTGTTGTCCCAGCATGAATGATGTGTGTGATGTGGTTGATATTTTTATGGGCTTGGAATAAAAATTATTGTTTGCTCTGGGTATATCATCGCTATTAAGCTGATTATTAATTGTGTCATGATATAAATGATAATTTGTGTCTGTATTAGGATTACTTGTAATTATGTCTGGTATGGTAATATCTGGCTTTGTGCCGTAAAAATACAAGTTATTGTCAGAATTATTAAAAAACCACCTTAGTCCAAAGCTCCCTGGTTCATCCACATGTATATTAGATGTGGTCTTGAAATTTATGTCAGGTACATCCTGATCACGTAACTGATTGATCCAGCCAAACGCAAAACGTTTTTCAGGGGCCAGGGGCAAAGATCTCAGCCATTCTGGTATGTCAGGAAACATTTCAGCAAAAACCTCACACTTCCAGGGCTTGGAAAACTTTGTGTTGATGACATGAAAACTACGATAGAAATCATATAATGTTTCGGGATCATGATTTCTTTCTGGATAAGCACCATGTACGATATGATTCATGTTATCTTCGTGACTGTGACCAGGATACATATCCATGAATTTTTGCAATTGTTGTGCGTCGCACGGTGGATTAGATATATCCAGAGGTGTAAAAATTAAATTTTGCCACTTGGCATGGAATTCCTGATATTCCATGTCAGATTAAATCCTTTTTAACATATATATTTTCAGGCGATGTTTCAGTTTCGAATACATTTCCCTGACAAATAAATCCATGTGTCTGATATACACCCAGTGCACTTATTCTGGGCATGCTCCACATCATTTCACACTTTTCCAACACAGCCTGGTGCTCAGTAAGCGCGAACAACGTTTGTGCAATGCCCTGACGTCTGTGGTCAGGATCTACCCAGATTCCTCTGCTGCGATATTGACTTAGTGTAGTTCTGTGTCCTGAATTCACACCCACTAATTTATTCTCTCTGTATGCCCCCCAAAATGTAGGCTGGTATTCGAATATTTTCATGTCTATCTCATCGGGATTATCAGAGCATGGCCAGGCCATGGCACTGTGTGTTTCTATCACACTTTCACGATCGGGCCATAAAAGGCATTGCCATACTGGCAATATTTCAGAAAATTCGATCCTTTTAAATAACAGGCATTTATTATTTTCAGTTGCCATTTAATTCACTTATTCGCTTTCTCAAACTAGTGCTGCTAAAGCTGTGATCTCTTTTATTAAAAAAGCAATCAATGTCACGATTTTTACATATTTCTTTGCCAGTAAATTCTGTATTTTCGTATTCCACTCCCAAGATTCTAACATTGATAGGCAAGGTCAGTAACAAATCACGCAAATCCTGTTCAGTATTATATACTATGATCTCATCCACATACTTAACAGCACTCAACTGAATTTGTCGTTCCACCAAACTTTGCACAGGCGAGTTCTTGGTGTCTGGTCTGTCCATAGTGGGATCGTTCTGCAACCCCACTACCAAAAAATCACACTGCCTGCGAGCTTCCTCAAGCATAGTAATATGACCTGCGTGTAGTAAGTCAAATGTGCTGCAAGTAAATCCTATTTTTCCACGATCCCTGTAATCTAATATCATATTTGCTCCACTGTAACACCACTTTGCTTTAGAAATTTCAGACCCGACCCCTTGGCAGCGTCATAGCTATGTCTGTAATATACTGTGCTTATACCACTCTGATAGATAAGTTTTGCACAATCCATGCAAGGCGTGTGAGTACAAAATAGAGAAGCATCCTGGCATGACTCACTGGATTGGGCTACTTTTGCGATAGCATTTGTTTCTGCGTGTAATACTTCAGTCTTGGTTACTGATGTAGTAGTTCCCAGCTCATGATGATGTATGATATGTTCACACTCATTGTCCCAACCTGCAGGCATGCCATTGTAACCTATACTTATAATACGATTGTCCTTGACAATGATACAACCTACCTTGGCTCTGGTGGCGCTACTTAATTCAGCAAAAGTCTCGGCACATTGCATGAATGCCAGTTTAAATTTAGATTTCATAAAAGTAGTTATGATTTAAAAAGGTGTGTGCCCACTGGAATTGGCAATGCCAACCTGCAGACCAGTGGACACACTAAAGCTATGGAGTGCGACCCTGCAACCAGTTTAACATGGTTTCATAGTCTGATACATCAAAGGGATCAGCTTCAAAGTTATCTGACTGGCCAGGCTCGATCCAGATGCGTTCCACAATGCCATCGTTAACAACCATGCTGTAACGCCAGGAACGATAACCAAAGCCCAGGTTGTCCTTGTCCACTAGCATGCCCATCTGACGAGTAAACTTAGCACTACCGTCTGCGAGTGGTTTGACATTTTCTACGCTCATGCTCTTGAACCAGGCGTTCATTACAAAACTATCGTTCACACTCAAACAATATACTTCGTCTATGTTGCAATTACGAATTAATTCATAATTTGCTTCATATCCAGGCAGGTGTGTGCTAGAGCATGTGGGGGTAAATGCACCAGGTAGTGCAAATACTGCTACTCTGCGACCAGCAAAAATGTCTGCAGATGTTTTGGTTACCCAGCCGAAACCAGGCATCTCATCCGTTTCCTCACGAGCAACGAACTCCACGTGGGGCACTCTGAGCGCAAATGATTGTGCGGCTACTTCAGCCATATTAAATCTCCTGTAGTGTGACTTTGAGAGGATGACCATTGTGTCTGCTCAACACTATGGTTTCCTGTTGTTTTTGTTCTGCAATCTCATGGTAATAGGTGCCGGCTATGCCCTGCCCGGTTTCATGAATTTGCACAGTTATGTCCTTGGCCTGGTCCAGACTTCTGTCAAACACTTCCACTAGCAAACTCACCACAAATTCCATGGGTGTGAAATCATCGTTGTGAAAGATGACATTATATTTACTAGGATACTGAAGCCTGGTAGAACTACGAACACCAGTCTTTGTTTGTTCTTTTGCCATTTAGAATCCTTAAAGGGGACAAAGTCCCCCAGTACATCAAGCCTTGGAGATTTTAATCTGTTTGGGCTTGGCTTCTTCGGGAATATTTACCACTAATTTGATTCTCAGGATACCATCCTGGAGAACCGCCTTTTCCACTTCAACATGGTCAGCTAGTCTGAGTGTGCGAGTAAAATTACGCTCTGCAATACCCTTGTGGATGTATTCCACCTTGGTACCAGCTTCTTCTGCCAGCACACCAGATTTTCCTGTAACTTTGAGATGATTGTCTTCCACTACAATCTCAATGTCAGATTCAGTGAATCCAGCCACAGCCAGTGTGATCTCATAGGAAGTTTCACCGTCCTCTGTGGTTACTCTGGCTACATTATAGGGTGGATATGTGCTTGCTGAAATATTAACAGGGTTTGTGAAAAACTCATCGAATAAACGATCGAATCCCACGCTCATTTTGTAAAGTTGTGAATTGATAAGGTCAGAATTGACCCTGAGTTGTTTGCTTGTCATGGTAATCTCCTTAGTTAAGCAAGTTTACTTGCAGCAGTCAGGGACCCATTTGGCATCCCTAACTTTGTGCTACATATATATTTATACTATAAAAAGTATAATTTGTCAATTATTGACTAATTTTTATGCTGTTAAAACTTGGGCAGTGCTGCTGTGGGCGCCGTAAAGTTTGACGTATATCTAGCTACGCCTTTGGTGATGCGTAGATCGTCTATGTAGCCCACAATATTCGAAGAGGAATATAATAAAGACTGACCAATTGTAACATCTGGGGCATCGCTAAAATTATTTGTTTTTGTAAATGTTTTATCTACTGCTCCATTTACAAATAACCGTACCGTTCCAGACTCTCTAGAAACAGCAATATGATGCCATGTATCATAAGCCATTCCTGTTGTTGCAACATTGGCACCACCATTTGTATAAAAATTTAATACAAAGTTAGTGCTAGAAGGTCTACAATTAAAAACAAATCCACTTGAGGTTGCTCCACTTGATCGCATTTCCACAAAAACACCATCTTGCGATCCGCTGGAGTTTGTAAGCGAGTTTAAATTTACCCACATTTCTATTGTAAAATCACCAGTTCCCATTGCTAATTGTTCTGATGAGGGTAACAAACAATAATCACCAGTACCATCAAACTTCACTGAACCAGTACCATACTTTTTAATAGCTGTGTCAATCTTAGTATTGCCTCCAGTATCTAGGTTTTTTAAACCTGTGCGGTCGTAGATGCCAGCGTCTTGGAAGTTGAGTAATAGCTCTGTGTTGGTTACTGCGGTCAATGGTGCTGTAGGTGGTGTAAAGGCTGACGTATATACAGCAGTTCCCCTTACTATCCTAGCGTCACTTAAATACCCGTTAAAATTTCTTCCTGTGCTTGCTTGGTAATAAGTATATAAAGTTCTAGTGCTGCTGTCGCTCATGTTATAGCTAGCTGTAGTAGATCCAACATTAACGCCATTAACATAAACAGTAAAAGTATTACCTGACCTTACTACGGCAAAATGATTCCATTCACCTACTCTAACAACCCCACTAGAACTTACAATTTGTAGACCGCCATTATTAGTATGGAGTTCTATAGTGCCACCAGATCCCGCGTGTAATGCCCACCATGCACCAGTGGTTCCTGCGTCAGTGCCATAATCAAATATAGTGTTGTATTGGTTGGTAAGGTCTTTGGGGTAAATCCAGCCTTCAACTGTAAAGTCACTAGTTCCAAACTTAGCGTTTATAGAGCTAGATACTGCCAGATAATCAGAAGATGTTTCACTTAGTCCAGACCCACCGTCAGTCGTTATGTCCCTTGCGTCATCATCCTTGAACGGACTGAACGGGGTTACTTCTGGTGTTGAGTTGACTGATACAGTTATGGAATTACTTCCATTATCAACAAAACGATTTGATTGACACGTTAATAATTCTGTATTGGTAACTGCTGAGAGCGGAGATGTTGGAGCCGTAAAGTTAGACGTATAAAGGGCCGTTCCTTTCACAACTCTAACATTGGAAATGTAAGCGTCTGTGTAATCTACGCCATCATAACCAATACGAAGTGTTGTATCAGTTATGTTTGTTGAGTACGTTGTGTCGGAGCCTTGCTGAGTCCCATTAACAAACATTCGTGACGTTGTGCCACTTCTTGTAAATGCAACGTGATACCACTCTCCGACTTCTGGAGTAAAGCCAGAAAGGTAAAAGGCACCTCCGTGATAAACTGCTAATTCTGTTGAGGCGTGTCTGTAGAACAAGGCAGGAGAATAACTGCCAAACGACATTATGGTTCTGTTTGCTCCTAATGACGAAAAGTTCACCCAGCACTCTAGCGTGAAGTCACCTGTCCCTAGTGCATTGACCGTTCCGTAAAGGTAGTCAGTTCCATTAAAATAATTAGACCAGTTAGCACCATAAGGACTAAAGCTACCCTGTACTACAGAGCCATTCTCAGTAACCGTAAAGCCGTTGGTGGACGAATCAGTAAACGTATTATTGGCTCCGCCATCAGTACCGTCACCATCAAACATAAACACTACATTTGAAAAGTCGGGATCACTGGGGCCTGGTGTGGGACTAGGACTGGGTGCTCCAGCTCTGGGCAGAATATTCATTCCGCCCTGTATGGTTACTCCTGATATTTGCATTGGCATGTGAAATCTCCTTAGTTAAGCAAGTTTAATTGCATCTCTGCTGTTAAAACTTTGGCAGTGCAGCTGTGGGCGCCGTAAAGTTTGACGTATATCTAGCTACGCCTTTGGTAATTCTAAAATCGTCTATGTAGCCATCAAGGCTGTATGCGGAGGGAGAGTATCTTCCGCCGATGCTGTAAGTACTAGAGTTGTAATCGCTTGTGTCGGAGAGATCGCCGCTCGTTTGAGTGCCGTCCTTGAAAAAACGGCTCACGCCGCTCTCCCTTGTTTGAGCAAGATGATACCAAACGCCTGTTGTAAACGCGTTACTGGCCCACCCCTCGTTCAAGCTAGAGCCAGCACCATTGAATATAGTCCAAGCGCCATTAGACTCCTGCGCCCACATCACATTGCTTGTATCTGACGTAGTCCTGCCGTCCAAGATGGTGTAAATGTTTCCGTCGCTTACTGAATTAAAATAAACCCAGAACTCGATTGTAAAGTCGCCTGTGCCAAGCAACAAATCTGGGCCAAGAGTAATTAAGCGATCTGTCGTGCCGCCAAACTGCATTGACCCTGTACCGTACTTTTTAATAGCTGTGTCAATCTGAGCATTACCTACAGTGTCAATATTGTTTAAACCTGTGCGGTCGTAGATGCCAGAGTCTTGGAAGTTGAGTAACAACTCTGTGTTGGTTACTGCGGTCAATGGTGACGTAGGTGGAGTAAAACTAGAAGTATAAAGAGCCGTGCCTTTTATACACCGCGCATCACTAATAAATCCCGTAAAAGGATAGTTTAAACTTGGCGCGCTAGGAGGTCTGTTGCCTACAATCCACTTTTGCCCAGTAGTAAAAGTGTATGAAGAATTTGTAGATTCTTCTAAATTTCCATTCAAAAATAAACGTGTTGTGCTACCGCTCCGCGTAACAGCTATATGATTCCATTCAGAATTTTTACCGCCGGTTGCCCCAATGTTTCCGCCTGGATACTGAAAGTTAATTTCATCAGTCCCTAAGTCAAACATAATTTTTGTTTCATTTCCCGCATTACCGTCTGATGATCCAAACAAAGCAGCGTATAAGGCAGTGTTACGATTGTAGTACCAACACTCAATCGTAAAATCACCAGTTATATCTAGCGTTGTATCTGTTGCAATAGTAAGACCGTCCCCTGAGCCTCCATCAATATAAAAACTTCCACCATCAGTCGTTATGTCCCTTGCGTCATCATTTTTAAACGGACTGAACGGGGTTACTTTGGTGTCACCATTAACAGTCACAGCATGATTGTTAGTGCTTTCGTCTACAAAACGATTGGACTGACATGTTAACAGTTCGGTATTGGTAATAGCAGTTAAAGGAGAAGTGCTAGGAGTAAAAGCACTGGTGTAAACCGCCGTACCATTTACTAGTCGAACATTTGAAATATAGCCCGACATGTAATAACTGTTGCCTCTGTTTCGCGCAATTTTTATATTTCCAGTACCGTTAAAGTTTTCTGATACCGTGCTTGTAGCTTCTAATGCCCCGTTTAAATACATTTTAATTTGGTTAGTACCCGTGCCTTCCCTTACTACAGCTACGTGATACCAAGTGTTGTCTTGCAGGGTGGTTGTGCCACTAAAACTGCCGCTTGTATGCTGAAAGCGTATATTTGATGAGTCTGTATCTAACTGCCAATCATTGTATCCATCATCACCTAAAACAATTATTGGATTTTGTGCCGCAGAGGCATTGTCAAACATTACCCACGCTTCTATTGTAAAATTATTAGTGCCAAAGGTTACTGAAGGCGTGTTTAAATGATCGTTACCATCAAAATAATTAGACCAGTTGTCACCGTAAGGACTAAAGCTACCCTGCGTTACATCTCCGTTTTTAGTGATTGCATGGGCATTAGTAGACGAATCTGTAAAGGTGTTGTTGTCATCACCACTAGTGCCGTCACCATCAAACATAAACACTACATTTGAAAAGTCGGGATCACTGGGGCCTGGTGTGGGGCCTGGTGTGGGGCTAGGACTAGGTGCTCCAGCTCTGGGCAGAATATTCATTCCGCCCTGTATGGTTACTCCTGATATTTGCATTGGCATGTAAAATCTCCCGGATTAAGAGTTACACATATTTATCTGTTTGGCAAATATTTCCTCAGAGTTTTCATTATTTCAATGTCTGAGTGATAGTATTCTTCCAGATTAGATTTAACTTTTTGATTGGATTCTATTATAGCACGAATACGTTGCTTTGTTGCTCGCTGATTGTCGTTGTCATCGCTAACATTCCAAGACCCTATGACAGAATCCATGGCTAGTATTTCCGGAAGCTGATGTATGGTTGAGAGATCCAGGAATTTTATGTTATTCACAGGCAAACCATGCAAAAAACTAAACTGTGGCCAGATGTGCATGTCGTCAAATTTACTGTGCATCCATTGTAAACTGTCTATGTCATGATTGATATCAGACAGTGTGCTACCATGTTCCAGCCTGATAACATAATGCTGAGCTAAACTACCACAAAATCTTTCTATGGGATTTCTTAGCACAACAATAAATTTATCAGTTGGCATGCCAACTTCACTGTAACGTTGTTCCATGAGCCAATTGTTTCTGGGTATGTTTCCAGGTGCAATTAGTCGTCCAATG
>JAAERX010000102.1 GCA_024229935.1 Gammaproteobacteria bacterium | reverse complement strand
TTGATGCAGCACACAAAATGGATGCCTGGTTTGCTCAAACGCTAACAATAGATGATACTAAACGCCCTGACGGCTCGCCTGTAATACGCCCTGAGCATATAGAAGAAGAGCGTGAAATGGGCATGGCAGAGGAAAAGATACAACAAGAGTATTACTGTTCGTGGGAAGGCGGCATGGAAGGCGCTTACTACACAGCAGAATTACGCGACTTACAAAAGACTGATAGGTTTGGACAGTACCCGCATGACCCGCTTAAACGAGTGCAAACGTTTTGGGATATCGGGATTAATGACCAGACGTCTATTGTATTTACACAACGTGGTGATGATGGTAATCCGATAGTAATTGATTTTCTTGTGGGCCGTAACATAGCAATAACGGAGTGGATTAAAACACTTAGACAGTTACCGTATGATTACGATGAGCACTGGTGGCCGCATGATGGCGCTAACCGTGAGCAGTTTAGCGGTAAGAGTAAAGCAGACCAGGCAGCAGAGCTTGGT
>JAAERX010000101.1 GCA_024229935.1 Gammaproteobacteria bacterium | reverse complement strand
TGTCTTGTTATAATTTTTACAGCATCGTTAAGTGATACATTGTTTGCTTTGGCATAATCATTCGCTTGGTTTAAGATCCCCTTCGCCTTACCAATATCAGGGTCACTACCATTAATCGCTCCGCTGGCCACCATATCCATTAAAGGCGCGTATGAGGTAACAGGAGGTGAACCGTTCCAGAATTTATTCCACCACCCGCCATTGCTTAGGTGTTTCTCAATACCGATAGCTCCTTGTATAACCGCTAGTCTTGCTGGGTCATTCGCGATGCTTGCAGCATCCCAACCCAACTGATGTATCGCGGTATTCAGCTTCTTACTGACCTCTGGTTTACGACTCTCGCTGTACTCGTCAGCAGGAAGCGACATATCTATGATGCTATTTAGAAGCGCCATTTCCCGTTTTGCATTCTCCTGTTGATCCTTATAAGTCGGTCCCTGCTTCGCATTGGTTAAGGCGTTCATTCGACTGGTTGTAGCATTAGCTTCATTAACCGCTGCTTGCTGATCATTCGCTTTCTCGGCAGGGCTCACCGTACCTGTACGCGCAAAGAATTCAGCCTGCGCTTTATTCCAAGCACCTGCTCTAACCATGAGGGTCGCATGATGCGCCCATGTACGTTTAGGGAGTGCCTTCTCGCCCGTAACATGGGAGACAAGGTTCGTCTTCGTTCGCTCGAACTGCTTTTCCTTAGGCGGTGGAGCGTCGTCAGCTATATCATGAACCCTACTCGGGTCCTCTGTTATCTGTTTTGCTGTTGGTGGCTTGCGTGTATGGCCTGACATCTTGGGTTTTGGTGGTGTGTATTTACGGGCACCAGCGAATCTTGGGTCGATATAGTCGTTTATTTCATCCGACTTTTTTGCCTGTGAGGTACTATTCTCTAAATGATGAGCAAAATAATCAGCACCCTCTTTGATGGTCGCCTGTTCTGCTTCAGCATCCAGACGAGCTTTCACCTCAGGATCACCACCTGCAAGCTGGACTACTGGTGCAGTTCTTGTCGTCTGAGTATCGTTCTGCTCATCCGTCTGAGTACCAGTCTGAGTACCAGTCTGAGTACCACCCGTTGTTGAATTTGTTGCGAGTTGTGTAGCCACTGGCTTTTGACCGTAGGAACTGACTAAACTCTGACCAAAACTGCCGTCAAACCCTGTGATATCTGCTGCTTTGGCTAACACACCTCTATAAACACCACCCATGTCATCCCTAGAGAGGGTGATCTGGGAGTTATCATCTTGAGTCAGTGTAAATGAACCATCTGCATTCCTGCTCAACCCTTTCATCGGCTTGATGTTTTCCATACCTTCAATAGTCGGGCCTTCACCACTGTAACCAGTCGTCGCATTAAGGACCTGCATCAAGCGTTTAGTGTCAATCTTATCGACGTTCTTGAAACCCCCATCTTCACTGACATTGTCAGACTGAACTCGGGTCGCCCACGCTTTCGCTATTTTCTCTTTCTCAGCCTTCTCTATGAGGTCAAGTTTATCCTGCCTGTTCTGATCATATCGTCGAACTTCTTCCTCATAGGCTTTCTCAGAGAGGTCGATGCGTTGCTGGTTTTGGGCAAGACGTTCTTCGCCTTGGCGTACCATACGACCACGATGAGAGTTTCTATCCATGGTTTGCAGGAAACCTGTCACGCCTGATAGTAAATTTGCTGTGTTTGACATGTTATCCCCCACTGGCCATTGAATAACCAGATATTGCACCACTAACGGTGTTGTTGAATCGTTGGTTTTTATAAGCACTGTTAGCTGCGGCATTATCTGCAGATCGTTCGGCTGAAACACCTGCTAGCTGACTGATCGTTTTTGAGTTAGCAAAACGCTCACGCGAGGTCAATTCAAACAATGAGTTAAGCTCTTTGTTGTTTGTGTCCTGCTGAGCAATTGATGCCTTGTTCACGGTGTTTGTTGCATTGTTAGCACTACTTACACCGAGTTGGTTGTTAATAGCCATACGCTGGGCAGGTGTTAGCTGAGTTCCACGACGGCTTAGTGTCCGATGCGTATCCTCTGCAGTACGAGCAGTTCGTACAAGGGCATTTTCTTTAGCTGATTGGATCAGACTGTTGCCACCTGCCTCCGCCAACAAGGGGTTTAACACTTCGCGGTCGAATAGTTTACTAACCCCGCGATCATCACTTGCAACTGACATAGCGGCTTGTTCTATGTTCTGCTCAGGGGTGCCCTCAATGACTCCTTGATACTCGCCATTCTTGTAATGTTCTGACGAGAACTCTAGTTTAGGAGCGGTGAAGTGGATATCAGCACCCTTTATTGCTTCCTTTCCAACAATATCGCCTCGGTATATTTGCTCTTTCGCCCCATCAGGGATGCTAAGAAACTCATCTGGCGTTAGGCCGTGGACATCTTGGACGAACTGTTTCCACCCACCATTACCACCTGTGGCTTCCCAATCAGCGTATGAGAGTGTGGCTGTACCATTACGGTGTTCTAATAAGCCCCCACGACCAACACCATATATCACATCTTGGTATTGTTTGTTATCGGCGAGGGCTCTCCCTAGACTTTTGAATACGCCTTTACCATCCGTTACTTCAACCCCCTCTCCGGGGCCATTACTTGTAAAGGTGCCCA
>JAAERX010000100.1 GCA_024229935.1 Gammaproteobacteria bacterium | reverse complement strand
CCTAATCAGTATGATTTTGATACCGATGAAGAATATAACACTGCATTAAATGACTGGCTTGTTCATCGTGATAAAGTTAACTCGAATAAGTTAAGCCAAGAAAAGCAACAAGAAGAATTAAAGGCTCATTACGAGAATAAATTTAATTCTTACCGTGCAGAGCGTGAGGATGTATCAAAACGCTTAAAGGGTTATGAGGAAGCTGAGCAGGTTGTCACTCAATCACTACCGATTGAAAAGCAAAATCTGATCATTGCAGAATCAACTAAACCCGCTCTAGTTGCTTATGCACTAGGTAAAAATCCGGATTTGCTTAAACAATTCGCTGACGCAAAAAACCCCGTTGAAGTCGGTCGAATTCTTGGAATGATTGAAAGCAAGGTTAATGTAGTGAAGAAACCAAAGCCTAAATCAAATGTAGCGCCTAGCCTTGGTAATGCTGGCACCCCTTCTAGTCGAGGGTTAGAGGCCGCACTGGAAAAGGCACGCAAAACAGGTGACTACACAGCATACCGCAAACTTAAACGCAGTCTAAACGCTTAATTACTGGAGAAATAAAAATGGCTAATCAATTAACTAAAGACTTAGAAATTTACTTTGAAGCATATGTGAATGGATTTGACGATTCATGTATTGGCTCAATGGAAGCGCCAAAATTCACACCAGATCCAGAAGGCATGCAACGCGCTGGTGATGTATTCTATCGCCCTCAAGATTACCACATGAACGTTGTTGAAGGTCTCGATGTGTCTGGTGCAGCTCAAACAGATTTGATTCAGCGCATGGTGCCTTCTGTTATGAAACAACCTCAGAACGTCATCTGGCAACTTGATGCAAAAGAACGCCGTGACCCTGAAATTTTAAAGAACTCAGGTCTAAACGCTGGTCGTCGCTTGGCTTCAAAAGTTGATTCTGATTTCATGAGCAATGTGGCCATGAAAGCGGCAACTGTAGTTACTCAAACAGGGACAAACTCTTGGGACTTGTACGGCGAATTAGACGCCAAGCTTGACTCAATCGGCGCACCTATGGGTCTTGAGCGTAAGATTTTCTTAAACTCAAAAGACTACAATGCTATTGCTGCTGAGCTTGGTTCTAGACAATACCTTAACGGCATCCCCAAGACAGCATATGAGCGCGCCCAAATTCCAGATATCGCATCATTCCGAGCGTTTAAGAATGGTTCTAGCCCTGTTATTAATGGTAGTGCTGTTACTGGTTTAACCCTTACCGCTCAGGCATCATACACACCGACAGCAATGGATGGAGACCTTCCAAAAGATAACCGCGGTATGTCTATCGGTGTATCTGCTGCAACGCTTCAAAATGGTGATGTATTTGTTATTGAAGGGGTTGATTCTGTTCACATGATCAGCAAGCAACCAGCAGGTTACCAACAAACCTTCCGTGTTGTTTCTGGTGGTGGCACAGTTAACCCGACTATTTACCCCGCTATTGTTGCAAGTGGCGCATACCAAAATGTAACAGCAGTTGCCGCAAATGGTGCTGCTATTACTCTGCTAAACACTACAACTAACGGCGCTAATGTTGGTTGGGTTGATGGTGCAGCTGAGTTGATTTGTGGCCGCTTGGCATTCCCTAGTGATGAAGGTGTCAAGATCATGCGCGAAACAACCAAGAATGGCATCGAGGTTATCATGGGTTATCAGTTTGACTTAATGACTGGTACAACTCAGCTTCGTAACCTTGCATTCTATGGCTGCTCGGTGCTTGAGCCTTCACAGTGCGTTCTTGCGTTACCTAACCAGGCTTAATAACCTAAACTTTACAAATACACAGGGGCGTATATCGCCCCTTTTTTAGAGGTGAATTTATGTTAACGATGATTTATAAAAAAGGCGGTCGCAAAAAGATCTGGGGCATTGAGTGTGAAACTAAAACGGTTTTGACTGATGAATTACCGAAATACCTAAAAGAAGGTTGGCACAAAAGCCCGCTAGACTTCGATAAAGAAGAAAAAAAGGCACCTAAAAAGACACCTAAAAAGGCGGTGAGGGATGAGTAAAACAAAGGGCGAAATTATATTACTTGCACTCAGAAAGGCTGGCATCGCGTCCAGCTCTTCTTTAATTGAGCCAACCGCCGCCATGCTAGATGATTACCTTGATGACCTAGATAACATGCTGGCAACTTGGGACGGTGTCGAAGGTATCCGTATTGGCTATATGTTTAGTGACCCTGTTTATGGCGCTAATACATCAGATGAAACCGGTTTACCTGATTGGGCTATTCAGGCTGTATCAATGAATCTAGCGGTTCAGATATTAACAGATAGAAGCAAGCCAATTAAACCGAGTGTTTTAAGTTCAGCAAAATCATTACTTGATAGCCTTCACTTGAGAACTACAGAAGTTGCACCACTAATAAGACGTAAGGATATGCCAAGAGGTGCAGGACATAAGCCTTGGTGGTATGGTCGATTTTATAACAATCCAGATCCAACGCTCGAAACTTCAGATGGTGAGGATCTTTTATAATGCCAATAGTTCAAATACCCTTAACTAAAGGTCAGGGTAAATCAAAATTAAATGCTGATTACTTAGACCTTTTACCGGTGAACATTTTACCGGTTGCGCGTCAAGTTGGTGAATATGCCGGTTATCATCGCTTCTATCGTGGAATTAATAAGATTTCTGATGTGTCAGGCGTTAGCCGTGGCAGTCAATATAACGTCGCTCAATCATCAGTTTATCGAGTAATGGGTGATTCTATTTATAATGATGGTGTTTCCATTGGAAATATGCCTAATTCAGACCGCGTAAGTATGGCGTGTAGTCGCACATCTCAAGCGGTATCAACTGGTGGCGAGTTATTGCTATATCGCTATGATGGCACAGTTAAAACGTTTGAGAACTGGGTAGAAAAGGAAGGTGTACCAGAAAGGACAGATGATATATTTGATGATGTTTATTCACTGGATGATAATTCATACAGAGTGCCGCTAAAGTTTCCGGACAATGAAAGAATAACAACGCAGATACAAGTAAGATCTGTTAATGGTGTTTTAGGTGAGCCATTAACCTTGACCCCAGATCAAATAGGCGTAAAAGTTAGCCAACCTCAACCAGAGGGAAAAATACCCCATATAACAGATGCAGTATTTAATATTGTCGATGGTGTCTATACATTGGATTTCACTTATCACGGAAACCTGTCAGGCGGTGCGAGAGGTGAAATAAATGTGACTCAGTTTTTCCCATCAACCATTATCGAGAATCCACAATATGACTGGGGTGAAGTTGGCGATGCTTGCCGCCTTCGTGGTCGTTATATTTTCGCGCAAAAAGGTACTGATACATTTTGGATATCGTCATTAGAGGATGAATCAAAACCCGATCTAGTTGCTCCAGCATATCGCGCAGAATCACAGCCCGATGGAATTTTAGCGGTCAGAGAATGGAATGATTACCTTGTTACTTTTGGATCATCAACTATCGAATATTTCCGCTTAACTGGCAATGCAAACCAAGTTTATCAATCACAGCCAAGTTACATGATTGGCGTTGGAGTGGCCGGACAATTCGCAGTTACATCATTCTTGAATTCATTTGCATTCATAACCAACGCATCAAGCGGTAAATTTCAGGTTGCTGTAATGGGGCAAGGTAGCTACCAGGTAATATCTGATACTCACATTGAAAAGTTATTAAGCGAATACAACAGCGAGCAACTTTCAAGCGTGTTTATTGAGTCTGTTAAGTTTGATGATCATGATTTACTAATACTTCACTTGCCTAATGAAACATTAATCTTTGATGCAATGTCTAAAATGTGGAGTCAGATTAAAAGCGGTTCAGGTGTGCATATGGCGGTGGATTACCAATCAACTGGGAGCGCTGTTACTGTTGGAGATAAGTTGACGGGTCTATATGGAGAATTAACCGACCTATCAAGCGCGCAATATAATGAGCAATCTGAAATATTATTGTATAGCCCTATGTTGTCCATGCCTGAAATGAGCATTGATAGATTGTCATTAACTTCAAACATAGCAACAACATCAACGGCGGACTATATCGCGCTATCAGTAACACAAAATGGTGTCACATGGTCACCTGAAAGATTGATTAAAAATGATCAACCGCTCAAGTGGGTTAACTCGACAATATTAGATTTGGTTGGTGAGGTTCGCGGTCAGATTGGTTTTAGGTTGAGAATAGTTGGCGCCAATCCAACTACATTAAGCGGTTTCGAAATGGAGGTTTATTAATGGCAATTATTAGAGAGCCTGTGATCGTTGAAACATCAAGAGTTGATGCTGATGTTATGCCGATCAACTTTTCTTATCCCTTAAAGGATTATTTGATTAATACTTTCTCTGACCTAGAAAACCTTGCCAACAAATCAAATGAAGCCGGTTACGATGCAGCGGAGGCAATTAACACAAATGAACGACAAGATAATCAAATAGCTGATAATGAAAGAGGTGTAGCGAATAATACTACTGCTATAAATCTAGTTAGTACAACTCTTGATAATCACATGATCTCGCGTAGTCAGCACGGGGCAAGCGGTGATATAATTGGAAGTGAAAACTTTTGCACATTAACAATCGGGGGCGTTGCCTTACTAGCTGAGACGGTAGATGCCATAGATGCCACAACACCGGACGCTATATATAACGCCTCCGAAACATACAATCAAGAACAAATGCAGCTTGTTATTAATGCTGTTAATAAGCTGTCAGAAAATCAGACTTTAATAATTGACTCTTTCAATACACTCATTGGAGCGTTAAAGAATGCAAAACAAATGCAAGCCAATTGATAACCTAAAAGGCTGTCGGTTCATGCGAGAATGGGGGGTGGATTCATTCCCCGATATTGATGGAGAGTTTTACCTTTGGGATAGTTGCGGTGTTTATGTTTTGATTGATAAAGGTGATCATATAGAGTTACATCTAGCCATGAGAAAGCCTAGCAGATTTAAATCACGCCTAATGGTAAAAGACATAATCGAATCAACTGACAAGCCTTTAATCGCGCTAATTGAGCATCAATATAAAAGTGTATGCAACCTAGCCAAAAAGATGGGCTTTAAATTCGCTGGACTGTTTAACGGTGTCAGATTAGACGGTACAGAAACAGCAGTTATAAAAATGGAGTATCAATCATGAGTTTTGTAGGTGATATCGTTGGCGGAATACTTGGCACTGATGACGCAGCAGACGCGCAAATAAACGCAGCCAATCAGCAACAACAGTTAGCGCAAGATATTTATGAGCAGCAAAAGGAATTACTAGATCCGTTTGTTCAATTCGGAACTGGCTTAATTGGTCAACTAGGGCAGGCAATGAATCCAATTGATAGGGAGGCAACGCTCGCGCAATACTATCAAAGCCCTGAGTATCAGATGCAGTCACAACAGGCAAGGGGTCAACAATTGGCAGCAAGTGAAGCTACTGGTGGTTTAGGTTCAACAACCACAGGCAACGCGCTTTCATCAATTGCGCCACAGTTAGGGCAGAATTATTTAAGCCAGCAATACGCCCAGCAAATGGATCAATTCAATAAGTTAATGGGTGGCGTTAACCTTGGATTAGGTGCGGCTGGCGGTCAGACTAGCGCAATGGGTCAAATGGGTTCAAATGTTAGCAATGCAATTGGTCAGGCTGGCGCGGCACAAGCAGGATCAGCAATGGCACCAGGTCAATTACTTGGCCAACTTGGTGGAATGGCGTTAGGTGGATTTATGGGAGGTGGTTTCTAATGCAACCAATTAATTACGGCGGAATGCTTGGAAGCTCATTGGCTAGTGGAATTCAAAGCGGTCTAGGTATGGGGCAGGCGCGCCAACGCGCAAATCTTATCAATGAAGAAAAACAAGCTATGCAATTAGCTCAAGACCAACAAAAGGCTAACGCTGCTAAAATGGTCGAGCTTTACCGTAGCGGTACACCCGATCAAGTTGCTGAATTCTCGATAGCCAACCCCGAAAGTGGCAAGCTTTTAATGGGCGCAATATCTGACCGTACCGGAATAAATCAGGGTGAGATAATGAAAGTTAGTGAAGGCATTCTAACTAACCCAAAAGGCACAGAGGCGGCATTAACCGATCGAATTCAAATGATTCAGGGCAGAGGTGGCGATCCATCCGATACCGTAAGAATGCTTCAAGAGTACCGCGAAAACCCTAGCCAGTTCATGCAGCAAAATGAAATGTTTTACGCTATGAACAACCCCGATAAATACAAGAAATACAAAGAGGTCACAGGACAATCACAAGCGGAACCAATGACAGCATATCAACAAGAAATGGTAAGACAGAAAGATTACGAAATGGATTTGCGCAAACTTGAGATTGAAGAAAAGCGCCTAGAGAGACAATTGAAACGCGAAACTGACACACTCAAGAAAGAGGAGTTACAGCAAAAGATTGATGAAAACAAAAAGAAATCAGATGAGGCTAAGAAAACAAAAGAATCGGACGCTTTATCCGCTTACCAATCAGGTCAGGACACGCTTGAATTAGTTAATAGAATTAAAGGTCATGAAGGGTTAAAGGACTTTGTAGGCGCTAAGGGTGCATCAAGTTTATTTGGCTTAAAAGATACACCAATAGCAGGAACTCAAGCGGCGGCCGTATCTGGTCTAATTGATACGCTATCCAGTCAAAACTTTCTTAATGCAGTTAAGCAAATGCAAGGCATGGGTGCGCTATCCGACTCAGAGGGTAAGAAGCTTTCTAGCGCGGTTACCTCTCTTGATCCAAATATGCCAGAAAAGGAATTTTTAGAAAACTTAAATACAGTGGAAACCTTGACAGAACGAGCGATGAACAAGGCAAAATCAAAGATGCCAAAAGAAGAAGTTAAGGCAGAAGAGGTGCAAACACAGAAATATAACGTAGGTCAAACAGCCAGAAACCCACAAACTGGTGAGGTTTTAGTTTTCACTGAAAGCGGATGGATTAAGCAATGATGAATTTACCTGAAGGGTTTGTTATTGATGAGCAATCAAGCGCGGCTATGGACTTACCAGAAGGATTTGTAATTGAATCTTCCGAGTCAGTAACTCAGCCAGTTCAACAAAAAAGAAATAGCGACTTACCCGCCGCCGGTGATGGTTTGCCATTCCCGCAAAAGCCGGAAAAGATTGAGCCTGAAAGGGGCATAGGAGAGAGAATTATAGGCGCTGGTGAAACTGCTTTAGCTGCTTTAACTGGCGGTACAACTGGCATGCTATCAGGCGCGGCCGGTGGCGCTTTAGGTGCGATTAAAAACCTAATGGGTCAGCTAACAATGGAGGAGGCGCAACAACTTCAGCAAGAGTGGGCAGGTAAAGGAACATACGCGCCAAGGACTGAAGCGGGGCAAGAGTACACAGAAACCATTGGAGAGTTAACAGAGTCATTACCCCCAATAACTGGCGCGGCAACTCCCCGTGTTAGAGTTGGTAAAACACCTGATGCGCCAACAAAAACAGGCGATGTAATAAGGGCTGAAAGATTTTCACAGGAAACAGGCGCGCCATTAATGGAGTCTGATATCAACGAACCCACTACATTTGCAGGTAAAGCGGTTAGAGGTATTAGCGAAAAGGTTCCATTCTTAGGCACTGGAGAGCAACGAGCAAAACAGCAAGAAGCAAGACAGGGAGTGATCACCGACTATCTGCAAAAGTTTGATACTGTGACTGACGATGATTTGTATCGCTCACTTGTTGGATCGGAAAACAAAAGAAAGCAGTATCTAGGTAAGGCGTACAAAGGCATCGAAGATAAAATGCAGGATTCAAAGGTATTGCCAAATAAAACAGTTGAAACCATTGATAATGAAATAACCAGACTAACCGGTGAGGGTCGCATAGTTGATGAAACTTTAGTGGCAGACCTTAACAAACTAAAAGAGCAACTTTCTAGCGGTGAGGTTGATTACAAAACAATGCGAGAAAATAGGACTTATGTTCGTGAAGCGCTGAAGTCTGAAAAGTCTAAAACAATGTCAGACAGGGTTATTGATCGTGTTTATTCATCAATGACAGATGATATTCAGGACGCAGTAAAGTCGAATCTCGGAGATAAAGAGGCTAACAAATTAAAGCAAATAGACACGGAAACCGCAAAGGGATACAACGAAATAAAGAAAACAAAGCTTAAAAACGTCTTGAATAAAGGTGACGTTAAGCCTGAAGAAGTAACAAAGATGCTGCTTTCAAATGATGCATCTGAAAATAGAAAGCTTTATAACTCACTAGATAGAAAAGGTCGCAAGAATGCACAGGCTGTACTTGTCCAAGAGTTAGGAAAGGCATTTGAACAAAATGAATCACCTGAAAAGTTTTTGCAGAAAGCAAATAAGCTAGATAAGCAATTTGAAATGTTTTTCCGTGGCGATGATAAGGAAACATTTAAGGATCTTGTATCATACCTAAACCAAACAAGGGAAGCGGGAAGGGCTGGAGTTTATAACCAAAACGGTCAACAACTAATGTCGTTAATAAGCCTTGCACCTGTCGCTGATGTCGCTGCTACTGGTGGTATGGCTACGGCTGGAGCTGTTTCAATGGGATTGCTTGGCAGGGCTTTAGAGAATAGACAATTTAGAAAGGCGCTAAGGGACTT
>JAAERX010000099.1 GCA_024229935.1 Gammaproteobacteria bacterium | reverse complement strand
CGTTCTACTGGCGTACCGTTGGCAGAGTTATCGCTAAAAACTAAACCCCCAGTTGCTCCAGCCCCTTGATTAAAAACAATTAAACTTTCGCCACCACCATTACTAAGATTCCAGCCAAAGTGTAAGCCCTGACTATCTGCTGGATTGCTTGTTGTATTTGCGTTGGGATTCACCCAGCCGTTAGAGGCGATACGCATACGCTCGTTAAGGTTATTGGTCTTAAACGCCATCTCGTTGCTAGACGTATATTCAATCATTCCGCCACTAGCATCTGAAACGTCTCCAAATACTACTTGAGATGGCTGACCATCATTCGACTGAATGTAAACCTGAGCTATTGCGTCTTTAACATGAAATGTGCCGTCTGGACTCGTAGTATTAATACCAACATTGCCTGCGCCATCGACTTTAAATAAAGCAGTGTCAGACGAGTTGGCAACTAGAAATGAATCATCGTTAGCGGTGTTTCCCGCCTTGATCTTAATACCGTCGCCAGTGCCTCCATTAACTTCCAAAGGGAAGCTTGGGCTTGTCTCACCAATACCAACATTGCCGTCAGAGGCGATACGCATGGCTTCTGCGCCATTAGTTTCTAACCTCATGTGATTATCGCCGTGGGCATACACAATCTTACCAACTGTGTCGCTGACGCTGTCTCCAAATAGTATTTGACAGTTATCGTCATCAGTAGAAACCAAAGAAAGTAAAGTTCCTCCTGAATCACTTACAGTTAGAAGTCTGCCAGGACTACCAGTACCAATACCAACATTGCCGCTGGAGTCGATACGCATACGTTCAGTTGCGGTTGAATTTCCTCCGTTAGTACTAAATATTAAGTCAGCAGTAAAAAAGTTATTAATTAAAGTTCCACTTGTGGTTGCAGAAATTGTTGCGCCTATATTGGTTGAAAGATCTCCATT
>JAAERX010000098.1 GCA_024229935.1 Gammaproteobacteria bacterium | reverse complement strand
GTCATGGTAGTACCATCAGCATTGTAAATTGACTGTGTTACAAATGGTACACCTGCTGAAATAATCACATTGGCATCTGTTGTCCAACGAGTGGTTGATGCTTCGTCACCATCAATAGTAACATTGCCTGTCATTGTTGATCCGTCCACATTGTATATACTTGTGGATTTAAATGGCACTTCAGCTGAGATAATTATATTTGCCGGATCCGCCCATGAATTAGTAATGGCTGGGGGGACTGGTACTGTAATACGCATTCCTCCAATGGAACTTAAGGTCATCCCACCTGTTAATGTGACTGGCATATTAACTCTCCTACAAAATGTTACCATTATTTATCCTTTCCAATAAAAAAACTTATTAAATAGCTTAAACACAGGAGGTCCCAATGGCCAAGAAAAAATCTAAAAATACAGAATTATCAACATATGAAAATGTTGTTAACGAACTTGCTATAAGCGATCGTGATAACTTTAAAGTACCCATGAGTAAGGTATTTGGCGCAGGTTCTCTGGCAAAGACCGAAAGTTTTGGTGGTCGTAGTTTGGCAGAAAATACTGCCATGGTGGATCAGGCTCTGGCCAACACAGCAGAACTTCAAAACATCTGGAACCGCAGTCATAGCCAATGGGACTGGAAGCACCTTAACTTACACTATCACGGTGACTTTAAAAATGTCAGACAGATCAGCGCAGAAATCAATCGCAAAAAGTCTGCTCTTAATGAAGCGAAGTGGAAGCATGTAAAGTCAGAAGTGGAAGTTCAGAAGATCCAGGAACAATTGCTCAACGATGATCTGGACCACTGGGAAAAAATCGAACTTCAGATTGACCTTGCAGAAAAGCAAGAAGGTTTAGCAGATGGTGCTGTTTACATCGAAGGCGCAATGAAGGATATTCTAGCACTCAACGAGATCTATGAAGAATATCAGAATAAATTCGACGGCTTTACTGAGGAAGATTTTGAGCTTGAAGAAAGCAAGAGCCACTTGAAGAGAAGTCTGGTACAGTGTATCCGTGATGTCAGACAGTCAGGCAGTATTACCAAGGGTGAACAGGAATATCTGGAGCAGATTGGTGTAAACCCTAGCAAGATGCAGATGCGCATCAGAGAATATGTTCAGGACGAAGCCACAGCAGATACCTGGGATGCAAGTTTGTTGCATGAGTTTGTGAACAATGTTACCGATGAATTGATTGACAATTTACAGGTGGACAAAGTTAAAATGGATCTCATGGGCTTCAAACACGAACACAATCCAGAACTTACTCACAAGCCAGAAGTAGCAAGGAAATTGGAGAACAAAACTGATGAGTAGTGTTGCACAATCTTTTCAGGACAATCGCTATGTGTACCTTAGCAATGTAATTACTTCAGAACAAGCAAGTGCTATGTCAGATTCCATGTTTGAACTATATAAAAATGGTCAGACAGAAAAGGATGCGCAATGTCCACTCAGTGATAGTGTTTACAATGCGCCCATGCTGGATGAATTATTACACAGACTTTGTGCGCCACTCAGTAAGCAATTGGAATTGGAACTCGAACCAGCTTACTGCTATGCCAGAATTTATCGCAAAGGTGAGGTTTTGGAAGCCCACACTGACAGACCTGCATGTGAAATATCAGGCACCATGACACTATCTCACGATGCAGGCAGTGCAATTTGGCCCATATTCATGGGCAAAGATACCACAGACAACGTGGGCTCACAGGTAAAAATTAATGTGGGTGACTTGTTAATGTATCATGGCTGTGAACTCAATCACTGGCGACCAGAATACAAGGGGGAATGGCAGACTCAGGTGTTTTTCCACTATGTCAGAAAGGACGGTGAGTATAGCGAACACGCTGGTGATCAAGCCAGAATGAATCAAACCAAACCCAAAAACAATGTTACTAGTTTAAACAAAGGAGTAACCAGTTTAAATAAATCCACAACAGCACTGGAAACAAATAACAAGCAAGTAGAGGAAGACACGGGTATTACTGCGCCCGTATTAAAAAGTCTTAACCGATGGATTTATCAGATTGGTCACCACGACAACATCTTCCCAGGCATTGCCACTGTACATGATTTAGACAGAGGCATAGGTTTTACACCAGCTGAGTGCCAAAAAATTATCAGTGCCTATGAGTCAGATTATAGTAGCAAGGCAACCATTGGTGCACAGGGTGGCGGAGAACTCAATGAAGAAATCCGCAAAGTAGATGAATATAACATAGATCTCAACACAGAAAACACTTGGATCTTTGATAAAATTGCCAAGGCAGTGAGTTTAGTCAATGCTGATTATTATAAGTTTGAATTGACAGGCATTGTGCATGGATTAAGTTTGCTAAAATACACTGGATCGGACAAAAGCCACTATACCTGGCACACTGATACTGGGGACGGGCCCAGCAGTTGCAGAAAAATTTCCATAAGTATTCCCCTGAGTGCACCTGAAGATTACGAGGGTGGCGATTTAATTGTAAACACCAATGGTGTGGAAAACATTGCTCATAAAACTCAGGGCAGTTTGACCATGTTCCCAAGCTTCTGCATGCATACTGTTACACCAGTCACAGCAGGAGAGCGTTGGGTAATAGTAGTATGGGTCAACGGACCCAGATTCAAATAATATATTTTACTCACAAAAAAGCGGGCATAGCCCGCTATTTTTT
>JAAERX010000097.1 GCA_024229935.1 Gammaproteobacteria bacterium | reverse complement strand
GAGCGGCGCTATTTCGTCAATACTGTGAGATGCCCAGAGACAACCGATTCGCTTGAGCAGCAGGTGTATAACAAAGCAGGCGAGCCAGACAAGGCGCACGACAACGATCACCCCAATGATGCGTTGGGCTACTTCATAAATAACCAATTCCCTATCAAAGGCAAATTTGTCAAAGCACAGGTATTTGTATAATGAGCATTCAAGAACCATCGAAAGAATATGCGCGGCACTTGCCTTTGTGGGTTAAGACCAGGGCAGCAGTTAAAGGTAAGTATGCAATTGAAGATGTGCGCAGCGAAATAACTACGCCAGCGTAAAACAACAGTAACGGCATAGACTACCGGGCAAAGCGTGAGGCGTGGTGGAATCGCGGCATTTGGCTACCAGCAACTGGCAGAACTCATGTGAGCTTGTTGGGTATGCTTGGCGCTAAAGATCCGCAGTACAACTTAGGCGCTAACCTTGAGTACATGGAAGAATCAGCCGACGGCTCAACATCATCTATTCACGATATTGTAAAAAGCATATCCAGTGATGTTATCGCTGTTGGCTATGTCGGCGCATTGGTTGATATGCCAAGCAACGAGGGCGGATTGACTCGGCAACAGATGAGCGATGCCAAGTTTGCGCCGCGTATCATTCAGTATAAAGCCGAGCAGATAATCTATTACCGCACAGATGACCGTGGCTT
>JAAERX010000096.1 GCA_024229935.1 Gammaproteobacteria bacterium | reverse complement strand
CTTGAAGATACACTTGAAGAATTACGTTTAGGCGACGGTGCTTACGGTTCAACTCGTCAAGGTATTGCTCCTGCATACGGCGACCGTGTAATGAAAAAAGGCATCCTTGTTGGTTGGTTAATGCAACCTGAGGTTCTTCTAGAACGTATCAAGTTCATGCTTGATTGGAAAATGCCACAACTTAAAGCACTTTACCCTACTTGTGATTTCAACCAAACAGCGGAAGAAATGACAGAATGGCTACTAGAAGTAACGGCACCTTGGCGTAAATTCATCTGTAACGTAACTGAGCCTTTAAAAGTAATGCAGAAGAACGATGCAAACTTATTGTTTGAAGCACAACTAGGCGCAGGTCGTGATTTAGTTTACGGTGAATACCCATGGACTACCTCTTCAAACGTAACAGCGGCTTATGCGGGTATCGGCAGTGGCTTACCTGCATTACGCCCTGAGCGTATTATCGCTGTAGCGAAATCATTCAGCTCATCGGTTGGTACAGGTACGCTAGTTACTGCAATGGAAGAGCAAGATAACTTCCGTGAAGCAGCTAACGAATATGGCGCAGTAACCGGTCGTCCACGTGACATGGGTTACTTTGATGCAGTTGCAACGCGCAACGGCGTTGAACTACAAGCAGCTACTGAAATCGCACTAACAAAAATTGACTGTTTAAGTGGCATGGCGGATCTTAAAATCTGTACGTCTTACGCTGGCGAACACACTGAGAACCCAATCTGGCCTCAAACATCTGCACTAAGCCCTGTTTACGAAAATATGGAAGCATGGCAAGAAGACATCACTGGATGTCGTACTTTTGAAAGCCTACCAAAAGCGGCTCAAGCGTATGTATTACGTATTGAAGAGCTGATGGGCGTGCCTGTAAGTATGGTGTCTGTTGGTCCTGAGCGTGAACAAATGATTATCCGTTAATCTGAATATCATTATATACGTCCACCTTCATGGCTGATGTGTAAAATCAAAAATTAAAACCGCACTTCCCTATTTTGTGAGAATTTTAGGTGGTGCGGTTTTTTGATCAAACAATTAAAAAATAATAAACCATATAAACAGTAATTTT
>JAAERX010000095.1 GCA_024229935.1 Gammaproteobacteria bacterium | reverse complement strand
GTTTTTCAGGACGATGGCGATGATAAAGCTAAAGGTTATGAAATAGCAGGCATTCTCGCCTTCGGTGGTCTGTTCCATGTCAATGCAGCGTATGCAGATATAGATGATGGTGCTGGTGCGGATGATGATGTTGATGGCTACAGGATAGCTGCTGGTATCCATCCTGCTGTGACTGACAGTACAGATCTTTATGCTGAGCTTGGTTATACATCACTGTCTGAAGATAATGGTCAAGACCCTGATGCTATTGATCTTACATTCGGTGTGCGCTCAATGATTACTGATAGCGTAGAGCTCGGGGCGGCTATGAGGTTGGCTAACGGTAGTACGGATGCTGGCGGTGCTGATGATTTTCAAGACTCAGAGATTTCACTTTCTGGTCAGTACTTCTTTACCGATGCGCTCGCTTTTCGTGCCGAAGCCTCAGACAATGCAATGTCACTTGGTGTTCGCTGGAGTTTTGGTGACATACTCTAGGATCAGTTAATACTGATTTTAAGGCTTTCAGGTAGCAGTACTGGTTTATAGCCAAGGCTGTTACACCGAAACCAGAAAAACCCCGCTCCGGCGGGGTTTTTTTATGCCTGAATTTAGCAAGACGCATACTCTGGAGTGATTATAAATGATGACCCGTATGCAAACTGTCAAGAAGACGAGAGTTGGTCGGTATACCAATACGCGGC
This sequence comes from Gammaproteobacteria bacterium, assembly GCA_024229935.1. Classification (GTDB taxonomy): domain Bacteria; phylum Pseudomonadota; class Gammaproteobacteria; order Steroidobacterales. Next base: position 47,865 of record JAAERX010000095.1, on the reverse strand, counting down.
AGATATGTAAGGTGTGCCTGGGATAAGGGGTTTGGGGTGCGCTTCTGTTTATCTGGGTTTATGATGGGGGTATATGCGGGTTACAAGAGAAGGGTTTTAAATAGTGAAAAATAAACTTAAAGAACTGCTCAGTGAGCTCCACACAGAACTGGGTGATGCTGGTGAGTTAGATACAGATGCAAAACAACAGCTTGAGGTGCTGGCAAAGGATATACAGGGCGCTATAGACCCTGATTCTGATAAGCCTTTACTTGAGGATGTGAGCGACCAGCTACAGGTTGCCGCAGTGAATTTTGAGTCTGAGCATCCACGTATTGCTGGTGTGCTGGAGAATATTACGGATACGTTGGCAAAATTAGGGATCTGAAATAAGTTCAGGTTGTTAGTTTCGATAGAGGTCTTGCCAAATAAAAAACCCCGCATTGCGGGGTTTTTTATTTTTCCAGTGCTGTTGGAGTGACTGGAAAAATGCTCATTTAAAAGTCGTAAATTAAATCCAGCCCAAGGCGGTATGGATTGTCAATGTTGTTATCATAGTCGAGACCGTAATAGGTACCCGTACCTCGTACATAAACAGTGTTTGTTAACTTTATTGTGAAGGCGAGGCCAAGCATTAAACCGGATTCACTATTATTGTCACTGACAGAACAGCAAATGGCACTTGGATTCCAGTTTGTTGTCTTGCCATCGCCAAGAATCCAGCCACCCAGAAAATCCAGTGAACCATAATTACTTATAGGTAAATGGTACTGTCCATTAATGTACCAGCCATCTGCTTTAAATTTAATTTTATCTGGTTGGGAGAATGGGGGTCCTGCCAGAGTTCTGGTGCCAGAACTTTCTGTATCACCAAAATCTATATAGCCCCCTTCTACACCCCAGCGTGAATCAATTTCATAGCCAGCAAATACTTGGAAGCCATTACTATTATCACTATAACTGTGGTCGACATTGGCCAGGTTCTGGTCCTGACTAAGCTTAGTTACTCCAACACCAGCACCCAGATACCAGGGGGTATCAGCAAATGAGGTTGTGGCACACAGTGACAGCACAACTAAAAGTATTCCGCGCATCGTAAAGCTCTCTAACTAAAATATACTGTATTGGAGGACGTCAGAATTTGACATAAATCCCTGTGTCTTCACTCAGTGAAGCCAATATTCAGGTTTACGGCTTAGTTGTACTGTGCGCTTGGTATCAGTTTTTAGGGAAATTTGCCGTTTTATTTATGGATTATGGATTATGGCTGCAGCTCACGTTTGTGACTTAATTGAATGCAAACTCTGTGGTGCGGCGTGCTAATTCAGCTGTTGCATCCTCAATCAGGTAGAAGCTGGTATTCGGTATCCCCGCATGGGCCTGACCTTTGGCACCAGGCACATGATTTATCAGTCTCTCAGGCCCCATGGCGGTGCCCAGAAAGGCCTTAGAAAACAGAGTAAGCAACGGCTTCTTCCAGCCTGACATCTGCTCCCATGCAGCAAGATTGGCAGGTCGGGCAGGATCATCAAGGTCAATGGGCAAGATCATGGGAAAGCGCCGTGGCCCGTTTTTAAAGGTCTCATCTGGATAGGGTGCATCGTAGGCAGCGATTTCATCTGCTGAGAGGGGGGTGGTTACTCCCGTGTTCACCATCTCACCTTGTGGGAAGGATTTCATGGCCAGCATTTCGGTGCGCCAGTTACGGAACCACTCATGACCTGCTGAGGGGTCGCCTGTGGGCAGGTGGGTGTTCAGGCATATCAGCCGGGCAAAATAATGGGGCTCTTCAGCGGCCAGTCGCAAGCCAAAGAAACCGCCCCAGTCAAACAGGAAGCCGGTAGCATCCTGAACATTCATCTGGTTCAGGAAAGATTTCAGCCAGCCTATATGCCGATGAAAACTGTAGTCTTCGGTATGGGGTAATTTGTCTGATCGGCCAAAACCGATGTAATCCGGTGCAAGCGTACGAAAGCCGGCAGCTGTTAGAAGAGGAATCAGCTTTCTGTAAATATAGACCCAGCTACCTTGTGTGGGTGTTAGCAGGATAACGGGTGCATTACTGTCACCCTCGTCGAGGTAGTGCATGCGTAGTGCACCATATCGATCATCCGGTACTTTCAGATAGTGCGGCTCAAAGTTGTAGTCCGGCAGGTTGCTGAATTGCTCTTCAGGTGTGCGTAGAATTTGCATGCATATAACTTTTTAAGGCATCCCAAAAATTTTTGTTACTGAACCAGCGTTGCCTCATTAAGCGTGCCATCTAGAAAGGCTCTTACATCGACTGCAATTTCAGCACCGGCTTGTTGGGTGGCCATGTGGCCGACACCTGGGTAACTGACAAAATTAATTGACTCAGCATTCTTTAGCATATGGATAACTTCTTCATGTTGTTCGTATTTTGCGGTGGTATTGTCTTCACCCCATAGCAGCAGTACGGGTATGCGTACCTGTGCAAATACTGCGCCTATGTCACCTGAGTCATATTGGCTGAGGCGATCAAGCTGTGCTTCGCGCTGACCTTCAAGCAGCCACATATCATGCCAGCGAGTGATGAGTTCCTCGGGTGGTTGTTCATCTCCACCAAAACCCGGTGCCAGCATAAATTCTGGTAATGCACGCGGCAGTATGTATTTAAGTATGTAAGCTGAGTCAGGTACTTTGCCACGCCGAGCCTGTTGTTCTTTGCCCTCAACTGAACCAGGGCTTAATAGTATGAGATTGTTAACTCGCTCCGGGTTGCGCATGGTATAGAACACCGAAACAGTTCCGCCAAGTGATGTCCCGCCGATAGTAAGCTTTTCTATCCCCAGTGCATCAATAAATGCTTCGGTAATTTCCATTGTACGTTCAAGGGTGTAATCACCGGTTGGGTCAGGACCGGTGAGCCCATGACTGGTCATATCCAGGCGTACAACCCGGTATTTGTCTTTCAGTGCTTCGGCCCAGGGTTCCCAGCCAAGCAGACTGGCAAAATTGGCATGTATTAGCACTACAGCAGGCGCATCCCGGGGGCCTTCATCGCGGTAGTGTATGCGCACACCTGCCACCTCTGTAAATTGCGAGGCCTCATTGGTGTATTTGGCTTCCAGAACTTCTCTGGGAATATCCCGATAGACATACAGTGCAATCAGGCTGGCAAGGACAAGCAGCAGGAGGAGTCCGGCAAGTATTTTGCCCATAATTCGAAGGAACTTCATACGGATGATTCTCCCTGCTGTGTATCAATAAGGGTGTTAGCCCATTTTTTATCAAGTGTTATTTCAAGCATTAATATAGCCTTAATGGTCGGACAAATGGTTGCTGGTGGCAATTAATTGCATTTTCTTCTTGTGTGCGGTCTAGAGTTATATTGACACTACTAGTCTATACATGACTATATAGGGCTATTGTATCGATAGGAGAGTACGGGTGTTTATAGCATTTCGTGACCTGAAGTTTGCCAAGGGCCGGTTTTTGTTGATGGCACTTGTGGTTGCACTGGTAGCTTTTCTGACTACGCTGCTTAGTGGCCTTGCTGCCGGATTAATTAAGAATAATATTTCCGGGCTGGTTGAGCTTGATGTGACCCATCTTGCTTTTGAATACAACAATAAACCCAGTTACCGCAATAGCATGATTGATCGTGAGATGTGGGAGGGCTGGCGGAATGCTGATGGGGTGCTTGCAGCTGAGCCGCTTGGTCACACCATGTTTAATGCCAGGATGATCGATAACAGCTCTCTGGATGATGTGGTGTTGTGGGGTATTGAGCCTGGTAGCTTTCTTGAGCCTGTGGCCAGTCAGGGTGAGGCGTTGGGACGGGTTGAAAACGGCGTTATCATTTCCAAACTGCTCGTTGACCGGGGTTTAAAAATTGGTGATACCTTTATTCTGGACAGAGTGCTGACTGAATTGACGGTGGTAGGTATCGTTGATGAATTTAATATTGGTCATGTGCCTATAGTCTATACACCGATACGTAAGTGGCAGGAAGCAACCTATGGCCCGCCTGGTGGGCCTCCGCCAGGAGAGAAGCTGCCCGATATTCTGTTTGACTACGCTACGCTGGTTGCCTTAAAGCTTGAGTCAGGTCTGGCAGTGACAGAAATTGAAAATACGGATATAGATTTTGGCACGCTGACTATCGATAAGGCGGCTGCTTATGAAGCCTCCAGTGGCTATAAGGAAGAATTGGCTACAGTAAATATGATTCAAAGCTTTCTGATTATTATTTCAGCTGTGGTTATTGGTGCGTTTTTTACTGTCTGGACAATTCAGCGTACCCGTGAGATTGGCCTGGTAAAGGCACTGGGCGGATCGAACACTTACCTGTTAAGGGATGCATTGGGGCAGGCAGTCATTCTTATGTTGCTAGCAACTTTGTTTGGTACAGGTGGAGCACTTTGGCTTGGGCAGCGTTTTATTGAATCTGGTAATCCCTTTGTGCTGGATCCGCAAACTGTATTTAGCTCCAGCTCATTCTTGGTTATTGCCGGGCTTTTGGGTAGCGCAATTTCTGTTCGTCTAATAACCCGTATTGATCCAATTATTGCTCTGGGGACAGAACGATGAGTCTGTCTGTACAAAGTGTAACTCTGGAATTGGGTGATGGCGATCAAAAAATTCGTGCGTTGGATAACGTTTCTGCAACGGTCCTCTCAGGTGAGCTGGCTGCTGTACTGGGGCCTTCTGGTGCGGGTAAATCCAGTTTGCTTGCGGTATGTGGCGGTCTGCGCCCACCCACCAGTGGTGAGATTACCGTTGCCGGGCAGGTAATTTCCTCACTTAGTCCTGCGGCATTGACTAAGGTAAGGCGTGATCTGATTGGCTTTGTGTTTCAGCAATCCAATCTGGTGCCAGCATTGACGGCACTTGAACAGTTATTGCTGCTGGTGCATCTGAAGGGGCGTAGACCAAAAGCAGCCGATCGAGAGCGCGGTATGGCGCTGCTGGATGAGGTTGGCATGACGCAGCGTGCAGACCGGCGTCCTGATCAACTGTCAGGTGGTGAACGACAGAGGGTGGGTATTGCTCGGGCACTTATGTCAGAGCCAAAGCTTTTATTGGTTGATGAACCTACTTCAATGCTTGACCAGGAACGCGGTCATGCCATTGTTGAGTTGCTTGCTGAACGCTGTCATCAGCATCAGGTTGCCACCCTTATGGTTACACATGATCAGACGATGCTCGCATCTGCCAGTACGGTTATGCACATTCGTGATGGCAAGCTAATACAAGAAAGATGAATTGGCCGGAGTTTGATGATGTTGACTAACAAATCTAAACCCCTCGGAATACCTGCAAGTGAGCTTGCAGGGGTATTACTGGGCTTTCTGGTTTTTGTGGTTTTGCCAGTAAGTGCAGAGAGCCAACATGCGCATCATGCCAGCGGTATTCCTGCCATGGATGATAACGGTCGTCGTTTGGATTCTTATGAGATGAGGCATGAAATGACAGCTGAACAACTGTCCGGCTTACGTGAAAAGGTTGCTCTGTATCGAGCGCTTACAGATCGTGAGGTGCAGTTGAATATGGCGCTAATGGGGCCTAACTATGAATGGTATGTCAGCGATACAGACATGCGTGGTGGCACAGGTGTGATAGTGCTGGCGCATGGCGTGGGCAAAAATAGTGATGAGATGTTTGTTAACACACTTAAACCTATGTCAGAACGCTGGCCGACTGTTGTCAGTTTTGGTATGGCAATGATGATGTCAGCACCACTGCAGTCTTCAGTTAATGACCTCACTGAACGTGGCGCTAAAAGAATAGTGTTGGTGCCTACTGCCGTTTCTGGTAACAACACCCTGACTCGGCAGTGGGAATACATATTTAATATGCGTGATGAGTCATCTTATTTGGATGTGCCCCGTATTAAGTCCGATGCAGACTTCCTGATGTCTTCCCATATGGAAGATCACCCTTTAATTACAGAAGCTTTACTGGATTTTACCAAAGCTAAGAGTAATAACCCGGAAAATGAAGTTGTCATTATTGTTGCTCACGGTCCGGAAGATGTTGAGGATAATGTTCCCGATCTTGAAATCCTCCAGGTGCATGTTGACCGCATTAAGTCAGAGACAAACTTTAGTGATGTAAAGGTTATTAACTTGCAGGATGATGCTTATCCGCCCATACGCAAATCAAATGTAAAGAAATTGCGTCGCTGGATCACCAGTGCACAACGTGCGGGTAAGGATGTGATTGTAACTGTCTGTTCTACAGCCAGCTTTGGCGTACAGCAGCATATAAGTCAGGATCTGCTTGGATTAGAGTATGCTTTTGCAGACCAGGGTTTGTCGGAACACCCTAATTATCAAAAGTGGATTGAGGCTGCCGTAGAAGAAAGGCTTGCCAGAGAAAACCAACAAAAAAAGGAAAATTAGCAGGAAAAACTGATTGCGATAGTTGCTTTAGCCTGTCCTGCGTGGCCGGACCTTGCTTTTTATCCAGCCAAATAATCCTGTAATAAATAGGATGCCGGTTAAGGCAAATGAAACATTCATAAATGCAAGTTTTCCTTGTTTGGCAAGCACGGCTAGTTGTGCGCTTAGTTCTATTTTGTTGGGCCAGCTAATGATGACGCATAATAAATTTAGATTTTCTGCCCAGTCAAACAGACTTGGGATCAGTAGAAGTAAAAACAGATTCCTGTTTTTTGCTATTTGGTAGAGGCTCTCAGATGTGTGTCGCAGGGAAAAGGCACAAATTGTGGCCAGAACTAAGCCTGCAAATAGTGGGAAGAAATAGTCAGTAATCTGAAAAACTGTATAAAGCTCGAATGCTTTGTCTGTATAGTTCTCAAGCTGAGAGAAAATTTGATTAACCGTAAGGTTGTTCTGCATATCAAACGGTAAATTACCGCCGCTGGCAGCTGGGAATTTTTGATTTATCCAGCCCATCATAATGCCCATGGTGCTGGCTTGGCCGGCTATTAGAAGCAGAAATTTCCACCAGGAGGTAGAGCAGTTGATGATGAAGTTGTTCAGCTTTGTGAGCATAATGATCTCCCAGATTATAGCAGTATCACACCTTTAGCAGCAGACAAGGCTAGCGTTGTTTTGCCCAGAACCCTTTAGCATCTCGAATGGCAGCAGCAGACTCTTCCGGAGCCTCTACATGTACGTAATGGCCGGCATCATCTACCAGAACCAGTTTACTGTTTGCTATGAGGCCCTGTAATTGCTCGGCCTCTCCTGCTGGTTTATTGCTGTCCTGTGCTCCCCAGACTATTAGTACGGGCACATGAAGATCATCAAGCATCTCTATTTCATTGCCAGCTACGTAGTAACTCATTAATTGGGTGGCGCCATCCATATAGCCTTCCGTTTTATTTACCAGCATCAATTCATCCATAACTTCTTCAGTGATCAGCTCTGGGTTAACAAATGAGTTTTTTATAAAACGTTCCCTGAACTGGCGATCAGCAAATGTTTTGGCAGCTATGCGTGGCAAGGGGAAAAAAAGATACTGTGTAACAGGCGGAACACCTGTGGTAATAATGCCCGGGTTCAGGAGAATTGCACCTACTGCCTCAGGTGCATCTATAGCCACATGAACTGCATGAGCACCTCCCATTGAGTGACCACCAATAACAACTTGTTTAAGCCCTAGCGCTTTAATAAATCCTTTAATTATATTGGCCTGACTTGCGTTGCTGTAATCATGATCATCAGGTTTGTCTGATAGCCCAAAGCCAGGCATATCAAGAGCCAGTGTGTAATAGTCATTGCCGAGTAGAGGCCCAAGATTACGGAAGGTAAATGCCGAATTAGCAAAGCCATGTATTAGAACAATAGCTGGCTGGCCAGCTTGAGGAGCACCCCATGTCTGGTAACGCAGTTGTATGCCATCAATTGTAATAAACAGGTCATCTTTATGGGCTAGTTCAGCTACTGGTATCTCTTCCCCATGTGGCCAGTAGGCATAGGCAATGAGCCCTACATAAATGATGAGCAATAATGTCACCAGTGTCAGAAGCGCTTGGCGAAAGATGTGCATGTAGTAGTGGTTCCTTAAGTGAAGCCTGTATTTAGTGGATGGGCTAATGATGTGTCACGGGAAAGCTGAAAATATATTCTATAGTTGGACAGCAGCATGATTTATATTACAGAAATATGTGCATGACTTAAGCCCTGAATTCTTGTGTTTGAGCGTTATAGTTGATATCGGTATATGCTTGCAGACCGGTTCTGAGGTGGCATATGGAACATAACAATATTCTGAGCAGTATTTTCCGATGTGCGCTGTTTACCAGTTTAATAAGTATGGCGGTATTGCTGGCTTCCTGCGCAAAAGACACGGCGCAATCTGACGCCGTGCATCATGAGCATGCTATGCACAAAATATGGCCGGATGCTCAGGGGCGGCAGTTATATGGCATGGCTCATAAAATGAGTCCGGACGTAATGGCCGAGTTACGTGAGCGAGAGATATTTCCGGCTTATATGACAGATGAGCAGATTGTTCGGGCCATGCATGGTATGCACAATTATACTTGGTATGTCAGTGATGCTGAGCTGAGGGGTAAGCAGGGCATACTCATACTTGCACATGGGTTTGGTGATCATGGGGACCTCACTTTGCGAGAAAGTATGCAACCCGTGGGTGATCAGCAACCCACAGTCTTTGCTTTTGGCATGAGTATGACTATGTCCAGTCATATTCAGCTTGCACTTGATAATCTTAGGGCTGCTGGGGCGCAGGAGATTGTTGTGATTCCTGCAGCCAGTTCCCGTTACAGTACATTGATGCGACAGTGGGAATATATCTTTGGTCTGCGGGAGAAAGCTGAGTATGCAACTGTTCCAAGGATTGTTACTCAGGCAGATATAAAATTTACCAGGCCTATGGAGGATCACCCTCTGGTTGCAGAGATGCTCATCGACCATGCGGCAGAAATAAGTCAGGACCCCGCACATGAGGAAATAATTATTGTTGCCCATGGCCCTGTAGATGAAGGTGATAATAAAACTCAGCTTAAGACTATGGATAGCCTTGCTAAGCATCTGCGCGCAGAGGGTTATGCAGGTGTATACCCGGTCACCTTGCAGGATGATGCACCTCAGGAGATTAGGGCTGAGAACGTAAGAAAAATGCGCACTTTGGTAGATGAGATTAATAACCGGGGTAATGTCGTTTTGGTCATAACCAATCTGCTTGGCACTCGCACAGTACAAAATGCTATTAGACGCGACCTGAGGGGTCAGGAATATCGTTATAATTTCAAAGGCTTAGTTCAGCATGAAAAATTTATAGAATGGGTAAATACCTCCGTCCGTGAGGCACCCTGATAGCCGCCCGTGGATTGAAGACAGGGCCTTTAGAAATGCGGAAAAATTCTAATTGTACTTGGAGAGCTTTCGATATAGATTTCGCATCGTGGTAGCTCAAATTACCATGGTTTAGCGGTTCATAGCTGAGGATTTAGTCTAGTGGGTAATTATGTTTCCGGAATATTTGGGGCTTCACCAGTAGCACCACTTCAGGGTCATATGGAGCAATGCTACAAGGCGGCTAAAGAGCTTAGCCCTTTTTTTACTGCAGTTACTCATAATGACTGGGCAGCAGCAACAGTTCACAGGGAGGCTATTGTCACTCTGGAAAATCAGGCTGATGTATCAAAAGCACAAATTCGGGCCAATCTTCCTAAAAGTCTGTTTATGCCGGTAGCACGCGAAGATTTACTTGAGCTTGTACTGGTGCAGGATCGTATTCCAAATCTTGCTCGTGATATCTCAGGCCTGGTTATTGGGCGAAAAATGCAAATACCCGTAGACATGCAGATATCATTTCTGGGGTTTGTCTCACGGAATATTGATGCCGCCAGAAAAGCCCGAAAAACCATTCGTGAACTTGATGAGCTTTATGAAACAGGCTTTAGAGGTACTGAATTAGAATTGGTTACATCATTTATTGCTGAACTTGATGAGGTTGAAAACGATACCGATCGCCTGCAGATGAAATTACGGGATCAGTTATTTGTGCTGGAGGCTGACCTGCCGCCAGTTAATGTCATGTTCCTGTATCGGGTTATTGAATTGATTGGTGAGATTGGTGACCAGGCAGAACGTATTGGTCGTCGACTTGAACTGATCATTAGCCACTGAGTTTATTAAGCATGGATCCTCTACACCTTTATATTGGCCTCGCGGCTTTGTTTGGCCTGTTTATGGCATGGGGTATTGGCGCGAATGATGTCGCTAATGCAATGGCGACATCAATTGGTTCTGGTGCGCTAACAATTAGACAGGCATTGATTGTGGCGGCAATTTTTGAATTTGCCGGGGCTGTTCTTGCAGGTGGTGAGGTGACCTCCACTATACGCAAGGGGATGGTAGATGCCACCTTATTTGCGGATCAGCCTGAATTATTTATCTACGGCATGCTGGCTACTTTGTTGGCCGCTGGCACATGGCTGCTTATTGCTTCTCGTAATGGCTGGCCTGTTTCAACTACTCATTCAATTGTAGGCGCAATTGTTGGTTTTGCAGTTGTGGCTGTAGGCGTTGATGCTGTGAAGTGGAGTAAGGTTGGCAGCATTGTAATGAGCTGGGTAATTTCACCACTTACTGCCGGTATTATTGCTTTCTTTGTATTTAGCTCTATTCAGTGGTTGATACTTGCACGGGATAACCCTCTGGAGCGTGCACGTCGGTATGCCCCTTTTTATGTATTTGTATCTGTAATGCTCATTGCGCTGGTTACGATGTTTAAGGGTCTCAAGCATGTAGGACTTGACCTTGATGTTTGGGAAAGTTATGCCATTGCCATTATCTGTGGATTGATTGTGGCCCTGGTCAGTAAAATTTCTATCAACCGTATTCAGGTAGATAAAGAAGCTAATAAGGATTTTCATTACCATACGGTTGAACGGGTATTTGCAGTTCTTATGGTTGTAACAGCTGCTGCTATGGCATTTGCTCATGGCTCTAATGATGTGGCAAATGCTATTGGTCCCGTTGCTGCTGTAGTTTCTACTGCTCAACAAGGAGTCGTGGGGAGTGATTCTAATGTGTCAGTGTGGATATTGATCCTCGGTGGCATAGGAATTGTGGTTGGTTTGGGAACATACGGCCGGCATGTAATTAGGACAGTTGGCACTAATATTACTCAGCTAACGCCAAGCCGGGGGTTTGCAGCTTCAATTGCTGCGGCATTTACTATAGTTGTGGCCTCGGGTACTGGTATGCCGATTTCTACGACTCATACATTAATTGGGGCCGTCTTGGGTGTGGGTATGGCCAGAGGTATCAGCGCAATTAATCTGGGTGTGGTTGGGCGGATATTTTTATCGTGGATCACAACTATTCCGGCAGGCGCTGGTTTGGCAGTGATCTTCTTTTTTCTGTTACAAGCTATTTTGCCAATATTAATTAGTAGCTGAAATCGTATCTAAAAAAAACCCCGCAAAAGCGGGGTTTTTTATTCTTGCAGTTTGGATTAAGCAGAGTTATTCAGCTGCTATCCAATCACCACCTTGAAAGCCACAGCCAATTTCCAGGCCGCCAGCATCACCAGTGAAGTAATGTAATTGGCTGTCACCCAGATCGCAGGTACCAACCAAACCTTCTGTTGGACATGCTCCATCAGCATGTACGGCATCTGCATTGTCATCTGTCTGGCCGATTTCAGCACAGCTATCTGCACCTACAGGCTCCTGACATACATTAAAAGGCCCGGCAAACATGTTTTCCTGTATGAAAGTACAGCTGCCTTCACCTGCGATAGCTGCGCCACCTTCATGGCCACCAGCCAAAACAGCAGAACTTCCACCGAAAAGTGCAACAGCAACTGCTATTCCAAGAATTTGGTTAATTTTCATTGTATTGAGTCTCCTTAAGACTTCTATTTTGTTCGTAGGGAATCATACCAAAATGACATGGCTGAATACCCCTAAAATCATGTATTGGTTTGTTATAGATATATATCAATAATGGGGCGGCTTTTCATCTGTGAGGTGGGTGTTGGTGCCACCCTCAGCATCAGTTTGTATGCGCTGCTGCAATTGATCGTAACCCCTTTCCAGTCGCTCTATAAGCCCCTGCTGCCGGTACATGACATCGCTTAGCTCATTGAGTGACTGCTCTATATGAGCCAGCTTGATTTCTATTTCTGTCAGACGGTTGTCCATTAAATGGGCTCCAGTTGTCGTCGTGGTAAAGCTGATTGTATGCAATCTGTGACCTGTTCTCATTGTGGACAGTTGGGAGTGGGGTTTCCGTGTCCAGAACCAGCAACATACACTACGTAGAATACAGGCAGAGTGAGAGGGAGTATTCGGTTATGCGAGTCAGACAAAAAACGGGTAATCAACCAATAAATCGCCGTGATTTGGTTTTGGGTGGAACAGCAGCCGTTGCAAGCCTTGCACTGACAGGCTGTGCAAAAGAGCCGGTCGCCCGATCACTTGATCTTAACCTGAATGATCCATGGGATCGTTTGACAGCACTTGCTAAATTACGAGGCAGTGTGGATGGTACTACAGTGATGTGGTGGATGAAGGGGGTTCGTTTTGGTGTTGTTGATCATGTGGTAACACCTATGTTTGGGATGTTGATTGGTAGTTTTCAGCGCATGTTGCCGGTTGCTGATGAAGGCTTCATCCTGAATATGCTGGAGTTGTCTTATTTTACGGATCTGCAGACTGGCGAAGTGCTGGATACCTTTGTGAACCCCTATAACGGGAAATTGTGTGAAGTTCCTGAGCAGCGACTGGGGCCCTATCCAGTGATGCTAAAGACCACTGGAGTGGTTCTGCCTGATATTCCGGCCTTTGGAAAAATTGATCTGACAACTCGTGTGGGCCCATCTGTTCAGCATAATGATGATGTATGGATTCGGGATGACAGCACTATAAAAGTAGATTCTGATCATCCGATGATGGGTAAGCATACCTATAATGAGTTAGTTACTTACCGCGGTAAATTATCGGATATTAATAACCCGGATCTGCCGTCTGCACCTGCTGATATCATGTTCCAGAGTGTTACCAGTTGGCGTGACTGGTTTCAGGCAGATGATGTTGGCGGTCATACGACTGCCCGTGCGACGGGTACCAAAATTCAGCGTTTAGAGGATTTCCCCCCGGAGTACCTGGCTGCCGCTCGTGAGCGTCACCCGGAACTCATAGCTGATCCTGAAGCAGTACTGGATTCGGTGCCACTGGCGCCGGCTGCTCATGACTAGTCTCGTGATAACTCTATGAGTGCGGCTGCTAATAAGTCTGCCTCACGACGGTTTAGTCGCCGTCGTTTATTACTGGGTACGGTTGCTGTTGCAGGTGGGGGCATTGCGCTGACATGGCTAACTCGTGTGCCTGATTCACTGCGTGACTCCACTGATGTGCTTGAACCCAATGCTTTTCTGCAAATAACGCCTGATGGGCAATTTATTTTTCAGCTTGACCGGGTTGAGATGGGGCAGGGAACAATGACAGGCCTCACTACTCTTGTTGCAGAGGAGCTGGATGTTGACCCGGCACGTTTTGATGTGCGCTTTGCGCCTGTATTGCCGACCTTCCAGCGACCCATACAAATGACGGGCCAGAGCCGTAGCATGATTGATAGTTGGGACGTGTTGCGTAAGACAGGTGCAGCAGCCCGGCATATGTTGCTGGAAGAGGCGGCTGGGCGCTGGGGCATCAGTAAGGCTGAGTTACGTACTACGGATGGTGTTGTATTGCATCCAGATAATAAACAAACAGTTACCTATGCTGAGCTGGCTGCAGGTGCAGCCCTGCGTACTCCGCCCTGGTCGCCACAATTAAAAGATCCTGCTGACTATCTATGGATAGGTAAACATGTGCCACGCTTGGATGCGCATGACAAGGTCACTGGTGCTGCCATTTTCGGTATGGATGTACAACTGGAGAACATGCTGACTGCAGTAGTAGCACGTTGTCCGGAGATTGGTGGTGAACTTACAAACGTTGATGCAGTAAAAGCAGCATCCATGCCGGGTGTGCGCGGCATAGTAGAGTTGCCTCATGGGCGTGGTATTGCCGTGGTTGCTGACAACTTTTGGTCAGCTAAACAGGCAGCCGGGACCATTACCCTGGGGTGGAATGGTGGCCCACTAAAGGCTTCAACTGATAAAACCATACTGGCTGAACAACGACGCCTGCTTGATGCTGGCGCAATAGCTTATGAAACCGGTTCTGGTGGAAATTTGCTGGATGCTTTCTCAGCTGCAGCTACTGAACTTGAGGCTGAATACACGACCCCCTACCTTGTTCATGCACCTATGGAGCCCATGAATGCGACGGCATATGTAAGTGAAGATCATTGCCAGGTGTGGGCACCTACACAGGCGCCGGATATAGCCAGGCAGGTTGCCTGCGACATACTGGGTTTAACCCGTGATCAGGTGCAGGTGCATACCACTTATCTTGGTGGTGGTTTTGGACGTCGGGTGATGTGGGACTTTATAGAAGAGGCTGTATGGACTGCACGGGAATTTGATGTGCCGGTCAAGCTGGTATGGACGCGTGAAGATGACATACAGCATGGGTATTTTAGACAACAGACTGTGCACCGTATGCGTGGCGGTTTGGATCAGGATGGTGTTACTACTGCATGGGAGCATAAGCAGGTCGCGGCCCCCACGGGTGAACTGCTGACGCCACCCACTATGTCTACGATATTGCCGGAATCACTCTCTACGGAGTCCAGGCAGGGTATAGGCAGATGGCTGGGTAAAAAGACTGTGGACTGGATGGGAGCCTTTCAGGCTCGTGAGGGTGCGGTTGACCTACTCTATGATATCCCCAGTACCCGATTTGCCCAGGTTGCATATGACCCGGGTATGCCTGTTTCTATCTGGCGTTCGGTTGGTAATTCCTACAATGCCTTTGTAGTGGAAAGTTTTATTGATGAACTGGCCTATGCGGCTGATGAGGATCCACTTTGGTTTAGGTACGGCCGCCTGCAGCAGCATCCTCGTCATCAGACAGTGTTAGAACAACTGGGCCAGTTTTCCGGCTGGCGCAGTGCAATTAATCAGGGCTCACAAGGTGTTGCCCTCTTTGAATCCTTTGGTAGCGTTGTTGGTCAGGTGGCAGATGTATCGGTAGATGATGCAGGTGTTATTAACGTGCATAAAGTGACCTGTGTGGTTGATTGCGGTATTGCTGTGAATCCGGATATTGTAAAACAGCAAATGGAAAGCGCCATCATCTTTGGTCTAACAGCGGCTTTGTATGGCGAGATTAATATTGATCGTGGCAAAGTGACCCAGAGTAATTTCCATGATTACCGTATGCTGAAGATGGCAGATGCCCCCGTTATTGATGTACACATACTGCCATCAGAACTTGATCCGGTTGGGGTTGGTGAGCCGGGCACACCAGTTATAGCGCCTGCTGTTGCCAATGCAGTGTATGCCGCTACCGGGCAACGATTAAGGTCATTGCCGCTAAGCTTATCTGACCAGGCTTAGCTATTCGGGCTGAAGGTATGCTTTCCGCATACTAGGTTATTAAATAGTTCTATAAAATTCATTGATTTTGACTATATTTTTTTTAGTGGATTACTGTTAAATTTATCGAAGATTAGAAATACTTAAGTCAATCATTAATAATAAATTAACCGTTAATTGTTTACTAAGTGCTTCGCTGTGATTTGTACTTGGCTGGCCATTAGCTTTACATGCGCTCAAAGGGGTCCTGCATGAATTTTTTTAAACCTGTTATTACCAGTTTGTTTTTTGGCTTACTTGCTTTACCAGCATCCGCCAGCTACATCGCTGTAACGTGGGATGATGATGGCAGTGTCTCCGACTATGAATGGAGTGATGCTGATGGCTATACCTTCACAATTGAAGAGTATTCAGATGATCTGAGGGTTGAGGCTGACCTGGGGGGCAGGAAGTTGCGGATTGATGCACTGGTTGGTCTTCTTGATGACAATGAGCCGGGCGCAGATATAGGTTCAGGTGTTTATGATATTGACATACTTGATGCAGATGACCCCAATCTTATTGATCACACTACTTTTCAATCAGAGGGCACGGGTGACTTTTTTGAAATTATTAGTATTGGTGGTTGGAATGACAGTGGCGATACATTTGACAGCCTGGTTTTCAGTTTTCAAATATCAGAAGACGATGACTTGCTGACGGGTACCGGTTGTATCGGTGGTTCCTGCGGTAGCACGGCAGTGCCAGTTCCGGCAGCTGCCTGGTTGTTTGGTTCGGCAATTGCAGGTTTGGGCTGGATGAGACGAAAGCGTACTGTCTAAACTACCCCAAAAATTGAATTGTTTCTAAAAAACCCGACCAAGTGTCGGGTTTTTTTATGGCCTTTAGTTGTGGGCTCATTTTCACCGCGCTTCACTTAAGCGCGAGCCCCGGCATAAATTCGGCTTAAGATCTTTTCAGCTGCTCCCGCAGATATTGCACGAGGCGTTTGGGTCGTCCAATGAAGCTTAAACGCTTCATTGAGACGTAAGTTCGACTAAAGATCTTTTCAGCTGCCTGCGGCGGCTAAAAAGATAGTCTCACTTAATTTAGCTTTCACGGATGGTATTGGCTAGTTCCTGCAATGTTTCTATAGGCGCTGAACAGGTAGTGCCGCGGCACAGATAGGCAACAGTGCCACTGGTTGCCGGCTTACTGGCCAGTGACTCAGGTAATTCAGCATCTGTCGGTATGGTAAATACCAGTCGCCTGGGGGTATAGAGAGCACTGATGCTACGGGACCATTCTTCTGCTGCTTTCAGACTACCTCTGATAATAATGACCTCAGGTGCTTCCAAATGCTCATCCAGGGCGGTAATCAGTGCAGCATGGCCATGGGGAAATTCCTGCATGGCTGTAAAGCCTGCACGCAGGGTGTCCTCACTCGCTTGCAGGTAGCGTGGCTCACCCAGCAGATGGCCCAGTCGGCTGAGTGCGAAGGCGGCAATAGCATTACCTGAAGGTAATGAGTCGTCACTAAAACTACGAGTGCGATGTATGAGTTTTTCGTGGTGAATGGAAGTGAAGTAAAAGCCGCCATTCTCTTTATCTGCGAAATTATTGAGCAGTTGCTCAGCCAGAGTAGTTGCCAGTTTGAGGTGCTGGCTGTTCCAGCGTGCCTGTAATAGTTCGAGTATGGCATCCAGCAGAAATGCATAATCGTCCAAATAGGCATCAAAACGAGCCTGACCATCTTTATAACTGGCCAGCAACTGTCCGTTGATGACCATCTCTTGCTGAATAAAATCAACAGTATTGGCTGCTGCCGTAATTAAATCCTCACGATTAAGGCTGCGGCCAGCCATGGCAAGTCCACGAATCATCAATGCATTCCATGCGGTCAGGATTTTTTCATCTCGTCCAGGCCAGATACGCTTGTTACGTGCAGCCAGCAACTTGGTCTGAGCAGAATCTATAAGTGCATGGGTTGTGGAAGTAAGTTCACCGGTAGCTTCTGTTGTATGTTCAAGGGAATCACGCACCTGCAGATGCCACTGACCCTCAAAGTTAGCAACCTGTTCCAGTCCAAACCGGGTGGCCAGGGCTTTATATTCATTGGCTGATAGTAAATCACTGACTTCGTCTGGGTCCCAGACATAAAATTTCCCTTCCTCACCTTCTGAGTCAGCGTCAAGAGTAGACCAGAAAGCGCCTTCAGGGCTTTGCATATCACGCAATACCCAGTCGGCTGTTTTATTTGCGGCTACCCGATAGGCATCATCACCACTGGCCATCCAGAGCTGGGCCAGTAATGCCAGTAATGGCCCGTTGTCATAGAGCATTTTTTCAAAGTGAGGG
This sequence comes from Gammaproteobacteria bacterium, assembly GCA_024229935.1. Taxonomy (GTDB): domain Bacteria; phylum Pseudomonadota; class Gammaproteobacteria; order Steroidobacterales. The sequence continues at coordinate 30,150 of JAAERX010000095.1, read as the reverse complement.
ATACTCCATTCACGGTCTACGGAGTAGCGGAAAAATCCGCCACCCAGCTGGTCATAAATACCGCCGTCAATCATGCGAGTCACGGTTAGGGCGCTCATGAATAACGCTTCAATATCAGGTTCCTCAGCATGAGCAGTGCTGCGCCAGTGGCGTAGCAGGTATTCAATGCTGGTTGGGTGGGGAAATTTAGGGGCCTCACCAAAGCCCCCCCAATCCCGGTCAAAGGTACTTTCCAGTTGCTGACGTAAGCCCTCCAGAGGTGCCCGGTTCAGCTGAGTACCCTTATCCGGTGTGGCTGGTTCAAGGCTGGCAAGGGCACTGACTACAGCCGCGCCCTGTTTATCAAGCGCTGACTGATTGGTTTCAAAGTACTGTGCAATCTGCATTAGCAGATCCGTAAATGGCGGCATGCCATGCATTTCAGTTTTGGGAAAATAGGTGCCAGCCATAAAAGGCAGTTGTTCCGGGGTCATAAAGACAGTGAGAGGCCAGCCACCGTTACGCTTTGTAATCAGTTGATGTGCAGTCTGATAAATCTTGTCTATATCGGGTCTTTCTTCCCTGTCTACTTTGATATTGATAAACAGTTGATTCATTATTTTGGCGGTGGCTTCATCTTCAAATGACTCATGCGCCATTACATGGCACCAGTGACAGGCTGAGTAGCCTACCGATAGTAATACTGGCTTATTCTCTGCCTTGGCTTTTGCCAGTGCTTCCTCGCCCCACGGGTACCAGTCCACCGGGTTATCGGCATGCTGGAGCAGGTAGGGGCTGGTTTCATTCTGCAGGTGATTCATTGTTTACTTCATTTTCCCTGAATGGGCAGAGGACTATACCAGCCAGAATTATATTTGCTTGGTGCCGCAAAGATTTCTGCGTGATGATGGCCCTGAACTTGTTGAATTGACGCTCATGCCCCCGGTATTCTCCTGTCTGATGCTTATGAAGTGCAAATTTAGTGAGGTGTGAGTGCTAAACTCTCTTGTATGTTTACCTATACTCCTATAGACCCAATCGCAATTGAATTGGGGCCGCTGGCTGTGCGCTGGTATGGCCTGATGTATGTTATTGGTATCCTCGGCGGCTGGTGGCTGGGCAGGGTACTTGCCCGCAGAAAATATACACCTTTAAATGAGCAACAGGTTGATGATTTGGTGACCTGGGTAGCATTGGGTGTAATTCTGGGTGGCCGGTTTGGCTCAGTGCTGTTTTATAATTTTGGTGATTTTTTGGATCACCCTCTGATGTTATTTGAGATATGGAAGGGGGGTATGTCCTTCCATGGCGGTATGTTGGGAGTGTCCTTTTCAATCTGGTTATTTGGCCGAAGGAATGGGGTGCATTTCTGGGATATGAATGATTTTATCGCACCTGTTATTGCGGTGGGTCTGGGTGCGGGCCGCATTGGTAATTTTATTAATGGTGAGCTTTGGGGCAAGCCCACGGATGTGCCTTGGGGGTTTATAGTTGATGGGGTGGGACGGCATGCCTCACAGCTGTATGAGGCCTTTTTTGAGGGTTTGTGTTTGTTCGTTATAGTCTGGGTGTATGCTCTCAAACCACGTCCCCGGATGGCAGTTACCGGGCTGTTTCTTGCGGTTTACGGGCTGTCACGGTTTGGAGTTGAATTTGTGCGCCTGCCTGATGCACATATAGGTTATATGGCATGGGGTTGGTTAACGCGTGGGCAGGTATTATCTGCTCCGATGGTTATTGGTGGAATTCTGATAATTATACTGGCCTACCGAAAGCCGGTATTTGTAAAGGACTTGTAGGAGAGCAGGGTAAGGTATGCAGCAATATTTGGATTTAATGCGTCACGTACGTGACAACGGTGCACGTAAGGATGACCGTACAGGTACGGGTACTCTGAGCGTGTTTGGTCACCAGATGCGTTTTGATTTGGCGCATGGTTTCCCTATGGTAACCACCAAGAAACTTCATACCCGTTCAATTATTCATGAGCTCCTCTGGTTTCTTAATGGCGAGACCAATATTGCTTATCTCAAAGAGAACAAGGTTCGTATCTGGGATGAGTGGGCTGATGAAAACGGTGATTTGGGCCCGGTCTATGGTGCGCAATGGCGCTCCTGGCCGACCCCGGATGGACAAAGCATCGATCAGCTGGAACAGGTTATGCATACCTTGCGCACTAACCCAGATTCACGTCGTATTATTATTAGCGCATGGAATGTTGCTGAACTTAATAAGATGGCGTTAATGCCTTGCCATGCGTTGTTTCAGTTTTATGTGGCTGATGGCAGGTTATCTTGTCAGTTGTATCAACGTAGTGCAGACATTTTTCTTGGTGTGCCATTTAATATTGCTTCTTATGCGCTGCTCACACATTTGGTGGCGCAGCAGACAGGTCTTAAGGTGGGTGACTTTATCTGGACAGGTGGAGACTGCCACTTGTATTTGAATCATCTTGAGCAGGTAGAAGAACAGCTGGCCCGTGAGCTTATGCCACTGCCACGTCTTAGCATTCAGCGTCAGCCTGAATCAATTACTGACTATAAGTATGAGGATTTTGAAATCCTTGGTTATGAATTCCACCCGCATATCTCAGCACCTGTTGCCGTTTAGCCAGTAAAATTTTTCGGTTGTAAGCTCTTGATCTGTACAGCAGGCGCTTTTGTATCTAGTCGTACCGCTGTTAGCTGGCCACCCCAGACACAGCCGGTATCTGTGGCAAGCAATCCCGGACGCTGCATAAGTCCAAGTGTTGACCAGTGGCCAAATACTATACGGCTGGTTGCGATGCGGTTCGGCAGGTCAAACCATGGCAGCAGTCCCTCAGTCTTATCACTAGGTGCTTGCTTCTCATTAAAATTCAGTTCGCCCGCCCTTGTGCAATAGCGAATGCGGGTCAGACAGTTGGTAATAAATCGTAATCTGTCTATACCTTCTAACGTATCAGCCCAGTTAGCAGGCTTACTGCCGTACATGCCGCTGAGAAAGTCCGTTGCATGCTTAGACTGAAGGGCATGCTCAACTTCTCCAGCTAATTTGAGTGTGTCAGCTATAGTCCATGCAGCCGCTATGCCGGCATGTACCAGCAGGGTGTCCAGCTGTTCGTCGTAGTGTGCCAGGGGTCGAGCTATAAGCCAGGTCAGGAGTTCATCTTTGTCATCTGCATCTAAAATATCCTGTAGTCCGGTCTTGTTAACAGGTGAGGCAGGATTGTGGGCAAGAGCCAGTAGATGCAGGTCGTGGTTGCCTAGTACACAAATCGCTGAGCTGCCCAGGCCCTTAATAAAGCGTAAAGTTTCAAGTGACTTTGGACCACGGTTGACGAGATCACCAACAAACCAGAGCCGATCCTTTTCTGCATTGAAATTTAAGGCATCAACCAATAACTGTAATTCGTCGTAACAGCCTTGTACATCGCCAATGACGAATACAGCCATGAGCTTAATTTAATACGCCCGGTACAGCGAGGCGGAAGACAGGGATGGCAGCATCAAAATGATTGCCCGTGGGTGTAACCATGCCATAACGACCCTCCATAGTGCCTACAGCCGTTTCAATAACTGCACCACTTGAATAGACATGTTTTTCTCCTGGTTGTATTTCTGGCTGTTCTCCTACAACACCATCACCATGCACTTCCTGTTTATTGCCATCCGCATCAGTTATTAACCAATTACGTGTCAGAAGTTTGGCTGCTGTATCGCCTGTATTGGATATACTGATTGTGTAGGAGAACACAAAGTGATTTTCCTCTGGTTTTGACTGATGGGCCAGATAAAGAGACTGAACCTCTATTTGTATGCATACTCCCAAGCTTGTCTCATCAGTGCTCATAGTTGCTTATTCTAGCTTATACTGGAGTCTTCAAGTTGATGTGTTAGCTCAATAAACTCATAAACAGAAAGGGTTTCTGCTCGATGTTGTGGGTTTATCCCGGCTGCTTTTATTTGCTCTATGCAAAGCAGCTCCTGCAGTGCATTGCCTAATTGCTTGCGCCGCTGGCTAAAGGCATGACGTAGTAGTGTGTCAAATTTGTTCTGCTCGGATGGTTTAATCAGTGGTTGTTCCAACGGAGTAAGACGTGCAAAGGCTGAATCAATCTTAGGTGCAGGGTTAAAAGCGCCGGGCTTGATAATAAACAATGACTCCACCTTGCAACGGGCAGCAAGGGCTACTGTCAGGCGGCCATAAATCTTATTTCCTGGGGTTGCAGTCATACGTTGTACAACTTCTTTCTGCAGCATAACGTGCATATCAGTAAATAAGTGATGTTGGCTAAGAATATGAAATAGTAGTGGTGTAGAAATGTTGTATGGCAAGTTGCCGACTAGGCGTAACATTTCTGGTGGCTGTGCAATGCTGTTAAAATCAAATTTCAACGCATCGGCACGGTGTAATCTGATATCACCAAACCATGCTTGAGCCTGCAGTTCAGTAGCCAGGTCATGGTCTATTTCTATAACATCAAGTTGTTTTACTTGGGAGGCTAGTGGTTGAGTGATAGCACCATGCCCGGGGCCTATTTCAATGTAGTGATCACTATCTTTTGGTTTAAGGCTGTTGATAATACGCTTGATGATGCCTGCATCATGTAGAAAATTCTGGCCAAAGCGTTTTCGTGGTGAGTGAGTCTTCATGCATGTTGCCGTGTTGCTATCTCCAGTGCCAGGTCAAATGCAGCCTCTATGCTGCCACTATGGGCTTTGCCAGTACCTGCAAGCTCTAGTGCTGTGCCATGATCAACGGAGGTGCGAATGATTGGCAGCCCAAGCGTTACATTAACGGCATTGCCAAAGCCTACATGCTTAAGTACGGGCAGACCCTGATCATGGTACATCGCGAGTACAGCATCATAGTGTTTTAGTGAATCAGGTGTAAATGCACTATCAGCAGGTAATGGTCCACTAAGCTTAAGTCCTTCTGCTTGTAACTGCATGATGGCAGGTTCAATAATACTGAGCTCTTCATGACCTAGATGCCCGGCTTCACCTGCATGAGGGTTAAGCCCCAGTAGAGCAATGTGTGGGTTATCTATGCCAAACATTGTCTGCAGGTCATGATGGAGAATACGGGTAATAGACAGGATACGTTCGGTGGTTATCTGTTCAGCAACCTTGCTTAATGGTAGGTGTGTAGTCAGCAGGGCAACCCGTAGCTGATCGGCACAAAGTAACATGACAGGCTTTACAGAGCCGCAGTGCTCAGCAAGAAATTCAGTATGCCCGGAGAAAGTAATGCCGGCATTATTAATGCTGGCTTTATTTACTGGTGCAGTAAGCATCGCATCAAAATTGCCCTGCTGGCAGCCATCTGCGGCCTTCCTGAGTGAGTTTAGTACATAGGGTGCATTGAGTGGGTCAGCAACCCCGGGTTTGCATGTTGCTGCAAGTTTTTCTGGGTATACCAGTAACTGACCAGCCTGGACTGGTTGGGTGATTTTGGATGCGTCATAAGCAATAAGTGTTAGCGGCATCCCAAGTTGTCTGGCACGCTCTGCCAACATATCCGGATCAGCAATACTGATAATTATTGCAGTGTGTTGTTGCTGTGCCAGAGCAATCACAAGATCCGGCCCTATACCAGCTGGCTCACCAGGTGTAATGGCTATCCGTAACATTGGAGCAGAGACATCTCAGATGCGATAATCGACAAAGGCCTCATCTCTTATTTGCCGTACCCAAAGTTCTGTTTCTTCTGCAACCTTGCTGTCACGAATGGCTGTCATAGCCTGCTCACGACGGACATCTTCAGTAGTGTCATGCACGCGCCGGTCAATCACCTGTAAAATATGCCAGCCAAATGGTGATTTGAATGGTTGACTTAGGTCACCAATTTCCAATGAGTCCATGATCTGCTCAAATTCTGGAACAAATGAGCCTTTGCCTGTCCAGCCAAGATCACCACCATTTACTGCCGAACCTGGGTCTTCGGAGACTGCTATGGCGATGGCTTCAAAGTCACCATCTTCAAGAATTTCAACCCTGATGTCTGAGAGTTTTTGTTGGGCAATATCATCATCTATGATTTCATTGGTCTTTATCAGGATATGTTTGGCAAGTGTCTGATCCTCAATAATGGGTTGATTGCCTTCTATTGCATCAAGCCTGATGATATGAAAACCACTGGAACTACGAATAGGCTCGGCAATTTCTCCAACCTGCATATTGGGCACAATCTCGGCAAACAGCGAGGGTAAAGCATCGCCATTTCGCCAGCCCATACTGCCGCCTTCCAGGGCAGTTTGGGCATCTGAATATGTAACTGCCATTTGTGAAAAATCGGCACCATTTTGTAGCTGATCATAAATGTCCCATGTCTTTTTTGTTGCCAGCTCAAGTTCATTTGGGTCAGTTGCGGCAGGTATTGAGATCATAATGTGCGATACCTTGTACCGATATTTACGACTTGCATTACCTGATTCTCGTTCAAGGTAGTCCTCTAGCTCTCTTGGGGTTACGCCTATTCTTGAAATCACATCTCGCTGCCGCAATCTTTCAATAGCCAGCTGTTCGCGCATTTCCTTTCTGTAGCTACTGTACGCTACGCCATCTTGTGCAAGTAACTCGGGCAGGGCGCTTAGAGTAGTGTTATTACGACGAGCAATGTCATTAAGTGCTCGATTAAGCATTTCATCAGATACAGTGATACCGGCTCGTTCAGCCCGTTGAAGTTGAATTTGTGTGATGATCAGGCGCTCCAGAATTTGTTCCTGCAAGATATTCATAGGAGGCAGAGGGGTGTTTTCTGCTCGTAATCTATTCACAATTAAAATGGTTTGTTCATCAAGTTCACTTTGCAGAACAATGCCATCATTAACCACAGCAGCGATACCGTCGATCTTGACGCCGGTATCACTCAGGTCAAGAGTCTGTGCATATGTGGTATTGGTAAGTATAAGTATGCTTGCCAAAGCCGCACATAAAATATGAAAGCCGGTATGTCTAATTATTTTGCTCATTGATTCCAGCGTTACATGGCTTGTTTTTGTGCCGCAGCAGGTTTATTTGAATGGTGATATTAGTACTTTGAGTAGCCTAGGATATCACGCTGGAGGCCGCTTGTTGCTCCGCCGCCAAATCCTGAAAAGCCTTTTAAAATGAACTGGAAAGATATGGATTTATCCTGCTCTCCAGTGGAGCGAGCGACACTTTTTCGGCCTACTACCTGGATGGCCCAGCAACAGGATGAATATTCCAGTCCAAGATATTCATCCAGAACCTCACTTTCTTCAATTGAATAATTGTAACGGCCAATGGTGCTCCATTTCTCTCCAAGCGGCCAGGAGAAAGAAAAGTCTGTCTGTTCAAGTGTGTCCCGGTCATATCGATAGCCTATATTCAGGGCTTTCATGTGACCTGGGTTATATTGGAAGCGGATTGATGAACGGACGGTTTCATTGGCATCAGCATCTAACTGGTAGCGTATATCAGCCTTCCATGCGCCCCAGACATTAACGCCTAACTCTGCAATATAGTTGGACTCACTGATGTCGCTGGGTAGTTCGCCTGGTAATGTAACCTCAGCGTCTTCAAAAAAACGGGTCTGCCCGATAGTGGCTGTCAGTAGTTCCTGACCCGTGCGATTATCAAGTATTCGGCTGGTCAGGCCAATACTGATCTGATTGGTGTCACCCAGCCTGTCATAGCCGATAAAACGATTTTTTCTGAATAGCTGTACTAGATTAAAGTCAGGGGTAATCGTGTCGAATACTGGAATATCATCCTGATTTCGTTTGGGAATATACGTGTATTGCACTCGTGGTTCTATAGTAATGGCACGGCGTTTTTTTGTACCTAAGGAACGTTCAAATATAGCGCCGCTATTAATATTTAAAATAGGTGCGGCACGGTCAGGTGTGCTGGTGTCACCGATTGGTTGATCCTTCAGATTGTAGGCTGTGTAATCAAATGCTGCCTCTGGTATCAGGTAAAGCCCATGATTGCCAAGTGGTAAGGAGATTTTGGGCTGTATGTGGGTACGTAGCCCTTTTACACTGTCTTCACGCATAAAGTAGGTGGTTTCACTGTCAAAACCATAATCCATGCCTAGTAATCCATTGCGCCACATTCCATTTGCCACAAATTGTGGAACTTGTGTGTAGGGTTCTTCATCAGTTGTAATTAATGGGTCAATAGTTTGAAAATCCTGCACCCTCATAAAGACAGACCAGACAGAGTCATAATATTCAAGAGCGGCCTGGCGATTCAGGTTAGTTTGACTGGTTTGATTAATGCTGGAGCTCATGTCCTCAAAGTAGTTGTCATCAGAAACGCCTTGTGCCGTAATGCTGGCACGCCATTCCCAGGGCAGCATGGATATAGTTTTTACATTGTATTGCCAGCGATTTTTGCCGGTTTCATCATCATCAGCCAGATAATCTCCCCATAGGACACCCTCATTGCTGTGGGTCAGAAAACGATATTCTGTGCCCAGTTGCAGGCCTCTGTCAGCCATAAAATGTGGCACAAAGGTTGCATCCTGACCGGGTGAAATATTCCAGTAGATGGGTTGGGTAAATTCGAAGCCCCTGCGGTCACTGGAGCCAAGTTTTGGAAACAAAAGCCCTGATTTTCTGTCGTCTGTTACTGGATAGGAGAAATAGGGCCAGTAAAAAAATGGCACACCTTTAAACGAGAGGCTGGCACTCTTGGCGGTACCCATACCGGTATTAGTATCAATTTCAATGCTTTTGGCACTTAAGAACCAGTCATTATTTCCATCTGGGCAAGATGTGTAACGTACCTTTGTCAGCTCAACAATACCTGCCTCTTTTATTTCAATTTTATCAGCAGAACCCCGGGCAGGAATTTCTGCGAGCTCAAATTTAGAATTATTGAAATCAAACTGACCATTTAGTGTGTTGTAGTGAGCTGACTCACCCTTGACCAGGTTTGTTTGGTCACGATATTCAACATTACCTTCTACAGAAAATATTTCTTTTTCACTGTCATAGGTTGCGGATGAAGCCTTGAGTGATCGAGCCTGGCTGAGCATCTCAATGGGGCCTTTAAATGATGCATCTCCATTAACCTGAATCTCAGCATCACCAGAGGTCATTTCAATGGCTTCATTACGGAACTCTTCTGAAAATTCCTGAGGTGGTAATTCTGGCCAGCAGCCAAGCCCCCTAGAGAAATGTTCCTCGGTACCTGATTGAGCCAATACAATGGGGCTGATGATAAAAATCAGGATTGTAGAAACTGTTGTGATGCTTGTCGCGGACCGCACGTATGCTATTTCCTGTCCTTCATCGTCCGAATACAGCCGGATAGCCATAACCGTACTTATAGGCAGGCACTCCGCGAATTGGATTTGATTATATCCGGTGAGGGTACTTACGTCCTGAAAGTGAGGGCTTTTTATGGCTGATTTTAGGGTCAGTATTTGCCAGTATGGCTTGTTGAACTGCTTATCAGTGAGGAAAACGGTATTGTGAGTATATGAAAGCCATAATTTTGTCAGCTGGTCGGGGTGAGCGCATGCGGCCACTTACCGATAACACCCCAAAGGCACTCTTACGTGTGGGTGAAAAGGCGCTGATTGAATACCATCTTGAAGCCCTTGCAGCAGCTGGTGTTACTGATGTGGTCATTAATCTGGCCTGGCTGGGAGAGCAAATACCTGAGCGTCTGGGCAATGGCAGTCGTTATGGTTTAGCTATTGAGTATAGTCATGAGGGTCAGGCTGCCCTTGAAACAGGGGGTGGTATTGTTCATGCACTGGAATTGCTTGGGCCGCAGCCTTTCTGGGTGGTAAATGGTGATATTTATACTAATTTCACCTTCGATAATAATTATCTGGCTGATTCTGATCTGGGAAGGCTTGTACTGGTACCTAATCCGGAGCATAACCCCGCTGGTGATTTTGGCTTATCTGATGCGCGTGTGGTTAATAGTGCACAGCAGATGCATACATATAGTGGCATTGCTTTATTTCGGCCAGAGTTATTTGCCGGGCAGCAGGAAGGCGCATTCCCCCTTGCGCCCATCTTACGTACTGTTGTAGATCAGGACAGGCTTGCTGGTCAGCTTCATGAAGGCCTTTGGATTGATGTTGGTACGCCTGCAAGACTGGCTCAGGTTGAGCGAATCAGAGTGAGGCAAGGTGCTGTCAGGCTATAGCAGGTAATAATTCAAGTTCGGTCATTAAATGGGGTAATAGTTTGCTTGTTAATGTTGTTACATTGTCAGGACCACCAAGGTCACAGGTACGGGTAACTGCCAGCCCGTCATAGCCACAAGGATTGATACGAGAAAATGCTTCAAGGTCAGCATTTACGTTAATGGCAATCCCGTGATAACAGCATTGGTGTCTGATGCGCAGACCTATGCTCGCAATCTTGGCATTATCGCTATAAACACCAGGTGCTCCTGCACGCCCCTCAGCCTTTATCCCGTAGTCAGCAAGTGTGCTGATAATGCTACGTTCCAGCCGGCATACTAATGCTCGAACACCGAGCTTCTTACGCTGCAGATTAAGTAGTGTATAGACCACCAATTGGCCGGGGCCATGCCAGGTAACCTGACCTCCCCGGTCAACATGAATAACCGGGATATTACCTGCATCAATAATATGATGATTTGCACCATTGGTGCCCAGCGTGAATACGGATGGGTGTTCCAGCACCCAGAGTTCATCAGGAGTATCCGGGGTGCGGGTCTCATTAAAAGTCTGCATTTCCTGCAGGGCTTGTTCATAAGGAACCAGACCTGGATAACGAATGTGTACCTTCGTCTGCATGATTAATGGGTGGGCTGTTTCTGGTCAGAAGACCATTAATACCAGTTCATGGTCATGTAGGGACTGATAGATTGTATCCAGCTGCACCTGGTTCTCAGCCGTAAATGTGACTGTAACCGATATAAAATTGCCCTTATTGCTAGCCTGTACACGGACATCAGTTTTTTGATCAAACCGGGCATGTTCTGCTACCAGATCAATAATAGTCTGACGAAATTCCGGAGTATCACGGCCAAGTGCCTTGATAGGAAAGGCTGAGGGAAATTCAATCAGGGTTGTATCGTTCATGTCTTTATTTACTACTCAAACCAGAGCAACACCTCATCCCATGAGGTTTGCATGAGGCTGCCCTCGGGAACATCAATAGAGCTATATAAATCGGCAGTGGCTACTGTTTCTCCGGCAAGACTTGCTGTTGCAAGGCCAACTGGTATGGCTTTTTGAATGGGCGCCATTAGTTGATCGGGTATTTCGATAGTAGTTTCCAGCTGATCCCCTGTGCCCTTGGCGATGGTTACGTATACAGAGTCTTTGATGAGCAAATCAATATTTTCTTCTGTACCTTTCCAAATGCGTGTACTGCCAATAATTTCACCCTGTTCCCATAACAACTGGGTGTCATAGAAACGAAAACCATAGTTCAGCAGAGCTTGTGATTCACTCGCACGCGCTGCAGGACTCTTTGTGCCTAATACTACAGCTATTAATCGCATGCCATTACGTTTGGCTGAAGATACCAGGCAGTATCCGGCGCTTTCTGTATAACCGGTTTTCATGCCGTCAACTGATTCATCACGCCATAGCAGTGTATTGCGATTGCCCTGGCTGATGCCGTTATAGCTGAATTGTTTTTGAGAATACCAGCGGTAGTAATCGGGGAACTCATGTATTAGTGCAGTTGCAAGGATTGCGATATCTGTTGCGGAAGTGTAGTGATTCTTGGCTGGTAACCCGGTGCTATTTACGTAATGTGTATTCGTCATGCCTAGCTCTGCAGCAAGCTGATTCATGACTTCGGCAAAAGTTTCTTCTGTGCCTGCAACATGTTCAGCGAGCGCAACGCTGGCATCGTTGCCAGACTGGATGATCATGCCTGGTAACAACAGTTCTACTGGAACCCGTGTGCCAACTTCAATAAACATGCGTGAACCAGGTGTGCGCCAGGCTTTTTCACTGACCTGCACTTCATCATCAATACCGATTTGACCCGACTTGATTGCACGGAATACGGCATAAGCAGTCATCAGTTTAGTGATGCTTGCTGGGTCGAGGCGTTCATCCTGGTTCATGCTTCCCAGTGTCTGGCCGCTCTTAAAATCTATTAGCAGGTAGCCTTTAGCATCCAGTTTTGGTGGAGAAGGTGCTGCAATCTGGGCCAGTAATGCACCGGACATGCTGCTGAAAATTAGAGCGATAGCGGTAAGTTTGCTGCAAAATCTCATTTAATAATGTTCCTGCGGTCTACTAATGATGGGCTGTATTCTAGCCCGGTTAAGGGGCACTAAGGCGAGCATCTATAGTGTTTCGATAACTAGGTGGGTTTCGGCTACTTGCAGAGTTTCTACCTGCCGTACTATCTGGTCGTATTCACTTACGCTGATAACCGGGCCTATACGTACCCGGTAGAGCATAGGGGTTTCCCCATTTGACTGGTGTACAGCAACTTTATCGATGCCATTCCTATTAAGGTGGTCTGCCAGGCTACGTGCGTTCCTTGCTTCTCCAAAAGCACCCACCTGTAAATACATGTGCGAATTTGGATCATTGGTTGCATCCTCAATGGTGTCCTTGTTGTTGGTATTACCGGCTGTTAATGCCTCTACCTCAACCAGTGCGGTTCCCTGACCTGTCATATCCAGTTCAATTGCCGCTGCATAGGACATATCAATAATACGGTTTTTAACAAAAGGTCCTCTGTCATTTATACGTACGATTACAGATTTGCCATTGTTAAGGTTTGTCACTCGGGCAATAGTAGGGAGCGGTATACTTTTATGTGCAGCTGTCATGGCGTACATGTCGTAACGCTCTCCACTGGAAGTACTGCGGCCATGGAACTTTTTCCCATACCAGGAGGCAACACCCCGTTCTTTATAACCTACGCTGGTATTCATGACTGTGTAGCGAACGCCATAGACTTCATAGAAAGGTGGGTTGCCACTTTTACTGCGAGGAAGTTCTTCTGTTGTCGCTACGACCTGTCTGGTTGGGCTGCCGTTCCATTGGGTTGAGCCACATCCGTTAATTAATAATGCCATCAATGTCAGAAGGCTGAGGTTCAGACGAATCATAAGTCTGCCTCCAGAATGATAGCTGTGCCCAGCTCCCATGCGGCTAGGGCATACATGATGCTGTGATTGTAGCGCGTAATAACATACAAATTGTCAAAGCCAACCCAGTATTCGGGGCCGGTTTCACCCTCAAGTAGCCAAATGTCTGCAGTTGCATCATTTGTTTGTTCAAAAGGAAAGAAAACTCCGGCAGCGCTTAATTTGCTGACTGTTGAATGTGGTTTCAGGCCGTCATTAAAGGATAGCGGGTCAGTTTTTTTGGTTATGGTTGCACGTGCAGCTACGGGTTTTTTTGCTTGCCATTTATGTACTGCAAAATAGTTTGCAACGCTTGCTAATATGTCTTCCCAACTATTCATCAGGTCACGTTGGCCATCACCATTACCGTCTACCGCAAAATTACGATAGCTACTGGGAATAAATTGGGGAGGGCCTATGGCGCCCGCATAGGAACCCATTAATGCTTCCACATCAAGGTTTTCTTCACGGGCAAGTAAAAAAGCCTGCCCAAGTTGACCACGGAAAAAATTAGCGCGTGGTGGGTAGTCGAAACCAAGTGTGACCAATGCGTCTACAACACGATGTTTTCCGGTGATGCGGCCAAAATAGCTTTCTACACCGATAATACCCAGAATCATTTCTGGCGGTACACCCGTCTCTTTTTCTATACGTAGCAGTGTATCGCGGTGCTCGGCATAAAATACGGTGCCTGCTTTAATACGTTCCGGGGTAATAAAAATTGCCCGATACTCATACCAAGGTTTGACCTTTTCAGCGGGACGGCTCATGGCATCAAGAATGCTTTGCTGGACTGTGCTACGGCTTAGGACTGCCTGTATTTCATCCGGGTCAAATTGTTCACTGTCGGCCATTTCAGTAATAAATTGCTGTACATCTTTGCGTTCTACATTAAGAGCGCCAGCCCACAAGGGCACTAGTAGGCCTGTAAAAAGACTGATGCGGATAAGACAGAGTAACTGTGCTGACATGAAATCCCTTTTCATCTTGGCAATAGCTTCCGGTGCGTTTGAATAGACATGAGGATACCGAAACCAGCTAACAGCGTCACCAAGCTTGTGCCACCTGCACTTACAAGGGGTAACGGAACGCCAACTACGGGTAGCAGCCCTGTAACCATGGCTGTATTTACGAACACATAAAAAAAGAAAGTAAAACTGATGCTACCAGCCAGAAGACGAGAAAAAGTGTCTTGTGCAACCGCAGCAATATAAAAGCCCCGGGCAACAATCAGCAGGTAAAGGAAGAGTAAGGTAATTGCGCCTATAAATCCGAATTCCTCACCAATCACCGCAAAAATAAAATCTGTAGAACGCTCGGGCAGAAACTCAAGCTGGCCCTGGCTGCCATTTAGCCAGCCTTTACCAAATGTGCCACCGCTGCCAATCGCAATTTTTGACTGGATGATATGGTAGCCAGCGCCTAATGGGTCTGTTTCCGGGTCAAGCAAGGTAAGCACCCGCTGTTTTTGGTAATCATGCATGAAGAAGTACCACATGGCAGGTAATGCCAGCATAATTGCTACAGCACCGGTAATCAGGAAGCGCATGCCTATACCGGCCAGAAAGATTACTGTAGCGCCTGTGAGTGCAATAAGGATAGCGGTGCCAAGGTCAGGCTGCAGTCCTATCATGGCTACTGGTGCTGCAATTAGAATGAGCATGCCAAATATCAATCCTGCAGAGGGTGGCAGGGCACGGTCATGCAGTAGCCATGCCAGCATTCCGGGTACCGCAAGCTTCATGAGTTCGGAGGGTTGAAAACGCACGCCTATATCGAGCCAGCGTTGTGCACCGCCGCCTGTTTCACCGCTCATCAGTACCAGTATCAGGGTAATAAGCCCGACTACGTAGAGCCAGGGGGCGGCCCTGCGCATCCATGCCACGTTAATCTGGGCAATAATGATCATGGCAAGAAAAGCAATACCAAGGCGGGCAAACTGTCGAAACAGTAGGGCCTGATCAGTACCTGATGCGCTATAAAGTACAAAACCACCTAAAAATATTGCCACCATAATGCCCAGGAGCAGAGGTGGGTCAATATGTGCTTTATGCAGAAGATAACCACCAATGCTATGGCGTGTTGATGGGTTATTACTATTGCCTATCACAGGCTTGCACCCAGCTCTGGTTCGGTAAGATAAACATCAAGTACCTTGCGTGCGATAGGAGCAGCAACCCCACTGCCACTGCCACCATTTTCTACTATGACGGCTACGGCAATACGCGGTTCTTCTACCGGTGCAAATGCTATAAATAAAGCATGATCGCGCATTCGTTCTGCTAGTTCCTCTGCATCATAGGAGTCGTCCTGACCGACTGAAAAAACCTGTGCCGTGCCACTTTTGCCGGCAATACGCCAGGGTGCGCCCTGGGCAGCAAAGTGAGCTGTACCTTTAGGATCATTCATGACCCCTTCCATAGCGCTGATTATTTCATCCCAGTATTCAGGCTTTGCCTTAACGGGGGGCAGCTCTTTTGTTTGCCTGATGGCAATACCACCACTGACAGAATCACGTATGCCTTTGACCAGGGAGGGCCGGTAGCGGGTTCCTCGGGCAGCTATGGCTGCAGTTGCATGTGCAAGCTGTAGTGGTGTTGTAAGCATATAGCCTTGCCCGATGCCGGTAATGATGGTTTCACCTGGAAACCATATTTGGTCTTCGTGGGAGGAAAAGTTTTTTCGTTTCCATTCCCGTGAAGGTACAAGCCCGTTGCCTTCAGGACTGATGTCAATTCCAGTTTTGCTGCCTAGACCAAAACTCTGGAGGCCGCTGGAAATAATATCTATACCCGTATCATTTGCCAGCTCATAAAAGTAGGTGTCACAAGACTGTGCTATTGCATCATGTAAATTAGTTTTTCCATGGCCTGCTGGTTTCCAGTCCCGGTATCGATGGGTACGGCCAGGCAAAGTGAAATAGCCACGACATATTTTTGCTTTGTCAGCAATAATAATGTTTTCTTCCAGCGCAGTAAGTGCAAGCATCGGCTTGATGGTAGAGCCAGGTGGATATTTACCGCGCAGCGCACGGTTAAATAATGGCTGATTGACATTTGTTTGCAGTGCGTGAAAATCTTCACGGCTAAGGCCGCTGATAAAGTTATTGGGGTTAAAGCTTGGAGCACTTGCAAAGACAAGGATTTCTCCATTGTTTGGGTCGATTGCCACTACAGCGCCTCGTCGGCCCTGCAGCGCATCTTCTGCAGCAAGTTGGGCCTCAACATCCAGGCTGAGAATTAGATCCTGACCAGGCACTGATAATTCTGTATTCAGTATCTGCATCATGCGGCCATGAACATTGACCAGAGTATCCTGATGTCCTACTTCACCTAATAGTTCTGCTTCATAGGATCGTTCGAGTGATACTTTGCCTATGTAGGATGTACCTGCATAGGCTGCCGGGTTGAGGGACTCCTGATCTGCTGAATTGATGCCACTTACATAGCCAAGTGCATGAGCAGCCACATTGCCATAAGGATAGTAGCGTGTCAGCCGGGCACGAATTTCCACGCCGGGAAAATAGGGACGTAAAACTGCAAAGTGCGCTACATCTTCATCAGACATGCGCTGCAATATCGGGATGCTGTCAAAGCGTCTTTTATTGGCTATAAGACTGCGCACCTGTGCCATATTTTCAGCTTTAATCAGGTCAGCATCTTTCAGGCGGGTAAGTGTGTCTTCAAGGTCAGGTACCTGTTCCGGCGTAATTTCAAGCTGATAGCTGGGTGTATTTTCAGCCAGAATCTTATTATTCCGGTCATAGATCAGCCCGCGGGTTGGTGGCAGTGGTTGTATGCGAATACGGTTACCCTGTGATTGGGCAGCATAGTAGTCTGCATTAATGAGTTGCAGGATAACCAGCCTGCTTATAACTGTTCCGGTAAGTATTACTGCGATGATTGCACAAGCAATAATCCGACGTGTAAATAGTCGTTGTTCGTGCCAGTGATCCTTAATCTGATTTCGTGATTCCATGTCTTTAATGCTGTGTACTACTAGGTGAAAGTTGATTCACGGTGTTCAACCTGCATACGCAGACGATCCATTACCCCAAGGAGTAATGGCCAGAAAAGGGTGCCGCTCAAAACGCGGCTCCAGCGGGCCAGTCCGGCTGATGGTAGTCCTGCAATACCTTCAATTATGAGCTCCAGGAAAGCATTGACAGTCAGTAATGCAAAAATTGTGACCGTAAGTTGCCAGAGTGGAAAAATTCGTATTTGCAGGTGAAAACGTAGGGTTAGGTATGTCACAACACAAAGAGTAAAGGCATTTTGTCCCAGTAGCTGACCATGCAGAATGTCCAGACAAATACCCACTGTGAAGGCTGTAATTAAACCAAAACGTTCTGGCCACATCATTGCCCAGTAAATTAAGACCATTACTGCCAGTGGCGGACGTATGGGCTGTAGAAAATCGGGTAGCGGTAGAACTTCAAGGGCAATAGCTGCAATAAAGGCAACTACAACAGGCCAGCTACGTACCTGACGAGCCATCAGAAAGCCTCCTCTGAAGTGCTAGTGGCATTTTCTGTTGCAGCCTCAGCAGCAGGCTGATTTTTATTTGTCACTTCTTCTGTTGTTGTTTCTTCAGCCTTAGTGTCTGTAATAGCGTTAATACCTGCTTTAATTTGCTGTTTGTTATTGTCTGCAGCTCCCCCCTGTTCCCTGGGGCTGATCAGCAGTACTTCACGTATGCGATTCAGGGCCGCTGCTGGCTCAGCATCGATCTCCAGAAAGGCTTGGCCAGTGGTGCTATTTATCTGCCGAATAACGCCAACGGGGTATCCAGAAGGAAATGTTCCGCCTAGGCCTGAACTTATCAGTAAGTCACCTTCTCTTACGTCGGCATTACTGGGTAGAAAGGGCAGTGATAGGCGGTTCAGTTCACCTGTGCCAACAGCAATAGTACGCAGTCTGTTACGTGCCAGTTCAATGGGTAATGCGTGGTCGACATCCGTGACCAGCATTGCTTCAGCACTATAAAGTCGGTCGCGGGTAATTTGACCAACAATCCCATTGGCATCAATTAATGCTTGCCCTACATAAGCACCGTCCTGACCGCCCTTATTAATCAAAATCATATTGCGATAGGGGTTCATATCGACTGATACAATTTCGGCAATGATGATGTTGTCACCCACTTTGGTTGTGGAATCAAGCAGCGCGCGAAGCCGGGCATTTTCTGCTTCCAGGGCTGCCATACGCTGTAGTCGGGCATTTTGAACCAATGCTTCCTGATTTAGTCGACGGTTATTGGCTGTTAGTTCAGAACGTGTAGCAAGGGACTCTGAAATATTATGGCTGATATCAAAAGGAGCGCTAACCAGAATTTCTACGGGATGCAATAACACGGCCAGTGTTGTGCGTACATTTATCAGGTGCTGGTTATGATGGTCCATCACCATGAGAGTGATAGACAAAATGGATAGCAATAATAAGCGGAAGCCCGGGCTTGCACTACGAAAATGACCGGTTTTTCGCTCTACAGTGGTCAGTGTCATGACCTGAGAGGTCCCAAGAACAACAATCCATCCATATTGAGGCAGCTTGCCTTAAGTATCAATGGTTATGGACTATTGTCTGCAGCAGTTATTTGCTTGTATGAGCATTCTGGCCAGTTTCTTGCAACAAAAAGCAGTCCTTAACCAGAATTATTGAGTGGCATGTAGTGTCCGCAGCAATAGGAAATGAAACACCTTCCCTAAATTTATTCTTGGGCAAATGTACTGGGACCCAGTTCATCAATGAGTTCTAATACCCGCCCCCCGCCGCGCGCTACGCAGGTTAATGGGTCATCTGCAACTACAACAGGCAAGCCAGTCTCTTCCATTAGCAGCTTATCCAGGTCACGTAATAGTGCACCACCACCTGTTAGAACAATGCCACGGTCGGCAACATCAGAGCCCAGCTCTGGTGGGGTCTGTTCAAGTGCTCCTTTAACGGCACCAACAATGCCCTGTAAGGGCTCCTGCAGAGCTTCAAGAATTTCATTGCTATTAAGGCTGAAGCTGCGCGGCACACCCTCGGATAGATTTCGACCACGGACTGATATTTCCTTTACTTCGTCACCAGGGTAGGCAGAACCAATTTCATGCTTGATTCTTTCGGCTGTGGCTTCACCAATTAGGATGCCATAGTTACGACGGACGTAATTTAATATGGCTTCATCAAAACGGTCTCCACCAACACGAACAGATGCCGCGTAGACAATGCCATTAAGCGAAATCACGGCAACTTCTGATGTTCCGCCTCCAATATCCAGCACCATGGAGCCACGAGCTTCATGTACGGGCATACCGGCACCAATGGCAGCTGCCATGGGTTCATCAACCAGAAAAACTTTACGTGCGCCTGCACCTTCTGCTGATTCCTTGATTGCGCGTCGTTCTACCTGAGTTGAGCCGTAGGGCACACATACCAGCACTCTGGGGCTGGGGCGAAAATACTGACTGCCGTGTGCCTTCTTGATGAAATGTTGCAGCATCTTTTCAGTGATAGTGAAGTCAGCTATCACACCATCCTTTAGCGGACGAATTGCAGTGATATTGCCGGGGGTACGTCCCAGCATGTTCTTGGCTTCCATACCAACGGCAGCAACACTTTTGCGGCCACCACCTGGCTCCTCCCGGATAGCTACGACAGAAGGTTCATCAAGTACGATGCCCTGACCCCGCAGGTATATAAGTGTATTGGCGGTGCCCAAATCAATGGACAGGTCGTTGGAGAAATAACCGAAAAGGCTTTTAAACATGGATTTATCCGCTGCATTTATCACTATGTAAAGTCGGGCGTACTCTAGCAACGAGGGGGATTTTGGGCAACTGCCGGTGTATCATTATCTGCCCCGAACCTGTGGGAACTGAGGCATATATGCTAATTGCCTGCAACCAGACATATTTATCAGCATTAAAAACCTTATATAAAGAGTAATTGTGGCGCTTTCCAAACAAGAAATTGAGTACATTGCCCATCTTGCGCGGCTGGAAATAGACCAGGGTGAAATTCCTGACTATGAGGCCAAGTTAGGCAAGATCATCGATTTTATTAATGATCTTGAGCATGCCGATACAGCTGATTTGTTGCCCATGGCACACCCACTGGCCATGAACCAGCGCTTGCGGGCTGACGAAGTCACAGAAACGGATGAGCGAGATTATTTGCAAGCTAATGCCAGCAAGATTAGCGGCGGTCTTTACGTGGTCCCGCGAGTGATTGAATAGCTATGACCAGGCAGAGGCAGACCATTGCTGAGTTATCCCGGCTATTTCAGAGTGGTGCGGTTAGCAGTCGTGAACTCACAGAAGCTTCTCTTAAGCGTATTGCTGAGCATGATTCTGAGCTGAACAGCTTTATTAATGTTACGCAGGAAGAGGCACGGGTTGCGGCTGATACGGCTGACAAGCTGCTGGCCTCCGGAAAGGCGGGCCCACTTACGGGCGTGCCGATGGCCCATAAGGATATTTTCTGTACCCGCAATATCACCACGACTTGTGGCTCGCGTATGTTGGAAAATTTTGTTTCACCTTACGATGCCACTGTTGTTGCAAGGCTGGCTGAGGCTGGCATGGTATCGGTTGGTAAAACCAATATGGATGAGTTTGCCATGGGCTCATCTAATGAGACGAGCTATTTTGGTGCTGTTAAAAACCCTTGGGATCAGGAGCGTTCCCCGGGTGGCTCATCGGGTGGTTCTGCAGCGGCAGTTGCTGCGGGTCTGGTGCCCATGGCCACAGGCACGGATACGGGTGGCTCGGTGCGTCAGCCGGCTGCACTTTGCGGCATCACAGGGTTTAAACCTACCTACGGTCGTATATCGCGCTTTGGCATGATTGCTTATGCATCCAGCCTGGATCAGGCAGGCGTGCTTGGTCTGACTGCTGAAGATGTTGCACTGGTTATGCAGGCTATAGCAGGGTTTGATGCGCGTGATTCAACGTGTTCAGCAGAACCTGTGCCGGACTATGTTGCAGGTCTTGAAGCGTCCGTTAGCGGTAAGACTATAGGCGTGCCCAAGGAATATTTTGAAGCGGGTCTGGATGCTGGTTATGCAGAAGCTGTGCACAGTGCACTGGATGTGTATCAGCAAATGGGCGCTGATATACGTGAAGTGAGTTTGCCTAATCTGTCTCTGGCAGTACCGGCTTATTACGTAGTGTCTCCCGCTGAGGCTTCATCAAATTTGTCGCGCTTTGATGGAATACGTTTTGGGCATCGTGCCGAAGGTATGACTGATCTTGAGAGCCTCTACAAGTTAACGCGTAAAGAAGGTTTTGGTGATGAGGTGAAGCGTCGCATCATGACTGGCACCTATGTGCTCTCCGCAGGGTACTACGATGCGTATTATCTAAAGGCACAGAAAGTCCGGCAACTTATCAGCAATGATATGGCACGTTGTTTTGAAGACGTGGATATCCTTGCTGGTCCCACGACACCAACGCCTGCCTTCCGTATTGGCGAGAAAGTGGATGACCCTATCCAGATGTATCTCAATGATATCTATACAGTGTCTGTGAATCTCGCAGGTCTGCCTGGGGTTTCTATCCCTTGTGGTCTGGTTGATGGCTTGCCTGCTGGTTTGCAGTTGGTGGGCCCGCATTTTGCCGAACAAAATGTGCTCAATTTTGCCCATCTTTTCCAGAAAGAAACGGACTGGCATCTGCGTGTACCGGGTGAGGGGGTGAGTTGAGTATGCAGTGGGAAACAGTTATTGGTTTGGAGATTCACGCCCAGCTTGCAACCCATAGCAAGATATTTTCTGGTGCAAGTACCGCGTATGGTGCCGAGCCGAACACACAGGCCTGCCTTGTGTCCTTGGGTTACCCCGGTGTACTGCCTGTTCTGAATCGTGAAGTGGTTGTTATGGCAGCACGTTTTGGTATGGCGATAGGTGCGAATGTTTCGCAGCGCTCAGTCTTTGCACGCAAGAATTACTTCTATCCGGATCTGCCGAAGGGTTATCAGATCAGTCAGCTTGAGTTACCCATAGTTGAAGGTGGGCATATAGATATTGTGCTTGAGGATGGTACAGAAAAGCGTATTAATCTGACTCGTGCACATCTTGAAGAAGATGCGGGCAAATCTATGCATGAGAATATGGAGGGCCAGACGGGTATTGATCTGAACCGTGCCGGTACACCTTTACTGGAAATTGTTTCTGAGCCTGAACTGAGTTCTGCCAAAGAGGCTGTTGCTTATATGCGGCGTATCCATCAACTGGTGCGCTACATCGGTATTTCAGACGGTAACATGCAAGAAGGGTCTTTTAGGTGTGATGCCAATGTCTCGGTGCGTCCGGTGGCTCAGGCTGAACTGGGCACTCGTGCTGAATTGAAAAATCTGAATTCGTTTAGATTTATAGAGAAGGCTATCAATCTTGAGGTGGAGCGGCAGATTGAGTTAATTGAAGATGGCGGCAAGGTAGTGCAGGAAACACGTTTGTACGACTCGGATCGTGATGAGACCCGGTCGATGCGCAGCAAGGAAGAGGCTAATGATTACCGCTATTTTCCTGATCCGGATTTGTTACCGGTTGTGTTGGATGATGAGTTCTTGCAGGCAGCCAGAGAGTCCTTGCCTGAACTGCCACAAGCTAAGGCACAAAGATTTATGTCTGAATACAGCCTTAAGGCCGCTGATGTTGAGTTGTTAACTGCGGCTCGTGCCACAGCTGACTATTTTGAGGCCGTAACCGCTGAGATTGATGACCCAAAGATGGCTGCAAACTGGGTTTCTGGAGAACTGAGTGCTGCATTGAACCGTGACAATCTTGAGATAGAGGTGAGTAAGATTGATGCCGCTTCTTTGGCAGGTTTGCTAAAGCGCATACAGGACAACACCATTTCTGGAAAAATTGCCAAAGATGTATTTGCTGCAATGTGGGAAGAAGGTGGCGATGCCGATAGCATTATTGATAGTAAAGGCCTTAAGCAGATAACTGATACGGGTGCTCTTGAAACAATTGTTGACCAGGTTATTGCAGATAATCCTGATCAGGTTGAGCAGTTTCGTGCAGGTAAAGAAAAGGTACTGGGCTTTCTTGTCGGGCAGATCATGAAAGCGAGCCAGGGCAAGGCCAACCCGGGCCAGGTTAATCAGATACTGCGTACTAAGCTCAGCACATA
This sequence comes from Gammaproteobacteria bacterium, assembly GCA_024229935.1. Taxonomy (GTDB): domain Bacteria; phylum Pseudomonadota; class Gammaproteobacteria; order Steroidobacterales. Next base: position 7,002 of record JAAERX010000095.1, on the reverse strand, counting down.
GTTTTCATATTAGTATGAGCGATACAGCTGACACACTACGCCGGTTTATTTTTGAGGAAGAAGAAATCCGTGGCAGCATCGTACGCCTGGATAACACCTGGCAGCAATTGTTAACAAATGAACAGTATCCACAACAGGTGGGCCAGTTATTGGGCGAGGCTGCGGCTGCTACTGCCCTGCTGGGCTGTAATTTGAAATTTGATGGTCGGCTAACACTGCAAATTCAGGGTAATGAGCACCTGCGTTTACTTGTTATGCAGTGTGATAATGAATTGCGATTGCGTGGGCTTGCACGGTTTGGTGATGAGCCTTTACCAGACGCATTTACTGAGCTTGTTGATAACGGCACACTATGCGTTACCGTTGAATCAGGTGCTAAGGCTGAACGCTATCAGAGCATTGTGCCATTATCTGAAATCAATCTGGCTGAATGCCTTGGTTTGTACTATCGGCAATCGGTACAACTGCCCAGCTTGTTTATGCTGGCAGCGAATGAACAGCGAGCTACCGGTTTGATGTTGCAGGTAATGCCCGAACGCAAAGCTGGTAACGGTCGCTGGCAGCAGTTAATGGAGTCTTTGGGTGGTTTGGATATGATGAGCATGTCAGCCCTTGATGATGAGCTATTAATAACCGCACTGTTTCCTGAAGACGACATACGCTTGTTCGATTCTGAGCCTGTTACTTTTCATTGTGGTTGTTCTGATACGCATATTGAAAATATGTTGCGTGTTCTTGGCTCGGAGGAACTGGTGAGTTTGGTTGCTGATCAGAACCCGGTTGAGATTTGTTGTGAATTCTGTAATCGACAGTATGAGGTATCAGCTGAACGTATCTGGGGTATTGTTGCTGAACTGACTGGTACAACAGAGAGTTCTCTGCATTAAAGTTTGTTCAAGTGGCGTTAGTTTTCTTTAAGCCGGATCCGGCACAGAGCTTCTTCGCTGGTGCAACTGATTATCTGTTTTTGAGTGTCACTATTGATACCTGGTTTGGCGCCGGTAGCGATATATTCAGATAGTGCCTCTGCTTCATCTTTATCTGCGGTAAAGGGTATTTGTTTGTCAGGGAACACGTCTGCAATAACACCGTCCTCCAGCCATATCTGTACGATTGGCAGCGGGGGCTCATCTTTTTTGCCGCCGATATCAGATACATTAGTTGAAACAGATCCGCTCACGCCACCACTGCTGCCAAAAGAGCCAATACCAATATTTAGCCTAGTGCTCCCGTCACTGGCGCAGGCTGCAAGTAATAGAATTACAGGCAGAAAGGCCAGGGCAGAGAATTTATGCATTATTCCGGTTCGACAATCTCAATAATTTGATTGTTGGCAGCTATTGGCCCCTGAATGGTTTGTTCAGCACCAGAGAGCCACTTTACTGTGATTGAATCAGCTGCTTGTGCTGTACCCAGGCCAAAATAAAGTGGCGCATCGCTTTGGCCAAGATAGCCGGTACGACCGTCCATGACCTGTGTGTAGCTTGAAGCACCAGCTTTTACAGTAACCGTTGCACCCAGACCACTTCTGCTTGACTGCGTACCACTCAAATCTACACGGATGCTTCTGACATTTGTGCGATCAGTCAGATTGCTTTCCAGTACCAGTGGTTCAGTACCAAATTCTGAGGTAATAATGTCGAGGTCACCATCAGCATCATAATCAAAGATTACTGATGAGCGGCTGCCTACAGAACCATTTACGGTGACATGACCTGCATTAAAGTCTCTTGGGCAGTCACGATGACCTTTGTCTGCCCCCGCGCAGTCAATTTCAAACCATGGCACAAACTCTGCGCCTGCCCTTGGTTCTGCATCTACAGCAAATTCAGCATCAACGAAAGAGCTGCCGTTGTTCAGCAATACGGAATTGATGCCATAGCGCCATGGATAGCTCATGCTTGATGCAATAAAAACATCCTGATTGCCATCTGCATTGAGGTCGCCTGCACTCAGACCCCAGGGCCAGAAGTTTTCTGCATTTATTTCATCGGAAATTTCAGTGAAGCTCCCGTCACCTTCATTTCGGAAGAATGAGTTCCCCCAAATGGCGTTACCACCAGCAAGGTGGAAACTTTCATCATTGATAACATGGGCTTTCCGCTTTTCTTCGCTAAGAATTGGTCTGACCTGTTCAGCCATGTCGGAATGCATATCAGTAACATAAATGTCCTGGTCACCATCATTGTCGTAATCAAACACCTGGATGCCCATGGCGCCCCATGAGCTTTGGGGGAAGACCTCGGCTGATTTATTTATGAAACCTTTGCCAGCCTGATTTTCAAAGTAGCTATCAAGGCCTTGCATATTCAGAACATACAGATCAACCCAGCCATCATTATTGGCATCTATGGGAGCTGCATCGCCGGACCAGCCAAGATTTTCGATGCCCATTTCAGTGGTGACATCTACAAACTTATTTCCACCTGTGTTGTGATACAGAATGCTGCTTTCGGCTCGTTCCGGTATGGTATGACCAGTAAAAGCATCACTAAGGCCTTCATAAGCACCATCAGAACCTAGCTCATCATTTGTATAGGTGCCAACATTGGTCACATAAAGATCAAGTAAGCCGTCATTATCGTAATCAAAAAAGACAGCTCCTGAAGAGTGACCGCTATAGTCCACGCCGGCATCTGCAGATATATCAGTAAAGTTACCGGTGCCATCATTCTCAAAAAGAATATTGCCGCCCTTAACAGTTGTTACAAATAAATCAGGGTCGCCATCATTATCAATATCTGCAAATGCTGCGCCAATGCTGATGCGATCAGCAACGGCTACGCTGGAGAGGTCGGTTATGTCGTTGAAGGTTGCATCACCGTTGTTACGCCACAGACCATTTGCACCAACCTGATTTGGGAAATAGATATCGCTGTCACCATCACCATCAACATCTGCAATTGCTACACCTGAACCATGATCATAATGTACGGCCTTATAGGAAATGCCGGCATCGTCAACAACCTTGTAGCGGAAGGTAATGCCAGTGTCAGCCTGTTTATCTGTCAGGCTGAAATCATGAAAAATATTTGAATTAGAGATGGCCTTGTCCTGCTGCTCTGCGCGTAGTGCGAGCCATGAGGTATCTGCTGCCCATTTTGGGCTTATAAGACTGTACTCTACTGGTCCGCCTGGATAGATGGTTTTTTCTTTATCCTGAGCCTTTTTGTTGGTTGCACTATTGTCACAGGCACTGAGTCCCAGAGTTGCAATGGTTAGTATTGTGAGGGTAAGTAAGTTTTTAGTGTTAATCATCATGTCACGCTCTATAACTAAGTTATGTTGCTTAAATGCGCTTTATTTGAATCAAGACCTCAGGTGCTGATCCTCTAATTTCGTAGCCGTATACTACCTGATACGAACCCAAATTAAGTGCTAGTTACTAAGGCTGGTTAAGCTGTTAGTCAGGTTTTGTTCAGAATCTTGTTAAAAAAGGGAAATCTGTGGGGCACCCTCTTTACAAATATAAAGAAACCTTTATATTAAATCACTATGAACCTGGAATACTCTGTTAATTCACTGAAAGCCGCCTCTGACGCCACTCGCTTGCGTCTGCTGGCGCTATTGGCGGCGGGTGAAGCCACTGTTGGTGAATTGCAGGAGGTGTTAGAGCAAAGTCAGCCTAGGGTATCGCGGCATTTGCGTATTCTTTGTGAGGGTGGGCTTGCTGATCGATTCAGAGATGGTCATAGCATTTACTATCGGGTGCCTTCGGATCCCTCGGCCAGGGCCTTTATTTCTGTATTACTAGGCAGGATGGCTGCAGAAGAGCCCACAATAACTGCAGATAGCAGCAAAATGGCAGACATTCGCCGCACTAGGGCAAGAAGCGCCTGGTCAGATAAGGAGGTTTTGCTGGCCAGTGGTCGCAGCCAGATACCTGGTTTGGTTGCTGAGGATGATCTGGCGGTGGCATTGGCTGAAATACCTGGTGAATTGGGTGATTTACTTGATATAGGTTCTGGCACAGGTGCCGTTTTGTGTCACCTGGCTGGCAGAGCCCGTGAAGCAACCGGTGTGGATATCTCACCTGCTATGCGTGTAGTGGCTCGTACCCGGATACGTGAGGCAGGGGTTAGTAATTGTACCCTGCGTCAGGGAGATATGTTTGCGCTGCCATTCGAGGCTGACAGTTTTGACACGGTGTTACTTGATCAGGTGTTGACGCTGGCGGAGAAGCCGCGTGATGCACTGAAGGAAGCCTCAAGAGTTTTACGACCTGCAGGTCGTTTACTGGTACTGGATCGATTTGGTCCGGTTCGTGCCAGTCTGGAGCAAAGTCATGGTTTAAGTGGCCTTGCCGAAAATCAATTGGCCGTAATGTTGGCTGAAGTGGGATTGCGCAGTAGCCCGCGGCGTGATCTTGCGGGTCGTTTACCCGGGTTTGCGCTGCTTGCAGCGTTGCCGGCAATAGAATTTAGGGCAGGAACTTATGACTAATAACAAGCGTGCACCTGTACAGGTGTCATTCGAATTTTTCCCGCCAAAAACTCCCAAGAGCGAGGAAACACTGTGGAAAACTGTTGAGCGGCTGGCGCCATTGCGGCCACGTTTTGCTTCAGTGACTTATGGCGCAGATGGCTCTACGCGTGATCGTACACATCGTATTGTAAGTCGTATCAATACAGAGACTGCATTGACTGGTGCACCGCACTTGACCTGTGTAGATGCCACAACAGATGAAGTTGATGTCATAGCAAAAGGGTATTGGGATGAGGGTGTGCGCCATATAGTGGCATTACGCGGTGACCCACCACAGGATGCTGAAAGTTATAGCCCGTTCCCGGGTGGATATGAATATGCAGCTGATCTTGTGGTCGGCCTGCGAAAAGTAGCGAATTTTGATATCTCGGTGGCGGCTTATCCCGAAGTGCACCCTGAGGCACAGAGCGCCCAGATTGATATGGATAATCTGAAACGTAAAATCGATGCAGGCGCCAATCGTGCCATCACCCAGTTCTTTTTTGATGCGGATTTGTATCTGCGCTTTCGTGATCAGGCGGTTGCGGCGGGTATAGAGGCGCCGATTGTTCCCGGCATTCTGCCTATATCCAACTTTGCATCCTTGCAACGTTTTGCTGCTGCTTGTGGCGCTTCAGTCCCACAATGGTTGCATGAGAAATTTGATGGGCTGGATGAAGATCCAGAAACCCGGCAAATGATTTCTGCCAATGTCGCTATTGAGCTGGTAGAAAAACTGCAGCAGGAAGGGGTGAATGAGTTTCATTTTTATACATTGAATCGAGCTGAACTGACGTATGCAATTTGCTATGCACTGGGTATACGCCCTGTAACAGTTGAAGATGCCGTATGAGCGCCGTGGAAAAAGAACAGGCTCTGGCAAGACGTACAGCACTTATAGAGTTGCTTGGGCAACGTATTGTCATTCTTGATGGCGCTATGGGTACGATGATCCAGCAGCATAAGCTTGAAGAAGCTGATTTTCGTGGTGAACGTTTTGCTGATTGGGAATATGAATTACGTGGTAATAACGACCTGCTGACACTTACCCAGCCGGAAGTGATTGCAGATATTCATCGGGCTTTTCTGGAAGCGGGTGCAGATATACTCGAAACCAATACTTTTAATTCCAATGCTGCCTCTTTAGCTGATTACGGTATGCAGGCACTTGTTACTGAGTTTAATGAAGCGGGCGCAAAGCTTGCTCGTCGGGTGGCTGATGAGGTCACTGAGAAAACCGGTCAACAACGTTTTGTTGCCGGTGTATTGGGGCCAACGAGTCGTACCGCTTCGTTGTCACCGGATGTAAATGATCCTGCATTCCGTAATACCAGTTTTGAGGAACTGCGTGAGACCTATCTGGAAGCCTCTCGTGCACTAGTTGCTGGTGGTGCCGATTACATTCTAATTGAAACAGTGTTCGATACACTGAATGCAAAAGCAGCAATCTTTGCTGTAGAGGAATACCGCAATGAGTCGGGTAATGATATCCCGGTAATGATTTCTGGCACTATTACTGATGCTTCCGGACGGACACTTTCCGGTCAGACGACTGAGGCATTCTGGAATTCAGTAGTACACGCCCGTCCTTTGGGCATTGGCCTTAACTGTGCATTAGGTGCTGAAGATATGCGGCCATACGTGACTGAACTGGCACGTGTAGCTAATACCTATGTCAGTGCGCATCCAAATGCGGGGTTACCAAATGAGTTTGGTGGCTATGATGACTCACCTGAATATATGGCGGGGTTGTTACGAGACTTTGCAGAAAATGGCCTGCTAAATATTGTTGGTGGTTGCTGTGGTACCACGCCAGAGCATATAGCTGCTATACGGGATGCTGTTATTGAAATTACGCCCAGGGCTATACCGGTTATAGAGCCGGCACTGCGACTCAGCGGTCTTGAACCCTTTAACGTTTCCCCTGATTCATTGTTTGTCAATGTGGGCGAACGAACCAATGTAACTGGTTCAGCTAAATTCAAGCGTTTAATTATTGGTGATGATTTTAATGCGGCGTTACAGGTAGCGCGTCAGCAGGTAGAAAGTGGCGCTCAGATTATTGATATCAATATGGATGAGGGCATGCTGGATTCAGAAGCAGCGATGCAAAAGTTTCTGAACCTGATTGCTGCGGAACCGGATATTTCGCGTGTGCCAATTATGGTGGATTCCTCAAAATGGCAGATTATTGAGGCAGGTCTGCGCTGTATTCAGGGTAAAGCCATTGTTAACTCTATCAGTATGAAAGAGGGTGAAGCCTCTTTCCTTGAACAGGCACGGCTATGTAAACGTTATGGGGCAGCCGTGGTTGTCATGGCCTTTGATGAAGAAGGTCAGGCAGAAACAGTTGAGCGTAAATTTGACATCTGTGCACGTGCTTACAAGGTGCTCACCGAGGAAGTGGGTATACCGGGTGAGGACATTATTTTTGACCCGAATATTTTTGCTGTTGCAACAGGCATTGCTGAACACAATGACTATGGCGTAGCTTTCATAGAGGGTACACGGCGGATCAAGGAAGGTCTGCCAAATGCT
>JAAERX010000094.1 GCA_024229935.1 Gammaproteobacteria bacterium | reverse complement strand
CAACAATGATGCGTTGGTATTTTTTGGCCCTGAAGGTGGAATGCGACTTGAAAAGCTCATGGATGCAACGAGTAAGTGATTTGTGATGGGGCTATCCCTTTGACTACCCAATCATGAATCACCACAGATTCCCAAGCTTATTACCAACCTATACTCCTCCCGCCATCCACGGCAATAATCTGCCCGGTGATATAGGGTGCATCTTTAACCAGAAATAGGATAGTACGCGCAATATCGGCAGGTTCACCGGTACGTTTAAGTGGTACCTGTTTGAGGATGGTTTGTTCCATTTTTTCTGACATACCGTCTTCCGGCCATAAAATAGCACCGGGAGAAACGCCATTAACACGAATTTCAGGGGCCAGATCACGGGCGAGTGAACGGGTCAGCATGCCAAGAGCTGCTTTAGCCGGTCCGTAAACCGGATGGTTCCTAAGAGGGCGTTGTGCATGTATGTCCACAATGTTGATGATCATGCCCTGATTTTTGCGTAGGTGTGGTGCTGCTGCCTGTGACAGGAACAGGGGTGCTTTCAGGTTGGTTCCCAGCAGGTCATCCCAATGGGCTTCGGTGACTTCATTCAGTGGTGTCGGGTAGAAAGTAGAGGCGTTATTTAATAACACATCCAGGCGTCCAGTATGGGTCATCACTTCTTCTACCAGCCCGGCTAGTCGTTGAGTATCCAGCAGGTCCGCCTGGACTGTCATGGCTGAACCCGTTCGGCTATTATTTAATTCGGCTGCCAGTTGTTCGGCAGCATCAGCTGAACCGCGGTAGTGAATAGCAATATTGGCGCCATTTTCATGCAGTGTGCGGGCAATACAGGCACCGATGCGTTTGGCAGCACCGGTAATGAGTACCCACTTACCGGCAAGTCTCTCGCTAGGTTCAATTGTAGCAGGGTGGTTCACGATCAATGTGTCTCTATACCGATGTTATTGAATTGTTGGTCAAACTGATTTTTAAGCCTGATATTCAGGGTGACTGTAACAAGAAGACGTTAAGATTAACTCAGCAAGCTGTATTCACCAATTCTAATTCCTTGTGTCCATTAATCTTGTGTTCATTAAGGCGTTCGTTAAGCTTATAACTACCACAATTTATTTACTTTTTTAATGTGTGCCTATGCTGTCTGAATTTCCCCAGCCTGAACCGGATGCGCTCAAGCATAGTGTGAGCTTGGTTGCGCATATCAAAGAGCAAATTTTGGCTGCTGGTGGCTGGATTAGCTTTGCTGATTACATGGAGCTGGTGCTGTATGCGCCGGGTATGGGGTATTACAGTGCCGGTGCGCACAAGTTGGGCATGGATGGTGATTTTGTAACTGCACCAGAAATATCACCCTTGTTCTCACGTTGCCTGGCAAAGCAGTGTGTGGAAGTGCTCACAGAGCTTGATAATAGTGTGGTGCTTGAGTTGGGTGCTGGTAGTGGTGTTATGGCGGCTGATATGTTGCTGGAGTTTGAGCGTTTACAATGCCTGCCAGCTGAATACCTGGTGCTGGAGACGAGTGCTGATTTGCGCGCACGTCAGGCTGCACTGCTGCATGAACGGGTGCCCCATCTGGTGTCCAGGGTACGCTGGCTTGATGGTATGCCAGAACAGCCGATTAGAGGCGTTATTGTTGCCAATGAAGTGGTTGATGCGTTACCGGTAGAACGTTTTGCCATTAATCGGGATGGGCCGGCAGAACTGGGTGTTGGTATACAGGCAGATAAGTTGGTAGAAGAAATGCGTCCTGCAACGGGTGTACTGCTTAAATCAATAGAGTTATTGCAGTCTGAATCCGGTTTACTTACAGAGTCAGATTACACCTCGGAATTGTCGCTGCGCTTGCCAGCCTGGGTGGCTTCACTTAATGATTGGTTGCAGGAGGGGGTTGTCCTGCTGTTTGATTACGGGTTTTCCCGGCGTGAGTATTATCTTCCGGAGCGCAGCTCCGGCACACTGCGGTGTTATTATCGGCACCGGGCACATGACAACCCCTTTGTCTGGCCGGGCTTACAGGATATTACGGCGTGGGTTGATTTTAGCTATCTGGCAGAAGCAGCACAGGCGGTCGGTATGAAGGTTGCAGGTTATACCACCCAGGCACATTTTCTATTAGCAGCAGGTCTGGATGAGCAGGTTGCAATTGAGACTGAGAGTTATGCTGGTAATACTCAGGATGAGCAACAAAAGCAGATTGAATTAGCCCATGCCCTGCGCCAGCTTATTTTGCCGGGTGAGATGGGTGAATCAATTAAGGTGATGGCCCTTTGTAAAGGAAGTGTGTTGGCTCCCAGTGCCCTGGCGGGCCGTGATATGCGCTCAAGTTTGTAAGGCACTCTGTACCAGCAATGCTGGTACATTCAACCCCAGCGCAGGTAAGCAAATAATAGCAGCATCATAAAGGCGAGTACCAGTTTGGCGACTGCTCCTAATAGCAGGCCGATAGTTGCACCAAAGCCGGAAGCCCCGGCTTCCTGTAGATTTTTTTGGGCAATAAGTTCGCCGGTTACTGCACCCAGAAAGGGGCCCAGTAGAATGCCCACAGGCATAAAGAATAACCCCAGCAAAGTGCCGACACCTGCACCAATAATTGCCTGTTTGGAGGCGCCAAATTTTTTAGCGCCAAATGCACCGGCAATGATATCAACGGCATAGGTTAATAATGCGAGTATGCCAAGAGTAATTAAGCCGCCCGTGCCAACGTAGGCAAAATTATCTGCCCAGGCAGCGACTACTAAGCCTAAAAATAATAAGGGTGCACCGGGCATCATGGGCAGGATCAGTCCACAGATGCCAGCAAAAACAAGTAGTGCGGCAAGTACCCAGAGCATCATTGCTGGTTCAATAGCCATAAACATTATCCTTGTTTTTTGTTCGGGTCTTGATTTGCCGAACTACGTACTGACTGAAGCGCCTCAGCGACAGCAGTGGTACGCAGGGTTTTTAACGCCTCGCCAAATGCCGGGCCTTCCAGGCCCTGTGCCTTAATAGCTGCGTTGTTGACAGTTGTTGCTGCTGTAAAGGCAGCTCGCATGATATCGGCCTGATGATAGGGAGTATCTTCCATGCCGGTTCGACCGCGAGCATCAGCTTCGCAAGTGATTAGAAACTCTTCAAAGCGTTCCGGGCGACGAAATGCGTCTGCTTCTTGCAGTACTCGCATGACAGTATCAGGTCGAAGTTCCAGTGCACGATGAACATGGGTGTGAAACTGCGCCACCTGTACAGCAAGATCCCGGCAGTTATTGGGTATGCCAAGGCGCTTGGAGAGCTGTTTGATCAGTTTGGCTCCGCGACGTTCATGGTCACGGTGGCTTGGCCACCATTCCTTTTTTGTGGTTCCCTTGCCCAGGTCATGTACCATGGCTGCGAAACGTACCGCAATTGAGTCTGATAATTTTGCTGCCATTTGCATGACCATGAGCACGTGGATGCCGGTGTCAATCTCCGGGTGCCATTTTTTTGGTTGGGGTATGCCAAACAACACATCTATTTCAGGAAAAATTACCTGTAATGCACCGCAGTCTCGGAGTGTTTGTAGGTAAATATCAGGATGCCGGGTACTTAGTGCTTTTTCAGTTTCTTTCCAGATACGTTCTGGTGTGAGTGCTGCAATTTCGCCACTGGTAGTAATTTCACGCATTAGCAGCATGGTTTCAGGGGCAATACTGAAGCCCATGTCATGCAGGCTGGCAGCAAAGCGAGCAATTCTTAAAACCCGTAAAGGGTCCTCTCTAAAGGCATTAGATACATGGCGCAGAATACGGGCATCTATATCGGCTTGCCCACCCCAGGGATCAATAAGGCTCCCGTCACTATCAACAGCGATGGCATTAATAGTGAGGTCACGGCGCTGCAGATCCTCTTCAAGTGTTACATCCGTACCCGCATAGACTTCAAAGCCGTGATAACCTCGCCCTATCTTGGTTTCAGTACGTGCAAGTGCATATTCTTCACCGCTGTCGGGGTGCAGAAATACGGGAAAGCTTTTGCCAACTTTACGGTATCCAAGTTTTTCAAGTGCTTCAACTGTGCCGCCAACTACAACCCAGTCCTGTTCGTTGAACTCGCGATTGAGTAGCTTGTCACGTACTGCACCACCAACGAGATATATATCCATGTCTGTATTGTACCTGTATCAAGCCTGTTGAATGTTTGTACTTGTATACATGTGCAAAATGCTTTGTATTATCTTTGGGTTGCTGTTCCTGCTGCAGCTGATGGGTTGTCCGCCCGGCTATTAATGGCAGGCTTTATGTAGCTTAGAAGCCTGCCATCATTTAACAAGGCATTTGCTATGTTTGCAAAAGCATTGCTTTTACAAGACGTAAATTCTGCCAAATATCTTTCTGCTCAGGCTGTGCCTGAACAGAAAGATGACGTCATTTCATTACCTGATTGTGCGTAACAGTGTGCGGTTACCACGATGAATTTTCATAACCAGAAGGCTTTGATTTGTTGCTGTCTTTTGTAAGTCAGCCACTGTTGTAACAGGCACCTGGTTGACCTGAGTAATGACATCATTGGCCTGCAGTCCCCGGAATTCTGCCGGGCTGCCCGGAGCAACTGAATCAATCTGTACGCCCTTGCCTTTATAGGGTTGAGAACCGGGTTTGTATCCAGAGAACTCGGCACCTGCCAGCCCGGGGTGGATGTCACCTGCAGCGACAACAGGGGTAGTGTTGAGCATACCGAGAGTGGTAGTAAAGTTCTTTTTTGTATTGTTACGGTTGACAGTGATTTTTACACTATCACCACTACGTTTTAAGCCTATGGTGGTACGCAGGTCACCAGCACTACTGATTTTTTGATCATCTATAGCAATGATGATATCGCCTACTTCAAGACCGGTATTTTCAGCTGGTGAGTCAGGGACTATTTCCTCAATCATTGCACCCTGATAATTATCAGTATCAATACCCAGTGCTTCTGCAGTCTCGGCGTTAAAATCACGGATACTGACGCCGAGCATGCCGCGTTTTACTTCACCAAACTCAATGATCTGCGCCATGATTGATTTAGCAATACTGACGGGAATGGCAAAGCCAATGCCAATATTGCCACCGCTGGAACTGTAGATAGCTGAGTTAATGCCTACAAGTTCACCTTTCAGGTTTATCAGTGCACCACCTGAATTGCCTGGATTAATTGATGCGTCAGTCTGAATAAAATCTTCATAGCCATCGCGCTGGATACCTTGACGTCCCAGTGCGCTAACAATCCCAGAGGTAACTGTGTGTTGCAGACCAAAAGGGTTGCCAATGGCGACAACAAAATCGCCAACCCTGAGTTTCTCTGAATTACCCAGTGGCATATCTGTCAGGTTTTCAGGGTTTTCGATGCGTAATACTGCAATATCAGTGCCTGGGTCAGAGCCAACAACAACTGCATCAAATGCACGGTCATCATTTAGATAAACTTTTATCTCAGTAGCATCTTCAATCACATGGTGGTTAGTCAGCAGCAGGCCTTTTTTAGCATCAATAATGACCCCAGAACCGGCTGCACTGACTTCCCGTTCCTGCTGCTGTCCTTGTCCTTCCGGAACGCCAAAGAAGCGACGGAAAAAAGGGTCCTGCATTAGTGGGTTATTCTGTGCTGCCACCATTGCTTTGGTACGAATATTTACAACGGCCGGTGCCGTTTTTTCTACAAGGGGAGCCAGGCTGGGCATTAGCTGGCCATCTACATTATCAGGTAGGGCTGCATGTGCACCGGAGGAAAAGGCCAAAAGGGTTATTAGCAAGGTGCTGGATAAAATATTGCTGATGGTGAAAAATCTGGACTGCATCATGAATCTCACTTCCTTCGGTTTGAGCGGTATTTGATGTTGGCGAGTATAACGTGCGAACTCTGATGTGATGAAAAACTCCTGGTGTATTACCTTGAAACAATAACAATACCAACGGAAGGATTTATATCCGTTGGTATTGAATTATTTGCTTTTACTGTTTGCATGGGCTCACACTATTTAGCTGAACGTACAGTAATTTTGCGTGGTTGTGGTTTGGGTTGTTTGGGAATAGTAACTTCCAGCACACCCTGATGAACCTCTGCTGAGATATCCTCATCATTGGCTGTATCAGGCAACGCAAACCGTCTTAGGAACCTGCCGTTGATACGCTCAAAACGTTTATAGCCATGTGGTTCTTCAGTATTTTCAGATTGGCGGCTGCCCTGAATGGTGAGCGTTCCATCTTCCATGGCGATCTCAATGGCATCTGGGTTAACACCGGGTAAATCTGCATGCAGTATGAAACGGTCACTTTCTTCACGTATATCTACAGCTGGTAACCAGTCTGTCACCGTTTCAGCTTCACTTATGTTTCTGAGGGAGCCATCCATTTCCTGCTCCTGAAGTAGCCGCCCGAGCAGACTAAGGGGGCGGGTTTGAGATGTGTAATGGGTGATATTCATAATCCATCTCCTCTGGTTTAGTCATGTGTATGGCAAGTCTTTTATGTCATGACTGCTATATAGAATGATGGGGGTGGATGGTTATTTTTCAAGCACTGCATGGGTATTTGAGGTCTGAATGCAGCCCGCTTGTGGATAACTTGTGGAATAAACCTGTATTGTTTGGGGATAGTAAAACACAAGATGTAGTATTTTTGCGTTGTAAAAAAAAATTGTTACAAGGCCTGATATTTGTCTTGGCTTGCTGAATGGAATTTATGTAAGTGACTGATATTAAATAATTTGTATAAAAAACAACCACCCAAAATATTACTTGACAGTCTATCAGCACGGGCATAATCTAGTCTGAAGTCAACACAACATCTTGTGTTAACGTTTTTGTGCGGGATAGTCGCTGGGTTTTGCAGTAAGACCGTTTATGGTCTCAGAAGAACATTTACGGTAAAAAGTATAGATCAGGGGATTTTTCGGGTTTATACAGCTATAGGTGGGTACGATCTGACCGGGTTTTATCTCCCAACGGTATATAGCGATATATATCAGGGCTGAGTGGTCGCTGTGTAGTTCAGATGGCAATAGGTGCGAATGGGAGAAAGGTCTCCCGGATTCGTTATGACCTGTCAATTATTTGGCAAATGGTCTGGTGATGGTTTAGGGGGAGTAAGAGCTTAAATGAATACTGCAGTGCAAATGGAACCTGCCTCAGGATCGGCAATAGAATTTCAGGAAGCCTCAATTGATATCTGGGACAAGAAATATCGTCTCAAATCAAAGCATGGTGAAATCATTGATGAAACCATGGATGATACCTACCGCCGTGTCGCACGTGCGCTTGCTGATGTTGAAACAGAAGATAAGCGTGAGGAATGGCATAAAGCATTTGTTTGGGCATTAAGACATGGCGCTATTCCTGCCGGACGTATTATTTCTAACGCCGGCGCACAGGCACATAAGCCTGCAACCTCAACGATTAACTGCACAGTTTCAGGAACTATTCGTGATTCTATGCACGACATACTCGATAAAGTGCATGAAGCCGGTCTGACCTTAAAAGCTGGGTGCGGTATTGGATATGAATTTTCAACGCTGCGTCCTAAGGGTGCGTATGTGTCTGGCGCAGGTGCATATACCTCGGGGCCTCTGTCCTTCATGGATATCTACGACAAGATGTGTTTCACGGTGTCATCTGCGGGTGGCAGACGTGGTGCACAGATGGGTACCTTTGATGTAGGCCATCCTGATGTTATCGATTTTGTACGTGCCAAGCGTGAAGATGGTCGTTTGCGACAGTTCAATCTGTCACTACTGATTACCAATGACTTTATGCAGGCAGTTAAGCACGATAAAGACTGGACCCTGGCGTTTCCAATTGATGACAAGCAAATGCAGCAAGAGGAAGTTGATCTGCATGATACTTCTGATGTTGTCTGGCGTGATTGGCCAGTTACTGAAGGCTATATCACTAATGAAACGGGTATGGTGGCATGCAAGATTTACAAGACACTGCCTGCACGCCGAGTCTGGGACATGATCATGACATCAACTTATGATTTTGCTGAGCCCGGTTTTGTGCTTATCGATCATGTTAATGAAATGAACAACAACTGGTTCGATGAAAATATTCGAGCCACCAATCCTTGTGGCGAACAACCACTTCCACCTTATGGTTCCTGCCTGCTGGGTTCGGTCAACCTGACGCGCTTTGTATGTGACCCATTTACAGAAAAAGCCAGATTTGATTGGGACAAATTCCGGCAGGTCGTTCAAATTTTTACGCGCATGCTTGATAACGTGGTTGAGATTAACGGGCTACCCCTGGGTGGCCAGCGCGATGAAATCCTGCGTAAGCGACGTCATGGCATGGGTTTTCTTGGGCTTGGTTCTTCACTTGCGATGTTGCGTATGACCTATGGTTCTGAAGTGTCAGTTGAGTTTACTGAAAAGGTTGCGCGTGAGCTGGCCATCACCGGTTGGCATACGGCACTTGAGCTGACCCGTGAAAAAGGGCCCGCGCCGATCATGCTGGAGGAATTTACGGTTACGCCCAAGATGTTGCATCAGCGCCCGGAAATGGTGACTGATGGCTGGAAGACAGGCGACACTATTGCCGGACGAGAGTTGCACGGACGTTATAGCCGTTACATGCAGCGCGTTGCCGAGGTTGATCCGGAGTTGGCAGAACAGTTAATTACAGAAGGTTCACGGTTTACACATCACAGCTCGATTGCACCTACCGGCACAATTTCTCTGTCACTGGCTAACAATGTCAGTAATGGTATTGAGCCAAGTTTTGCACATCATTATTTCCGTAACATTATTCGTGAGGGCCGCAAGAGCAAAGAGAAGGTTGATATCTTTTCATTTGAGCTCCTGGCATATCGGCAGTTAATAAATTCAAATGCCATGCCTCATGCGGAAGACGGAGCTGCAGATGCATTGCCGGATTACTTCACTACGGCGGAAGATATCTCGCCAACAGAGCATGTGGATATACAGGCTGCGGCACAGAAATGGGTGGATTCTTCAATTTCTAAGACCGCCAATGTCCCAACTGACTTCCCGTATGAGGAATTCAAAGATATTTATATGTATGCCTATGAAAAAGGGCTGAAGGGGTGCACCACATTTCGCTTTAACCCCGAGGCTTTTCAGGGCGTGCTGGTTAAAGAGAAAGATTTGCAGAATACAAAGTACACCTTTGTGCTGGAAGATGGCTCTGAGGTGACACTCGCAGGTGATGAGGAAGTTGAGTATGACGGTGAGATGCATACAGCTGCGAATCTTTTTGACGCAATCAAGGAAGGCTATTACGGCAAGTTCTGAACGGTTTGATAGTGGTGGTTTTTGCCCCTTATTTACCTCCTTGCAGAATAGTCTTTAAAACAGAATTAGATAGGTTAAAACATGAAAATTCAATCAAAAATTGTTGATTACCGTATAGAACAGCCTAAGGCGGAAGCTGCTGTTGAAGCTCCGGCAGCGGCAGATCGTGAAACGAGTGCAGATGGCAAAGTCGTGCGTATGCATGAAAAGCTTGACCGCCCGGAGATGCTGCGGGGTTCTACTTATAAGGTTAAGACTCCGGTAGATGATCACGCTATGTATGTGACCATTAACGATATCGTTTTGAATATGGATACTGAGTTCGAAAGTCAGCGGCCTTTTGAGATTTTTGTAAACTCAAAGAACCTCGACCACTATCAGTGGATTGTGGCGTTAACCCGTATCATGTCAGCAGTATTTCGCAAGGGTGGTGATGTTGCTTTTATCGTTGAGGAGCTTAAGGCTGTCTTTGACCCTCGTGGCGGCTACTGGCAGCCCGGTGGCAAGTACATGCCATCTATTATTGCTGAGTTGGGCCATATAGTTGAAAAACATCTGCAGTATATCGGCATGCTTCCAGCTGAAACGCTGGATGAGCATCAGCGAGAGCTGATTGCAGCCAAGCGGCAGGAATATGATGAGTCCCGTAAGCAGCAGGATGCTTTTTCTACCAGTGAATATCCTGCGGGCAGTCAGATGTGCGGTAAATGTTCCACTGTAGCGGTCATCATGATGGACGGTTGTATGACCTGTCTGTCGTGTGGTGATTCTAAGTGCGGCTAGATTACATCTCCTCAAGTAATTCGTAGATAAAGATCAGGAGCCCGGTTTTATGCCAAGGTTTTTATTGCCTGGTCTTTTGGTGGTCTTATGCCTCCACCTGATGAAACCCTGAGTGCTTAGCCATATGCGGCTGTAGTATATTTCCGCTAGTATCACCCACCCATAAAGAATACAGGGCTGTCGGGCCGATATATAAACCATAAAATCCCGCAGCTGAATATAAAAGAAGACTTAAGGATGCAGTTATGACGATCCCATTTGTTACTGAAATTGACCTCATGAATCCGCGTTGGAATCGTGATTCCTGGGCACGTATCTCGGGTGATATGAACCCGGAGAACGAACGCTTTTCTTCCTGCAGTGGCGTAGTACTTGGTGTAAAGCCGGGTGAAGCTGTTAAAGAACTGTGTGGTTTTGAAGTATTCCTCGCAACACGTTACCTGCCACTGGAAGATGGCAATATCCGGCGTATTAACAAGGAAGTAATTTTCTATTCAAATCCACGCACCGGCGAAATTATTGAGGACTGGACAAACCCATGGACTGGAGAAAAAGTGAATGTGGTACAGGTCGCCAATGACCCGTTTAATTACACGATCAGTGATTTCCTGATTCTTGCACCTGAAGACTTCAAGAGTTCAGATCCGGAGAAATCCAAGCCGCGCAAAATTCCGCTGATTTTCCCATGGCGTGAATTTGGTCCTGACATCATGAGTCTGGCAACGGATATGCATCTGCTTTATCCCAATTCACTGGACCCTAAAAAGTTTGTACGTGAGTCATCTGGCCCAATGGTACAGGTTACTGAGATGATGCGTTATAACGTCAGCCGTAAAGACCTTGAGAATCCGGACCTAACGGCTGTCCCTTATACCGGAACCTGGGCACGTATTACCCCTTGGTTACCCTGGATGCTGATGGCCACAGAGCCAGGTCATGTGGTCTACAACGGTTCCATGGTGGGTGGTTCGGATACCAGCATTATCCCGCCGAAGACTCGTGAGTATGCAGAGAAGCATTTCCCTGATTTTCTGCATGCACCTACCGAAGACTATGGCCCAAGCCATTCAAGCTTAGAGATATATTCACGTACTCAGGAGCCGGCGCCACCTCTGGAAGGTTAAGGTAGTAACGCTTGAAAAATAATACTTTAGAAACTCAAAGGGCTCCGTAAGGAGCCCTTTTTTGTTACTAATGTATATAACCATTACAGATGGTCAATGCAGATAGCTGATATAGATCACCAAAGTATGGGTATTTTTAGTAAAGTAAGTGCATACAGGGGTGTCTTTGAATATTTATGACTCGATCTGCAATAGTGGCAATTTTGTTTCTTGTGTTCGGTCTGCTTATTATAGGTGGCTGGTGGCAACCCTTTGCACCAGCCTTTCCGGACAGACAGCCACTGGCTACTCAGCGGCCTAACCTAAACCTTCAACTGAGTGCTTATCGTGGTGCCAGTCTCGATGCACCTGAAAATACAATACCTGCCATTGAAGCAGCGATTAAACGTGGTGCAGCCTGGGTAGAACTGGATGTTCGCTATACCTCAGACGGGGTTCCGGTGTTGTTTCATGATGCAGATGTAAGTCGCACCACTAATGGTACAGGCCTGCTTGAATATTTCAGTCTTCAGGAGTTACAGACACTGGATGCAGGTAGTTGGTTTAATGAAAGCTTTGCTGGAACCCGGGTGCCAACATTGGAGGAGGCCCTTGAGATTTTACAGGGGAAAGTTTGTGTTTACTGGGATGCTAAAGGATTACCAGCCCAGCGGGCAGTTGAGTTATTCCAGCAGTATGGTTTTGAGCGGAACTGTTTGGTGGTTAATATTTATAATGAATGGGACAATATTTTGCATCTGTTATGGCCGGATGCGCCCCTGATTCATGTAGCAGGTCATTTGGATCAGCTTCCTGTATTAATTAATAATCAGCCCTGGCTGGCCGCTGTACGCTTAACACCACAACAACTTAATGAGCCATTAGTTAATGCCGCTCACACCCGGGGTTTGAAAGTATTTGTACGGGTGAAGGAAACTGGTGATGCGGCACTGACATACATTAATTATGCAGCAGCTGGTGGTGCTGATGTAATCACCCTTGCTGATCTGGATGTATTCAATGAGTGGCGAGTAAGCCAGCAGGAATCTGTTGATGGGCAAATAGATGTGGTTATTCAGCCTGAAGCACTTATCAGGCCCTGAGCGATGCCTATGCTAACATTACTACGGTTAAGTAGAGTCTTCTGTTGTATTAAAAGCTAAGGCATGAGAACGGTTGTATGAGCCTCGTTATTCCCGATTTTTCTGAAATTAAGGTCCTGGTCGCCGGCGACCTAATGCTTGACCAGTATTGGTTTGGGCCGACTTCTCGTATTTCACCTGAGGCTCCGGTACCGGTCGTACGCATTCAGCATACTGAAGCCCGTGCTGGCGGGGCGGCCAATGTGGTTATGAACCTTATCAGCCTTGGAGTAGAAACAAGTTGTTGTGGTGTGATTGGTGATGATGCTGCTGGTATGGAGCTGGAAGAGCTCCTAAAGGCAGAGGGCGCAGCTGCATTACTTGTACGTTCACAACAACACCCGACGATAACTAAGTTGCGTGTTCTGGCGCGTAATCAGCAACTAATCAGACTGGATACAGAAGATGCCTATGGTGCAGAAGATGCTGCGGCAGTTACAAAACAGATAATTGCTGCACTCAAACAGGTGCAGGTATGTATTTTGTCTGACTATGCAAAAGGTAGTCTTGCTCAGGTAGGTGAGCTGATAGCTGCGTGTCGAGCGCAGAAAATTCCGGTGCTGGTAGACCCCAAAGGCACGGACTTTGCTCGCTATAAAGGTGCGAGCGTGCTGACACCTAATCTGGCTGAATTTGAGGCAGTAGTTGGTGTTGCTGTTGATGATGATGATCTGGTTGCCCGTGCCCGAAGTTTGTGTGCTGAGCTTGAGCTTGACGTATTGGTAGTGACCCTTAGTGAACGTGGCATGCTGGTAGTGACTAGTGGGAGTGATATGTTGTTGCCAGCACGCGCACGCCAGGTCTTTGATGTGACGGGTGCTGGTGATACGGTTATTGCAGCACTTGCTGCGGGGCTGGGAACTGGTTTGAATATTGAGGCAGCAGCAGCACTTGCCAACCTGGCTGCGGGCCGGGTGATAGGTAAGATTGGTGCCGCTTCAGTGACACCAGCAGAACTTAATCTCGCCTTACACGAACACGGAGAAGGGGGGCGTGGGCTGCTTACCCGAGAGCAGGCACTGGTTGTTGCACAGGAAGCACGAGATCGGGGTGAGCGGCTGGTCATGACCAATGGTTGTTTTGATATTCTGCATAAAGGACATGTGGCCTATCTGCAGGAAGCAAAGGCACGTGGTGATCGTTTACTGGTTGCTGTTAATACGGATGAGTCTGTTAATCGCCTGAAGGGTAAAGACCGACCGATTAACCCACTTGAGGATCGTATGGCTGTGCTGGCAGGACTGGCTGCAGTTGATTGGGTGGTGCCCTTTGCTGAAGAGACCCCGGCAGAACTAATCGCAGATATTCTGCCCGATGTGCTGGTTAAAGGGGGTGACTACACTCCGGATGCTATTGCCGGTGGTAAAGCAGTGCTAAAAAATGGCGGCACAGTAGAGGTGCTGCATTTTCATGAAGGTCGTTCAACCAGTGCAATTCTTGAAACGATTCGTGATTCCAGCGGCCAGGATGGCCCGGATCATGCAGGATAGCCGGACCAAACCCAGCTAAATACCCGCATGCAAATTTTCCTGCGCTATTGCTACGTTGTACTCTCCTATCTGCTAATACCGTTGTTGCTGTTACATCTGTTCTGGAAAGGATTGGGTAATCGGGATTACTGGGGGCGTATTGGTGAGCGCTTTGGCTGGTTTTCACAGCCCGGCTTAAAGGGTGTTATCTGGGTGCATGCGGTTTCTGTGGGGGAGGTGCAGGCTGCTGCTTCACTGGTCAATAATTTACTCAAGCATTACCCGGACAAACGCCTTGTACTAACGACCATGACACCGACTGGTTCTGATCGAGTTCGCTTACTGTTTGGTAACCAGGTTACGCATTGTTATGCACCTTTTGATTTAGCCTGGTCGGTGCGGCGCTTCTTTAACTGGTGTCGTCCGCAGATTGTAATCATTCTTGAAACGGAGCTTTGGCCAAATCTTTATCATGAGTGTGGTGAGCGGGAAGTGCCACTGGTGCTGGCCAGTGCCCGGGTATCGCCCAAGTCCATTGGTCGGTATCGCTGGTTGGTAAGCCTGTTTAAAAAGGCCCTGTCACATGGCATTGTCATTGCCGCACAAACACCTGCTGATGCTGAGCGATTTGTTTCTATTGGTGCTAATCCTGAACGAACTCATGTGACTGGCAATATTAAGTTTGATTTTGAATTTCCTAAAGGTGTGCTGGAGCAGGGTAGTAAATTCCGCCAGGCATACATGCCGGGCAGGCCTGTATGGATTGCGGCAAGCACGCATGCCAATGAAGAAGAAATCGTTCTTGAGGCACACAAGCAGGTGCGCAATAAATTCCCGGATGCGTTACTGATTCTTGTGCCCCGACACCCAGAACGCTTTGCTGGGGTGGCTGCTTTGCTCAACAAACAGAAAATTTCATTTGTTAGGCGTAGCAGTGGCAGTACGCTTGAGGCTGACAATATAGTATTGCTGGTTGATACGATGGGTGAGCTTATGAGCTTCTATGCGGCAGCGGATGTCGCTTTTGTTGCTGGCAGCCTAACCCCTGATGTAGGGGGTCATAACCTATTAGAACCTGCAGCATTGCAATTGCCCATGATTACCGGGCCGTATAACTACAACTCTCAGGATATCGCAGACCTGTTTCATACTAATGGTCTGTCGGCAGTAGTAACCGATGCAGAGTCACTGGCAGATACCGTTAGTGCATTGTTGGCTGATCCTGATGAATGTAAGCGGCAGGGTGTTGTGGCAGAGGCGCTGATTAAAAACAGTCGGGGCGCACTTGATCGCCTACTGAAATTGCTTGACCCTTTAATTACCTGACTTGTTATCTGCTGTTGCTTGATCATTTTCAGCAGCGGGCACTGTGCCGGGTTTGGGTGTGACTAAAGAAGTGGGCTGGTCTCCGCTTGCCTTATCCATCGGAATAGTTTCACCATCTTCAATAACGGTAGCAGGGAGTTCTGTATCCGGTGTGTCACCTCGTCCGGGTGTGCTTGACAGCTCCTCGGTTGTTACCAGCCAGCCGTCCAGCAGGCGTATATCATCTTCTGATAATGTGCCGGCCGCCTGTTTAAGCTTGATGACATTAATCAGATAGTCGTACTTGGCACGAGCATAATTGGTCTGCGCCAGAAATAGCGACTGGCGGGCATTCAGTACATCGACCGTGGTGCGTGTGCCGACATCGTAGCCGGCTTCGGTGGCTTCGAGTGCGGTCTTGTTGGAATCTTCAGAACGAGCCAGTGCCTGCACCCGGGCAATTTCAGCAATGACACCCAGATAAGCATCACGGGTCTCACGTTCGGTGCTGCGGGCTACCTTTTCGTAGTTTTCGCGGGAGGCACGATGCAGATAAACCTGTTCCTGAACCTGGGAGGAAACGCCGCCACCTGAGAATATTGGCAGGTTAATCTGAATTCCAAACTGTCCATTATCGAGATTGCCAGAAGAGTCGGATCTGATAGCTTCTGGCACTGCTGCGTCAGGGAATGTATTGCGACCTTCTGAGTCGGTATTGCCATAGGAGGCTGTAAAGTCGACTGTAGGTAAGTGTCCGGTACGGGCAATGGAGATATTGTCCCGGGTGATTTCGGCCCCAATTTTTGCTGATTCCAGTGCCAGGTTTTGCTGCATGGAAATATCAACCCAGTCCTGTTCCACTTGTGGCTCGGGTGGAATCAGTGGGAACTCTGCACCGGGGTTGGCTAGTTTCTCAGGGTATTCGCCCGTGATTTCACGCAGGGCCTCCTTGTTGGTTGCTAGTGAACGCTGGGCAGATATTTCCAAAGCGACCGCATCATCGTAGCCGGCCTGGGCCTCTTTGACATCAGTAATAGCAATCAGCCCCACTTCAAAACGCCGGTTGGCCTGTTCCAGTTGTCTGCCAATCGCATCTTTAGCAGCACGTTCAGACGCAAGGGTGTCTTGCGCTGCCAGCACATTGAAATAGGCTTCCGATACGCGGAGCATCAGATCCTGCTTAGCTGCCAGGTAATCAGCCTGGGCACGCGCCACCTCTTTGTCAGCCTTCTTTAAACTGCGCCAGTCGTTGGCATTAAAAAGTGTCTGGGAAAAATTAATTTTCCATTGTGTAGTGTCAGAGCGGATAGTCTGGGCTTCTTCTTTTGTTGTACCACCTGCACCACCAGCAATTTCACTGGTTGTATCACCATCGCGTTTTGATTTACTCCAGCCAGCTGTAGCATCCACAGCTGGTAGCAATTTTGCACGTGCTTTGGGCTTGGATTGCAGTGTTGCCATCATGTTGGCTTCTGCTTCTCGAATGCTGGGGTCGTTACGTTTGGCCTTGTCATATATTTCGAGCAGGGTCTCAGCCTGTACAGGGATAGCAAGCAGCAGGGTTAGTCCTGTTAGGGCAATGGTAAGCATTTTTTTCATACGTATTTCCAACTCTCTATACGGCCGCACTCAAGTTGGTACCTTGATGCTTGAGTGGGGCCCAAATTCATTTGGATTATGAGTCTTATTCGTTCATTTGTCTGGCGCAGATGATACTAGAACTAAGTTTAAGTGCAGATATCAAATGGGTGTCTGACCGATATTGTTGACCGGAATGATGCTGTTGCGTGTATTTTACTGCCAGAAGTTTCAATTTGTTACATCTGTAGCCAGCTAAACAGGTGGGTAGACAGCTCTGTAAGCGCGGTTTCCGCTAATAGGCTGATGTATCAGAGTCAACAACCTGCTGGCGCCAGGCATGAATACCACCGGCCAGATATTGGGGTGGCAATAGTGGCATTTATTTTCTGCATACTAAATACAGTCAGAAATTAAAGGCAGCGGGTGTGGCTATATTTTCCAGTGGTGGCACAACTGTCTCAAAGAGGCTCTCGCGTGTGTATTGCTGTGCTGAGCGAGAGATCAGCTCTACTTTCATATTAGGTGCAGTGCCTGTAATCATGACCAGCTGACCGTTATCTTTCAGCCATTCCAGTACGCGTTCATCAAACAGCGGCATGGAGCCAGTGACCAGAATACGATCAAATCCTGTGTCTGGTTTGAGATTATTAAAATCCAGGTTTTGTAGCTCAACATTGTGTACTTTCTCATCAGCAAGTTTGATAGCTGCTGCATGTATAAGTTCAGCATGTATATCTATGCTGATAACCTTGGCACTTAGTGCAGCCACACAGGCAGTTAAAAAGCCGCTGCCTGTGCCGATGACTAAGGTCTGATGTTCAGGTTCAACTTGTAGAGCCTGCAATAATCGTCCTTCCAAAACAGGTTTAAGCATAGTCTGGCCGCATGCCAGTGGAATTGATGTATCTGCGAATGCCAGCCGTCGGTATGTTTCCGGTACAAATTGTTCGCGTGGTGTGGCTGCCAGTGCTGCCAGTACCCTTTTATCTGATACATCCCATGGGCGGATCTGGTGATAAATCATTCGTTCACGAGTGAGCTCTATATTCATAGCGGTTATGGTTGTGTCATTAATCTGTTATTCAATGCCGTTAATATTGCGCTGGCTTAACATTTTGCAGCACTTGATGGGTAGCTTTGGTCGGCAAGGGTACACCATTGGCAGGGTCTTCGAAATTGGTATTTTGCCGCACTTATGTAAGCTGGGCAGCCAGCAAGGTAGGTCTGAGCCAAGTGCAACAAGAAGAGCTGAAAAGCCTTGCTGGTGCTTATGCCAGGGCCAGGGATAATGGGGAAATCCACTGTAGAGCATTCTAAGTAGATGTAATCTGATGTATTGCAGTGCGTACCCATAATATTGTTGGGAAGGTTTTTGCCAATATAAGTACTATTACTAGCCGGTATTTTGAGTCAGTATCTAAATAGATAGATGTAATTAATATTTTAAATTAGTGTGACATCATTAAATACAGATGACTTTAGTTTTGCAGTAATTTTAAGAAACGCTTTTAGAGGTGCAGGACAGCATGGCCATTTTTAGAAATAAAGCTTTTTTACTTGCCTTGTTAATCGTTGCAGGATTGGCATTTGAGTTCTGGACAGAATCCCGTTATCCGGCACTTGACCAGAAAGCCATGATGGCAGGCACAGCCGGTCTGGAGCCTCTGGGTTTCGATACCGTTTTTATTATTAATGAAAGTGATCCCATTTACCTGAAAGTCCTGAAAGGGACCGTTAATTGGGGGCGTACTAATAAGCGTGGTATGACCTTTGGTATTTTATTTGCTGCTGCGTTACTGACCATGATCTCCTTGTTTAAACGTAAGAGTTTTGATGGTGCATGGTCTAATAGTGCGCTTGGGGTGCTGATAGGCACCCCGTTGGGTGTATGCGTAAATTGTGCGGCCCCTATTGCAAAGGGCTTGCATTCTTCAGGCCTGCGATTAGAAACAACACTTGCGGCTATGATTAGTTCGCCTACGTTGAATGTCATTGTGCTGGCGATGGTTTTCTCTCTGTTTCCTTTTTATATGGCCGTGCTGAAAATTGGTGCTACGCTTTTTTTCCTGCTTGTGGCTATACCCTTATTAGCCAAGTATTTTTTCAAGGAAGAGGTCTCACTGACTGCACAGCATGCAATTTCGGGTGCTGCCAGTAGTAATCCTAAGTACATGGCACTGGATGCCCCTGTACCTGAAGATGATGAAATAGGCACCTGGCCAAAAGCATTTGTCTGGGTCGTCAAAGCATCTGTACGAAATCTTTGGTACATCATTAAAACTACACTCCCGCTGATGGTGCTGGCAGGTTTTTTGGGCTCTCTGGCGGTGACCGTACTGCCCATGGATGTTCTGGCAAATCTTTTCCCCGGGGGCTCATACCTGATGATCCTACTTGGGTTGTGTGTGGCGGCACTGGTTGGCGTCTTCATGCCGGTGCCTATTACATTTGATGTAATTATGGTTTCAGTGCTGATGGCTACTGGTATGCCCATCATGTATGCAATGGTGTTGTTATTTACCCTTGGTATCTATAGCGTTTACTCTTACATGATCGTTGCAACAACGATTTCGCGAAAAGTAGGCATTACCTTATGGGTGGTGATAGCTGCTATCGGTGTGGGTACAGGTGTATTAGCACAGCTCTATGGCAACTGGGCTACAGCAAAACAGAATGCATTCATGCTGGAGTCCTGGGCCAAGCTTGACCATGTTGTTGAGTACATGCCTGAACGAGCAGCAGATGGTATTTCCCTGGAGGAAATTCAGCCAATGCTGCAGGCTAATGTCATGTTGCCTGATGGGGCTGACACTACTGCCATTGATGGCCTAAATATTTCTTCAACCTTGCTGAACACGCCTGTTGCAGGTAACGGTAAATTCTTTACCCGCATGACTGGTGCCCAGTTGGGGGTTGATCAGCCCTATCAGTTCTCTATTTTGCGCTGGGCTCAGCCCTATAGTGAGTTTGGCGGTATAGCGTCCGGTGATGTCCATAATGATGGCTGGGCTGATGTTGTAGTTAGTTCTCAGAGCGGCGCTTATTTATATGCTAATACGGGTGGTCAATTTGAGCAACAGGAAATCAATATTGCCGGTCTTCATGATGAGTTTGTTGCCAATGTCGCATTAGTTGATATCGATAATGATGGATGGCTTGACCTTATTTATTCCACTTATCGCAATGGTACCTATATTGTTTATAACGATCAGGGGGATTTCTCTGATGCTAATCAGATTCGTTTGCCCAATCATGAAGGTGCCTGGGTGAGTGCTGCTGTTGGTTTTGGTGACCTCAATAAAGACGGACAGCTTGATATTGTGTTGGGTAACTGGACCTTGGGTTCTGCATTGAGCCGAAAGTTTCTTGGGCGAGAAGCTTCACGCAATGTAGTGCTTATAAATCGTGGTGATAGTTTTGAGCGTATAGACCTTGAGGGGGTCGATGGTGAAACACTGACAGTGCTTCTCTCTGACTGGAGTGGCGATGGCAATCTGGATCTTATTGTTGGGAATGATTTTGCTGTTCCGGATTTGTATTACCTTGGTGATGGTGCCGGTAACCTTAAGCAGATTGTTAAAGGTGATGAAATAATTCCGGTTACTACATTACTCACAATGAGTGCGACAAGTGCCGATATAAATAATGACCTGCGGCTTGAAATATTTATGGGTAATGTCAGTGGTACAGATCATTCCACAATGATTCGTATTCCTGAGATGTGTGTAGATACTGAAGGTACGGCCAATCATGAAGAGTGTCTGAGGGTGCGGGCTAATCAGTACATTATGAATACCAGTCTGAGTCGTAATCAACCCATTATGTGTCTGGATTTTAATGATGCCGGGTTAACCAGTCAGTGTATTGGTATGCACCTGAATCTTAAGTCATGGTGGAAGAATGATCCTGAATCCTGTTACATGCTTGAGGGGAAGTTTGAAGCGTTGAATCTTGTATGTATGGAGTATTTTCGTGTTGAGAACCAGCCCGTAAAAGGCGCTTTCACTACACTTATTCCACAAGGGGCAAGGCGGGCCAATGTGTTGCTGGTGCCTCAGGATGACGGGGTATTTGTTGATGAGGCACTTGAGCTGAATCTGCGTGAGGCTGGCTGGGTCTGGAATGCAAAATTTGCTGATATTGATCAGGATGAGTGGCAAGACGTCTATATTGTTAATGGTTATTTTAATGAAAATACCCAGGTGGCGAGAGAGTCCAACCACTTCTTTCATAACAATGCCGGACAAGGCTTTGTAGACCGAACGGATGATGCTGATATGCAGTTATTCGCTGAGTCTAGTGCTTACACCTATATTGATATTGATAATGATGGTGACCTTGATGTCCTGGCACGTGAGGTACTTGGCCCGATATGGGCTTATCAAAATAATAATGCTAACAGCAATGCAATATTATTTGAGCTGGACGATGGTCAGGGTAACCGGTCCGGTATAGGCTCAAAAGTGGTGATTAACTACGCGGGTCGAGCCCAGTATCGTGAAATGCAGGCAAGTGGTGGTTTTTCATCCTTTGATGCGCCGGTAGTCCATTTTGGGCTGGGTGATCACACATTAATAGATAGTGTCGAAGTCACCTGGTCTACAGGTGAAACAAACACTATTACAGGTAATCTGGAAGCAGGCCGCCGTTATCGTATAAGCCGGTAGTAACCAGTAATTTAAATATGTGGAAAAAGGCCTGTTTTAGCAGGCCTTTTTCATTGCTGCACCAGCGTAAATTTCAGGAAAACAGGCTTATGTCAGAGGGCTTTGTTATGTTGATTACTAAAGGCATCAAAACCGCCCACCTGAGCTTTACTACGCTGTTAATAAAAGTCAGAAGAACCAGCTATCTTATGATGCTGGTTTCTTTGGCCATTACTAGCGGATAATTGTCTTACCTAAATCCTTCTTATGTTCAATAACACCGTTAGCCATATAGTCGCTGCGTTATTCTTGATGCTATAAATATGGCGCGACTCAACAATTTTGAGGTGTAGTTCTGTTGTGCCCAGACATAATAACTTTAGGTTCCGGAAACAGAGTGGGATGCCGAATATTAGTTTATTGGTGATGGCGTATAAAACCGCCTGGTCATTTGCAGCAGCGCAATCGCGAGGCTGGCTATGAGCATGGGCCCGGGATTTATCATATTTGCCATCTTTATGCTTTTCCTTATTGGGGCATGTGGTTATTTCTGGCGGACACGTATACGTTACCGCAATCATTTAACCCAGTTAAATACTGAGATTGAAGAGGTTGCTGCAAATTCCAGTTTTGGTCGTCGTATAGAACTTCTTAAAGGTGTATCTGAACTTAATAAGCTGGCTGGACATATTAACCAGTTATTTGAAGCGCTTCATACCAAGGATATGCAGGCTCGTAAGCGTGAAAACTTATTTCGGGATCTTGCCGACACCATGCCGGAGGTCATACTCGTGCATGGTGAGCAGATTATGTTTGCTAATCATGAGGCTGGTGAGTTACTAGGTAAGCCTCCCGAAACCCTGGTTGGATGTGATGTAACTGATGTTATTCATCCTGCTTATCGCAGCCGTGCCTCTAGTGTTATTGAGGAGCAGCTGGCTGGAGGGCAGCAGGCTGTTCGTTATGAATTGCAGCTAATAGATGCTGATAGACATGCCCGCTGGGTTGAGGCAACGGGTAACCGTATGCGTTATCACGGTCGCTCGGTCATTCTGACAGTGGCCCGGGATATTACTTATAAGAAGAGTGTTGAGGCTACCCTTGGGCAGGGTAGACGTCAGGCGCAGATTACCCTGGAGTCTCTGGGTGAAGGTGTTATTACTGCTGATATTAGCGCCAATATTGATTACATGAATGCGGCCGCAGAAAAACTAATCGGTACTAATCGTGATGAGGTTATGGGGAAGGCCTTTAGCGAAGTCGTCAAGCTTGTGGATGAGGGTGATCGACGTGATCTGGGTGACCCGGTTAGCCGTAGTTTGGTAAAGCGGCAGCGTGTAAGTATGGGTCGACGGGCACTGTTGATGTCTATGGATGGCAGTAATGAGGTGTCTATAGATGTGGCAGTGTCCCCCATAGTAGGTCCAAATGATATTGTGACGGGTGCGGTTATTATCATGCGGGATGTGGGTGAGTTGCGTGGCCTGACTCGAGAGATGAGCTATCAGGCATCACATGATGCGTTAACAGGCCTTGTTAATCGTAGGGAATTTGAACGACAGGTTAATCGGGCGCTTGATCAGGTCAAGACAGAAGATGGATATCATGTGCTTTGTTATATGGATCTGGACCGGTTTAAGGTTGTGAATGATACCTGCGGTCATTTAGCGGGTGATAATATGCTGCGGGAAGTCGCGACATTGTTACGTGAGCATGTGCGTGACTCTGACATCGTTGCCCGTCTGGGTGGTGATGAGTTTTCTTTATTGCTTACGGGGTGTCCACTCGCTAAGGCCCGACAGATTGCTGATGATGTTTGTGCAGCAATTCGGGGTTATCGCTTTAGCTGGCAGGATCATATTTTTGATGTTGGTATCAGTATTGGCTTGGTTGAAATTGGTCAGCAGAGTGGGGCACTTGAGGATGTGCTCAGTGCTGCAGATTCTGCATGCTATATAGCCAAGCAACAGGGTCGTGGTCGAGTGCATGTTTATTCTGCAATGGATGAGGCAACAGCACGGCAACGAGGTGAGATTCACTGGTTACGGAAGTTGCAGTCAGCTCTTCGGGAGCAGTATTTTGAGCTTTATACCCAGCCAATCATTTCAGTAGCAGGGCGTGTTCCAAGTGGTCCTGCTGTCGAAGTGCTGTTACGTATAAACGAGCCGGAAGATGGCTTGGTGTTACCGCAGGAATTTATTCCTGCTGCTGAACGTTACCAGTTAATTGGAGAATTGGATCGTTGGGTTTTTCAGGCAACACTGGATGCAGTGGCCAGCGGTGCAATTCGACTGCCGGATGAACGTAGTGTGGCAATTAATATTTCAGGCCAGACTATGGCTGAGGCAGACTATCTTGATTTTGTTATTGAATGCCTTGATCGAAGCCAACTGAACCCTGCACAGATTTGTTTTGAAGTGACTGAGAGCGCAGTACTGGGTGATATAGACTATGCTCGGCGGTTTGTTGGTGTATTACATGGTATGGGTTGTGCCTTCAGTTTGGATGACTTTGGTAGTGATGTGGGTTCACTTGCGGGCCTGAAGGGTTTGGATATTGATTTTCTTAAACTGGATGGCGTATATACACATAATCTGACAACTGACAGCATCAGCCAGGAAGTGGTATCAGCTGTCATACGGTTGTCTAAAGCAGTTGGCTTCAAGGTGATTGCAGAGCAGGTAGAGGATCAGGCTAGTTTTGATGGGCTGCGTGATCTTGGTGTGAATTTCATTCAGGGTAATTATGTAGAAGTTCCGCAGGGGTTGGGGAATAGACTTAATTAGAAGACAGATTTAATGCCGGGTATTAAAGCCAGAATGTGTGAAGAGGATGCTATCTGTGGCGGGGATATTGAGCAGCGCTATCAGGCAGATGCACTGCAAACAGACTATACAGACGGTCTAAGCATGGAGCTTGCCGACTGGCGCTTTAATGTCCGGGCATCAAACACAGAGCCGGTTGTCCGGTTGAATGTTGAAACCAGAGCGGATGAGTCACTCATGCAGAGCAAACGGGATGAGTTGCTGCAGATGATGGGTGACTCTGGTCAATAGTTGGCGAGATACCACTGGTAAGTTTGTTCAACCCCTGTCCGTAATTCAATTCGTGCCTGCCAGCCCAGTTTGCTGAGTCTGCTGACATCAAGAAGTTTACGAGGTGTCCCATCCGGTTTACTGGGATCTGTAGCTATGTCCCCTTTGTAGCCGATGACTTCTGCTACAAGTTTCGCCAGATTTAAAATGCTGATGTCTTCACCTACACCTACATTGACTATATCCACAGAAGAATAGCTCTCGGTCAGATAAACCGCGGCAGCGGCCAGATCATCGACATGCAGGAATTCACGCCGCGGGGTGCCGGTGCCCCAGATAGTTACTTCCTTAGTGCCGTTTTCTTTAGCCTCGTGGAAGCGCCGGATCATCGCGGGTAACACATGGGAGTTTTCCGGATGAAAATTATCGCCCGGACCATATAAGTTTGTTGGCATCAGGCTGATTGCATCAAAATTGTATTGCTTGCGGTAGGCCTGGCACATTTTTATGCCGGCTATTTTGGCTATGGCATACCATTCGTTGGTGGGCTCAAGCGGTCCGGTCAGTAATGAATCCTCATGTATAGGCTGAGTAGCCATGCGTGGGTAAATACATGATGAACCAAGGAAGCATAGCTTTGACGTGCCGTGCTGCCAGGCTGAATGAATCACGTTATTCTGTATTTCCAGATTGTCGCGAATGAATTCTGCCGGATAGGTGTCATTGGCGTGAATGCCGCCTACGTGCGCAGCGGCCAGAAAAACGTAAGTGGGCTTAGTACTGGCGAAGAATTCCTGCACGGCTGACTGGTCAGTCAGGTCAAGTTCTGCCCGGGTATGTAACAGCAGATTGGTCGCGCCCGCCTGTTCAAGCTGACGTGTAATAGCGGAGCCGACCAGACCACGGTGGCCAGAGACATAAATAGGGGCGGACATATCCATGATGTAAGTCCCGGTGGTTTATTCGTTGAAGCTGGGTGCTTTGTAGCCTGCTTCGGTCACCAGCGCATCTCGTTTGGCAATGGACAAATCTGAAGTCATCATTTCACTGACCAGCTCGGCAAATGATGTTCTTGGCGTCCAGCCCAGCTTTGTTTTTGCTTTGGAAGGGTCGCCAAGTAAGGTTTCTACTTCAGTCGGGCGGTAATAGCGTGGATCAATTGCAACCAGTGTATCGCCGGGTTGTATGGCAGAGTCTTCCGGTGCTGCGGTGACGATGCCTTGCTCATCTTCGCCTGCGCCACGCCATTCAATAGCCACACCGATCTCCTGTGCCGCGCTATTGACGAAATCTCTGACTGAGTACTGTTTGCCGGTCGCAATAACAAAATCTTCGGGCTCTTCCTGCTGGAGCATTAACCACTGCATCTCAACATAGTCGCGCGCATGACCCCAGTCACGTCGTGCATCCATGTTGCCCAGGTACAGGCATTCTTGCAGGCCAAGATGAATGCGCGCCAAGGCGCGGGTGATTTTTCGCGTTACGAAGGTTTCGCCACGCAGGGGCGACTCATGGTTAAACAGAATGCCGTTGCAGGCATAAATACCGTAAGCCTCACGATAGTTGACCGCTATCCAGTATGCATAGAGTTTGGCTACCGCATAGGGTGAGCGCGGATAAAAAGGTGTCGTTTCGGTTTGCGGAATTTCCTGAACCTCGCCGAATAATTCCGAACTGGAGGCCTGATAGTAACGAGTTAGTTTTTCCCGCCCCAGAATACGGATAGCCTCGAGGATTCGCAGGGCCCCAAGTCCGTCAGTATCTGCTGTGTACTCGGGTGTCTCAAAGGAAACGCCAACATGACTTTGGGCGCCAAGATTATAAATTTCATCCGGCTCAACCTGTTGGATAATCCGAATAAGGTTGGTCGAGTCAGTCAGATCGCCATGATGGAGGAAGAATTTGGCGCCTGATTCATGCAAGTCATGGTACAGGTGATCAACCCGGGCTGTATTGAAGGATGAGGAGCGGCGCTTGATGCCGTGGACTTCATAGCCTTTTCCCAGTAGGAACTCAGCGAGATAGGCACCATCCTGTCCAGTGATGCCGGTTATAAGGGCTTTTTTCAAGTTTCTATTCCTATTGCTAAATCTGGTGGCACTGCCATTATAGCCGCTTGGAATTCTTAGCGGTCTGTTTTTAGTGCGTGCTGCTGGCTCTGTTCAGCTGACACCTTACATGCAGTCATTTTGTAGTGCTGTT
Organism: Gammaproteobacteria bacterium; assembly: GCA_024229935.1. GTDB lineage: Bacteria > Pseudomonadota > Gammaproteobacteria > Steroidobacterales. The sequence goes on along the minus strand of JAAERX010000094.1, from coordinate 103,550 downwards.
CGATGGGCGTTTTCGGAGTATTGAATGATAACAGTGAGGCTGCTTGGTGGCTTAGGCAATCAAATGTTTCAGTATGCAGCGGTGAGATCGTTGGCATCCAAACTGGATGCCCCACTCTGTCTGGATACATTCTCGTTTGAGCATTATGCTGACCGTGACTTTGACTTGGGTGAATTCACCGCTATTGATGAGCCGGTCTGCACTAGAGAGCAGCATGAAGCACTGTTCTCAAAATCCAAAGGGGCTAAGCTCAAGCGCAAGTTGTTCGGTCGAAAGCTTTACAGAGAGCCATTTTTTCACGTCGATCCGGCCTTTTTCAGGCTGACTGCCCCTATAGCGATCGATGGCTATTTTCAGAGCGAGCAATATTTCATCAGTAATGAGGCTGAAATCAGGCAGAAGTTCTCATGGGATATTGATGGCTTGGCAGCAGATACGCGCGCCTATCTGGCTGAAATTCAGACAGCTAACGCGGTTAGCGTGCATTTCCGTCGCGGCGACTACGTGGCTGATCAGACGGTGAATAATTTCCATGGCACCTGCAGCCCTGCTTACTATCAGGCGGCAATTGAGTATATAAAGTCACAAGTTCAAGGTGCGCATTTCTATGTGTTCAGTGATGATATTGACTGGGTGAAACAGCAGGATGCTTTTACCGGGGTGGCGCATAGTTACGTGCTTAAATCAGAGCAAATGCGTGATTCCGAAGAAATGTTTCTGATGAGTCAGTGCCGACACAATGTGGTCGCCAACAGCAGTTTTTCCTGGTGGGGTGCCTGGCTTAACAGTTCAGATGAGAAAATTGTTATAGCCCCGCAGAGCTGGTTCAGGACAAAAGAACTTAATACAAGAGATCTGATTCCAGCTGGCTGGCAGAGGGTTTAGCTGAGCACTGCCCAGTACTTACCATTTACGCAGCCGCCAGTTAAAGTATTGTTCATAGCCTAAGCGCAACGTTAGCCAGTCTATGTAGTGGCTGAACCGTGAGAAGCGGACGTAGCGATAAAGATTCAACTCGTTGAGCTGTGAAAAATACTGTGCCATAGAGGCGTCACCATTCTCTGCAGCTTTGTAATAGGCCTGCAAAGCTACCAAATTGAGTTTAATAGTTCGCTCCAAAATCAATTTACGTAATTGCTTGCTGCAGGAGTCAGTTATTCTGAATAACTGCTCCGTTACTTTGATGTGAGAGTTTAATCGCTCTATGGCAGTTGTCAGGTCGGTCCGGTTGCTGACTGAGCTTTCTCTGTTGCGATATAGATAAAAGCTATTCGTTACTGATTTTACAGTTTTTGCTAATAGTAGGGTACGAACAGTAAATAGTAGATCTTCAGCGCTAATGATATTTGGTTCGAAAAAAAGGTTGTTCTCAATCATAAAGCTTCGGCGATAAAGCTTATTCCATACAGCAGGGAGGAATTTACGCTTTTTAAGTATCTGTTCGAGCCATACACGACCTGCAATGACTGTGTCCTGAATATTGTAAGGCTTGTTCTTCGATTTTGTGCCATCCGATAGCAGGTCGGAGTAATTGGCAATCAGGATGTCTGCATCTTCTTTTCTGGCGGTGTCAAGCAACGGTTTAAGGCTGGCTTCTTCAAAGCAATCATCTGCATCCAGAAATGCCAGATAGTCACCCGTTGCTTTTTCTATTCCGAGGTTTCTCGCGGCTGAGACACCTTTAGTTGGCTGCTGATAGAAATTAAAAATCTGGGGCCATTTGATGGCATATTCTTTTGCGATAGCAGCGCTTTGGTCGGTGGAAGCATTGTCGATTAACAGTACCTGAAGTTTATCCATGTCCTGAGCCAGAATGCTATCAAGGCACTCTGGCAGGTAATGATCAACATTATAGATGGGGATGATAATGCTGACGCTAAGGGCGCCGGAATCTAAAGTCATGCAATCATCTGGCCTGGTTTGGCTCTTATGCTCAAGCTTTGTGTTTCATGAGTATAACTATACATGATCAGTTTGGCTGTCTAAGTCGCTTTGGACGGGACAGGGCATAATTTTATATGTGCGTGGCACTATTTCTTAAAGAAAAAGTGATTGATGCGAGAAAGAAGGCTCATACTGGCTTTGATTTTTTTATAGAAAGCTTTCTCCACATAAAGCTGATCCCCCGAGGTTCGGCCGACTGTATCTTTGATCAACTGAAAGTCATTCAGGCGCATGAACTCTTCAACATCAACCTTAACTGGCTGGTCTTTGTAAAGCTCTATGGCTTCCACCTCAAGCCAAATTAATTTTATTTCGCTTAGCAGTTTTCCTGCTCCGCTTAAAACCATGAGTTCAGCGCCCTGAACATCCATGTGTATAAAATCAATCGTATCTATGCCGTGCTGCTGGCAGACATTCTCCAGTGTGTTTGTCGGGACCGTGATTTCCTCGTTGAACTCAAGCCATTTGTGAGTGTTCTTAGTCTCATGTGGTGCAAGTAGTGAGCTTGATTTATTGCCATAGTCCCATTCATCAACCGCCGGTTTATTGTCAGGGTGGCCGGATGAAACAAAAAAAGTGGCTGTGCCTTGCTGATCAGATAATGCTTCCTTAATAATTGTTATGTTGGGCTTAGCATATTTCTTTAAATTGGCTTCAATTTTTTCAATATTTGCGGGTAAAGGCTCGAAAGCATATACCCGTGCGTCAGGAAACATGTTGCTGTACCTAATCGAGTCAAGACCTTCGCATGAGCCTATATCCAGAATTGTCAGTGCGTCATCCGGTTTGAAAATTGCAAAAAGCTGCTTGGCAATTTCTGAAGGAGTTTGAAGATAAAGGTCGCCGGTATTAATTTTTGTTTACCTTATGTTGATCGATGATCCGGAGGTTAACTCTCTAGCGGTTTGTAATAAAAGTCTCCAAATACAGATGTATCCTGTTGGTAGTCTGAAAGGATGGTTTTCATTTTTTCCGCCGATACATAATCGTCTAGTTTGAATTGCATGCTTTCATCAAGCGAAAGATTATAAGCTCCCTGTGCAAGTGATTCCAGATGGTCAATACAGTTTATGGTTGTTTTAAGACATTCCGGAGTAAATTCTATCGATATATTATTTACGGGTTGAGTTAATCCTTTGAGCGCTTCGTATTCAAAACCTTCGATATCAATTTTAATGAAAGCTGGAATGCCATACTTGCTAATCAGTTGGTCAAGGGTCTTCATGCCGGTTGTTTTGCTGCCATTCCAGGAGTAGTCAGCAAACCGACCGCTGTTTTTTACGTCCTGGATCCAGTCCTGAGAGAGGGTAGACAGGGTGTTGGCATCGCTAATCATCAACTCAGCTTCGCCTTCATTTGGCCCAACTACATTATCGAGAATAGTAAGGTCGCTGTTCTTTCCATAGAAGCGGTGAAGGATTTCAAGGCAGTCGTCCTGAGGCTCTACAGCCAGGACTTTATTCTTCATCTTGAGGAATATTTTAGTTCGATTGCCTACGTTTGCGCCGATATCAAAGACCAGGTCGCCTGCTGAAATGAACTGCGAATAAAAATCGAGCATTATTTGGTCTTGCTCAGACCAGTGGGTGGCAGCTTTACGCTGCTTTAAGTATTTTCTTATGCTGACCATTATGTTTCCAAACCTTTGCTCAGCGAGTATCGCATGATTGTAAGAGCTAAATATGTGCGAGATAAAAAAACTATTGTTTGTTAGGTGAAGTGTTGGTGTGACTGATAGTGTTAACTCTGAACTATTCTGGACGTGCGAAATTCAAATTTAGCGGCTTAGTTTCTTTTCGCCAGAAAATTAGATGTTCTGAACTGCTCAAGAATTTCTTTATAAGAATTAATTTCATACAGGTACCCTGATGGGGTAATTCGGTAGAGCTTAAAGTCTAAGTTTACAAAGAAGTTCCAAAAATCCCTGAAATAAGTTTTTGTATCTATATTGCAGCCACCAAATTCAAAAGTAACGGTATCAATTGCCTGTTTGGCGAACATTCCGGAAGCTCCTTCCAGGGCGTCTAACTCATGGCCTTCGATGTCTATTTTAAGGAGGTCGATATGCGTAATCTGATTTTCGGCACAATAATTATCTATTGTGTCAATCCGGACGGTTTCCGATTCATTCATCTCAATGTCAAAATGATCCAGCTGTCGTTTAGTGAGTGAAGCCAGCCCGGAGCCAGCGGCATCGAAATGTAGTGTGGCCTCGTATTTTTTATTACCCATGCCAATGTTGTTCAACTTGATTCGCTCATTCTTTACAGCAGAATCACTCAGCATTTTGAATGTCTGAACCCCCGGCTCAAAGCAATGGATAGTCAGCTTGTCCATCTGCAGGTTATCAAGAGTCAGCTTAAGAAACTGTCCTTGGTTAGCCCCGATGTCGAATACAGTATATGAGGTTGCAGACGATTGTTTCAGTGTCTCAAATACGCTGGCTTCCCCACTTGAACTCACATCCTCCCCGCTACCTATACCCATGAGTTCTTGTGCTTTACGGACACGTTTTTGCAGGCGTCGCTGCATAAAATGATTGCCGGTAACCTTGATTAATAGTTTTTTTATCATCAGTTGTATGCCGGAGGTGTTGGCGGTTAGTGCGTATACAAGTCTTTAGGCACGACAATTAGCCTTGTTGGATGTTGCTGCTTCTCTGTGTATGACTATAGTATTTCAATAAGCGCTCTGCTGTCGAATTGACCTGGTTGCCGGCTTGCTTCGTCAGCATGATTGCTTCGCTGGGCTGCAGACAAACATTGGGTCTTTAACTCTGTCTGTTTTTTAGCTTTTCCATTCTAGTCAACGTCCACAGGCCGGCATATTTGTTGAAGTTATTCTGCGTATAGTTCACAGCGGTGAGGAAACCTACTGAACCGTCGAGGAAACCACCCCGCAGCATGTAGATAAGAATAAAAGTCCAAATAGAACGGAGCAGAGCGCTTACCAAACTATGGCAACGTTTACCTTTGCGAAAGTATTTCTGGCTACCAAGCCATGCGTACTCAGCATTTTTATGCATCGCATGTCCGTAGTCACGGTGGGTGAAGTGCAGTAAGCGGCCTTTGAGTGTGATGGTTTCTCCGGGCGGGGGAACAATGGCCTCATGAACTTCAGCGTCGGTAAACCGGGTGCCTTCGCGCCATGCCATTCGCAGCACTGACCGGGCACTGTGTCCGTAGTCCAGTCGTTGGCCATAGAGTGTTACTCCCCAGGGCATCTGCACGCCGGTGACATTGCCGCGCTCCCTGCTCAATAGATCTGCCAAAGAGGATTGCGTATTTTGAAAGAGCTGTTGCCGAATTGTCATGAAGGGTTAACTAAAGCTTTATACGAAAGTGAGTGTAGTCGGCATTTTCCGTTTTATCTAACAGTTCGTAATTAATGGTGGACAGACCCTCGTCAACGGGCGGTATCAGGCCGCGGGCGACCCGGTACTGGTATTTTTTATTGCGTTCAGTGTAGGCCTTACCTTTCGCTTCGTCTTCTAACAAAACGCCCTCAAAAAAAACTTTGTAGCGGTTACTGGAGTTGTCTATCTCTGTGAACCTGCCTTTGGTGTCTATCATCGGATTGTGTCCGGTGAGCAGTAACCGCAATAGAAAGTTGTCATCTTCCTTACCCCAGTGCCAGAAGTTATTGCTGAAGCCGTTGGCGGCGATGAAATCTTTTCTGGGCACAGAGACTATACCGCCAAAACCGATGCTGGAAACTTTGCGTTCGTCACCATTGGCCATAATTTTCGCGTAGAGGCGGAGCGGCACGGAAGGGTGACCGTAGGTGCAGTCAGTAGGTAGCAAGTCGACATCATGAAAGCAGTAGTAATCAAAAGTGTCCCCGGCCAGTTCAACAGCGGCATTCATAAGGCGCCCTCTATTAAATAACTGCCGGTCACACTGTTCTGCTACGAAGATGCTGTAAGGCATCCCTTCACTTTGTAATTTTTCCTGCAAACACGGGATCAGTTGTTTGAGATGAGCGTCGCGGTTGCGTAGCGGTATGATTACTGCAAGCTGTTTGTTGTAGCTTAACTCGAAGTTATCAACCAGCTGTCGTTTTTGTACGATAGTTCTGAGAATACGTGGAGAGACTTTCAGGTTGTTGAGCTGTAGCCAGCGGTATCTGTTGGCATAAAGCTTTGCGTAGAAGGGATGTTTATCCCCTACGACCCGGAAGCGCCGGTTGAAAGCACGGGCAAAAATTACGCTAAGTGTGAGCATAATATGATTGTAGCCTCTGATGCCTCATGAATCAGGTTTTGATAAAACAGGAAATATTATCTCAGCAGTTTTAGTCCCGGCAGTGGGCCCAACCTGTGGGACCTTGTGGCCTCCGGACCAGGAGAGCTCTCTTGCGACAACCTGGAGGGCTGCGACGGCGGGTTGAGCGCTTATCAGCTTAATATTGTGAGCTTTGTTGGCATCAGTGGTTATCTGGTTGGAACCGTTATTCCTATCCCCGCCGCAGTCTGGCTTTTTTGATTCCGAAGGGCGTCCAGCAGCCCGATGAACTATAGAAAAAAAGCCCCGCCGAAGCGGGGCCTTTTTGGTTCCGAAGGCGTCGCTCCTACATGAACTACACCAGGATGCCACCGTACTGTACGAAGAACGGTACGAAGACGAGCGACAGAATGGCCGACAACTTAATCAGGATATTCAGCGATGGGCCGGATGTGTCCTTCAGAGGATCACCCACCGTATCGCCAACCACCGCTGCCTTGTGAACGTCGGTGCCCTTGCCACCGAGATTGCCGGCTTCGATGTATTTCTTGGCGTTGTCCCAGGCGCCGCCCGAGTTTGACGCCGAGATCGCAAGCACGCCGCCGGCGACCAGCGAGCCGGCCAGCAGACCGGCCGTGGCCTCGATACCGAACAGGAACCCGGTGGCAAGCGGTGCACCGAGGATAAGGATGCCGGGCGCAATCATTTCGCGAACGGCAGCCTGCGTCGAGATCGCAACGCACTGTGCGTAATCAGGTTCGCCTTTGCCTTCCATGATGCCCGGAATGTCGCGGAACTGACGCCGCACTTCCTCGATCATTTTAAACGCGGCTGCACCGACTGATTTCATCGTCATGGCCGAGAACAGTGCCGGCAATACGGCACCGATGAACAGGCCGGTGAAGACCATCGGGTCGAGCAGGTTGATCGAGCCGAGCAGATCCGAGCTCGGATCCTGTTCTTTTAGCAGCAGATCGGCACGCGTCAGGAACGCGCCGAACAGGGCGAGCGACGTCAAAATGGCAGCGCCAATCGCGAAGCCCTTACCCATGGCGGCGGTGGTGTTACCGGCTGAGTCCAGGACGTCTGTGCGCTCGCGTACATGTTCCGGCATGCCGGCCATCTCGGCGATCCCGCCGGCGTTGTCAGCCACCGGGCCGTAGGCGTCAATCGTCAGCGCGATGACCAGCGTGCCCAGCATGCCGAGCGAGGCAATGGCCACACCGTACATGCCGGCCAGCAACCACGGAATGTAGATGGCAAGGCCGATTGCGAGATAAGGACCAACGGCACTCTTGTAACCAAGTGCCAGTCCAAAAATGATGTTGGTCGCGGCACCGGTCTGGCAGGACTCAGCCACTTCACGAACGGGACTGTAGGCATCTGACGTGTAGTACTCGGTGAGTAGGCCCACGATGAGGCCGGCGATCAGTCCAGTCAGGAAGCACAGGTATACGCCGAGGGAGGTATAGTTGTCGCCGGCGATTACAAACGCTGCTGGCACCAGCATGTCGGTCACGAAGTACATGACAACGGCCATAATGGCGCTCGATATGATCAGCATACGTTTCAGCGCTGGGCCCACCTGGGCTTCGGTGGTGACGCGAATCAGCATAATTGAGATCAGGCTGACCGGAATGCCGATTGCTGAGATGACAATTGGGTACAGCAGCGCATCAACGTTGCCACCGAAGGCAATCGCGCTGATGACCATAGCCGCGCAGGTGCTCTCTGCACAGGAGCCGAAGAGGTCAGCACCCATACCAGCAACGTCACCGACGTTGTCACCGACGTTGTCAGCGATAACGGCCGGGTTACGCGGATCGTCTTCCGGAATTCCCGCCTCGACCTTGCCAACGAGGTCGGCGCCCACATCGGCTGCTTTCGTGAAGATGCCGCCGCCCACGCGCGCGAACAGCGCAATGGAAGAGCCGCCAAGGCCGAAGCCTGCAATCACTTCCATCAATACGTGCGGTGGCAGATCATTCGGCAGTACATATTTGAGGCCGAGGTAGATCAGCAGCATGCCAAGCGAGGCTAAGCTGACCAGCGCGAAGCCCATAACAGCACCGGAGTGCAGCGCGAGATTGAACGCGCTGGAGAGCGACTGGTTGGCTGAGACCGTCGTGCGAACGTTGCCCGCGGTCGCGATCTTCATGCCAATGTAGCCACTGGCGACTGAGATGATCGCGCCGAAAATGAACGCGACGGCTGTGTAGATGCCTTCATTGACGTTCTCGGTGTGGTGATCATCGATCAGGAGGGCGATGACGATGCCGAACAGGACCATGAAGATGGCCATGAACTTGTATTCCTGCTTGAGGAACGCCATTGCTCCTTCGGCAATCGCCGCATGAATCTTGCGCAGTTTGCTGCGTGTGTCGGTGTCTTCAACACCCATATCGATCGCAACGCGGTTGACCGAGCGCGAGTAGTAAAAGGCCACAATGAGTCCGAAAAGGGACAGGACCAGGATAATTGCAACTGACATATTGATTGTTACTCCGTCATTGTTTTCCGGCGGGAGAGGATGCGGCACACAGGGCTGCAAGGTGCGATAGGCTGCACGTTAGCTATGTAGAACGCGTTCGGAATCCTCCCACCGAATGAAATTTGTCTTTTTGGTACTTGCCGACCGCACGGTTATAAAGACTTGCGTCCGCAGTCCGGTATCGAAAGCGCGCGCATCATACCACAAAATCGGTTTTTAGCTTTTTCGTGACCGAAACGCCTTTGAGCGTGACGTATTTAGGTAAACCGTCCTTGTACGGTGGGTAATCTTCACCCTTAATAAGAGGCTCCAGATAGCGCCGACAGGCAGCTGTAATACCAAAGCCATCCTTGGTTATGAAGCGTTTGGGCATCATTTTTTCTTTATTGGCCACCCGGCTAAGCGGAGCCTTCTCAATGGTCCATTTATAGGGCTTGTCCGACTTGCGGATAATAGCAGGCATCACTGAATTTGCACCTGCCAGAGCCATCTCTACAGCTGCTTTGCCAACAGCATAGGCCTGTTCAACATCAGTTTTGGATGCAATATGGCGGGCAGAGCGCTGCAGATAGTCTGCCAGGGCATAGTGGTATTTAAAGCCCAGTTCATCTCTTACCATTTGGGCTACAACCTGCGCTACGCCACCGAGTTGCTTGTGACCAAATGCATCTGTGGTACCGGCATCGGCGAGAAAGGTGCCGTCTTTATAAGCAGCGCCCTCACTGACAATGACCACACAGTATTCATTGTCACGCACGCACTCTTTTACACGCTTAAGGAAGGCGTTCTTATTAAAAGGTACTTCAGGAAAGAGGATGATGTGTGGGGCATCATTGCGTGTCTGACCAGCAAGGCCACCAGCAGCTGCAATCCAGCCTGCATGACGGCCCATGACTTCAAGTACAAAGACCTTGGTGGAGGTGCGTGCCATAGAGGCGACATCGAGAGCGGCCTCCTGAGTTGAGACAGCAATATATTTGGCTACTGAACCGAAGCCAGGGCAGGTATCGGTAATGGGTAGGTCGTTATCTACCGTTTTGGGTACATGGATAGCCTGCACTGGGAACCCCAGTTCTTTGGATAGCTGAGAAACTTTGTAGCAGGTGTCAGCAGAGTCGCCACCACCGTTATAGAAAAAATAGCCTATATTATGTGCCCGGAAGACTTCAATCAGACGTTCATATTCCGCACGGTTTTCTTCAAGACTTTTGAGTTTGTATCGAGCAGAGCCAAAGGCACCACCAGGCGTGTGGCGCAAAGCTGCAATAGCTTTAGTGCTTTCCTTGCCGGTGTCGATCATATCTTCGGTGAGTGCGCCAATGATGCCATTGCGACCCGCATAAAGCTTGCCAATTTTGCTCTTGTGTTTGCGTGCGGTTTCGATAACCCCACAGGCACTGGCATTAATAACGGCGGTGACACCACCTGATTGGGCGTAAAAAGCGTTCTTTTTGAGTGACATAACTATGTTTTTCTTGTTAAAGCTGCCGCCGCATACTGCCCCAGCTAGAGCCTTGGGGCAACTATCTGTTGTATTAAGTTCGAAGGGGTTTGACCTGTATGGGTTGAACCGTTAGCTTACGCGGCATTGGCGTCCGGTGCATTAAGGGAGAAAATGTGTTCCGGGCTTATCGATAGGACATAAGGTCAGCAGACAGAAACTATGAGAATTGTATTCCTCGGGGCGCCAGGCTCCGGCAAAGGCACCCAGGCACAGAAATTAATGGCTGATTACGGCTTGCAGCAGATTTCCACCGGTGACTTGTTACGCGGCGCAGTTGCTGCTGGTAGTGAACTCGGGCAGCGGGCTAAGTCAGCGATGGACGCTGGTGAACTCGTCACGGACGATATCGTGCTCGGTATCATCGCGGAACGGTTGGCACAGGATGACTGTAAGACCGGTTTCATCCTGGATGGCTATCCAAGAAATCTTCAACAGGCCAAAGACCTTGAGCCGGTGCTGGCGGATATAGGTCAGAGCCTGGATGCGGCTGTCCTCCTGAACGTCGACCTCGATATTCTGATGAAAAGACTCACCGGGCGACGCACCTGCTCGAAGACGGGTAAATTGCTGAACATCCATTTTTCATCGCAGGAAGAAATGGATGCAGTGACAGCGGCAGGTGGTGAATTGATTCAGCGTGCTGATGACAATGAAGACACCATTGCAAAACGTCTTAATGTTTATCGTGAACAGACTGAGCCACTCATCGAGTTTTATCGTTCAGCAGGTCTGCTCAAGACGGTAGAAGGCGAGGGCGATATTGAAGAGATTTATTCGCGCCTCAAAAGCACGTTGGGGCTTTCCTGATAACCCTTACTTTCGGATTTCAGGCGTGGTTAGCCCGATGATCAGCACAATTATCGTGGCTAGAGTGGATATGGCTTTTAACCGTTTGTCGAGCTGCTCGTATCTGGGCCAGATCAGGGTGAGTGACAGAATAACCAGTATCATTGCTATCGCCGCAGGTTCTTAAAAGAGACTGCCAACATGTTTTTTTGGCCACGGCATAAAGAGCAGCGCAGTTCAGACAGCCCAGGGTATAAACCAGTAAGCACAGACCCATAACGGTCTTTGTTTTATCTGTGTGTAGACCACTGTCAGCAGGAGTGGGAACAGTGCGAATGCTGCGAACGAGCCAATAACCAGTTGTCATTCCATGCTTACACCTACAGCAGAGCCTGTTTCTGGCTAACCAATAGCGTCTGTCATCGCTTTACCAATCAGGGCATTTCGCCAGCCGTTGATAATTCGGCTGTTGTCCTCGCCCCGCATCAACGCCTGAATCTCGCGCTTACTGGCAACTATCTCATTGGCGATGCCGAGTTTTTCTGCCTCTGCACGCACTATAGCTGATAGTTTTTTCAGGAGTGCTTTGTCTTTATCCCGGTCGGGAAAGATTTGTTCATAACTAACAGTACCGCTGGCAAGTGCCTTATTCGCATCTGTTATGACGTTCAGTAAGCGTTCACCCTGATGGTGGATAAGGCCTTGCGGTAAATCATTAATGCCGTTAAGTGCTGTGAGACTGGTTGGATTTTGCTCAGCCATATTCAAGAGTGCTTTGTCAGATAGTATCCAGCCTCTGGGCTTATCGGAATTTACGGCACGTTGTTCACGCCAGGCTGCAAGGGCCCGTGCCCGTGATTGTTGGTCAACTGGCAGAAAAGGAATGCTTTTGAGTCGTTGCCAGGCTTTATCGGGTGCAGGCTTGTACAGGTTGGTGTTACAAAGTATGCGGCTGTCTTCCAGTGCCCACTCATAGCGCCCGAGGTCAGTGAGTCGCTGCTTCAGAATGGTGTGCATCTTGCCCAGATGTTTGACGTCTTCGGCTGCATACTTTAGTTGCGCATTGGTCAATGGTCGTCGTGTCCAGTCAGTACGAGTCTGATCTTTGCTGATGTCGACACCCAGTAATTCTTTGGCAAGGCCTGCATAACCAATCTGTGCGGGATAGCCCAGCAGAGCCGAGCAGACCTGTGTATCAATAAGGTTCTGGATAACCTGTTTGCAGGTGTACCAAAGCACTTCCATATCCTGACTGCCTGAATGCAGGATATTGGCGCGTGCAGGGTCGAACAGGAGGCCCCAGCAGTGGCCCATATCCATATCAGCCAGCGGGTCAATACAGATGATGGTGTCACCCGCTGCAATCTGCACAAGTCCCAGATGTGGCGCATAGGTGTTGGTGCGGACGAATTCAGTGTCAATGACAACCTGGTCGTAAGTGCTGATAATTTCACAGGCCTGATCAAGGTGCGCCTGTTCCTCAATCAGTAATGGAATTGTGTGTAGTGTTGGCATAGTAGGTAGAGTGTAGTGGATCATGTCGGCTGGTCATATAATTAAAATATTAAGATACAAATTCTGGATAAAGATGACATCAGCGGTTGCAGTCCTGTGTTAGCACTCATCAAAGCCTTCTGGCAGATTGTGCTATTTCGTGAGGGGCCTGACAGTCTCCCTGATTCGCGTCCGCTGTTGCTTATTGCGCTTATAGCCTATGCGCTGACAGACTGTCTGATTGTGTTCTTATCTGAGATTGGGCAGGCTGAGGGTGAGTTGGCTGCTCTGCAGTTTCTGGTCTGGATGCTGGTGCCGGCCTTTCTGGACATTGCATTACTGTTTGTAAGTGTTTTAACCGCAGTTTTTTATTTTGGTTTTATAGGCCGCTTACGGCAGACCTTTACTGCAATGCTTGGCACATCAGTATTGCTACAGGTACTTTCTTTGCCAAGTTTTGTGCTGCTATTTTTTGAACAATTGTCAGCATTGTGGGCACTATCAATTTTGGTTCTGGTGGTTATGCTGCTCTGGTCAATTGCACTCTTTGGTCATATTCTGTCGAGAGCCATAGATAAATCTTTTGGTATTGGTGTGGTTCTGGCCGTGGCATACTTTTTTGTTAATTATCAGATGTTCCAACTTATCCCGGATTTCTGAATGCACATACATATACTTGGCATATGCGGTACTTTCATGGGAGGCATTGCTGCAATCGCACGGGCTGCAGGGCACCGTGTAACCGGTAGTGATCAGGCGGTCTACCCACCGATGAGTGAGCAACTTGAGGCGCTGGGCATAGAGCTGATTGAAGGCTTTGCTCCGGACCAGCTCGACATTAACCCTGACCTGGTTGTTGTTGGTAATGTCATGAGTCGTGGCATGCCTATAGTTGAAGAACTACTCGATAGCGGTAAGCCATACACATCTGGCCCTGCCTGGCTGGCTGAGCATGTACTCAAAGATCAACATGTCATTGCGGTATCAGGTACGCATGGCAAAACGACGACAGCCAGTATGACGGCCTGGCTGCTGGAAGCAGCCGGGATGAATCCCGGGTATTTAATTGGTGGCGTGCCCGCCAATTTTTCAACAACAGCACGGCTGGGTGCAGGTGATGTATTTGTGATTGAGGCAGATGAATATGACACCGCATTCTTTGATAAACGTGCAAAGTTTATGCACTACGGTCCGGATACATTAATTATCAACAATCTTGAATTTGATCATGCTGATATTTATGCGGATATGGCAGCCATTCGCTGGCAGTTTCACCAGATGCTCCGCATCCTGCCCGGTAAAGGGCGAATAATTGCTAATGCAAAAGAGCCTGAAATTGATCGCTTGCTGGAGATGGGCTGCTGGACGCCGGTTGAACGTTACAGTAGTGATTTAATGGTTGCTGCAGACTGGCAGGCACAGCGTACAGATAATACTTTGCAGCTGGATGCAGATGGACAGAGCTGGCAATCCGGCAAGCTTGCGATGCCCGGCGCGCACAACCTGGAGAATGCTACGGCTGCAACACTGGCTGCACGACATGCAGGTGTCAGCATTGAGGTGGCTCTGGCGGGGCTGGAAAAATTTACCGGCGTGAAACGCCGCCTGGAATATCTTGGTGCGTTTAACCAGGTGCGGGTATACGATGATTTTGCGCATCATCCAACGGCTATTCGTCGTACTCTGGAAGCGTTGTGTGAAACAGCCAGTGGCCGGGTTCTGGTAATACTGGAACCGCGTTCTAACAGTATGAAACTGGGTGTGCATCGAGATGCCCTGAAGCAGTCACTGGAGTCGGCTGATGCGGTCTGGGTTTTTGAGCCAGATGATCTGCCCTGGCTGCTGACGGATGTGCTTAAGGGTTTGCCTGTGCTCAGTATTCGTAAGGATGTCAATGAAATTGCCACTGCTGTGGCGGCCTATGCCCAGCCAGATGATGAACTGGTGGTGATGAGCAACGGTGGCTTTGGTGGCATTCATCGGCTTATTTGTACTGAGTTGGAAGCGGCCGTAATAAGTCACTGACAGCTTTATTGACGAGCTGGCTGGACCCGCGCATGATGATTGCGCCCTGTCAATTTGCCGGAGACGGTAAAGAGTGATGTCAATTAATTCGGTGCAAGCCTTGTGACTACCCTGTCCGTACCGCTATTTCCACTACAGACTGTCCTGTTTCCGGGTGGTCCACTTTCACTGAGGGTTTTTGAGGCACGCTATCTCGATATGGTCAGCCATTGCATGAAAAAAAATGAGCCTTTTGGGGTTGTGCTGATAACGGAGGGAAATGAGGCTGGTAGCGAAGTTATTACTCAGGCGACCGGAACCCTCGCCATGATTACAGACTGGTATCAGGGCGCTGATGGGCTGCTGGGCATTACAGCAACAGGTGAAAGTCGTTTTCGGCTTATGAGCATGTACCGTCAGGACGATGGCTTAAATACAGGTGATATTGAAATACTGCCTCCGGAGCCTGAGGCGCCAGTACCGGGGGACTATCTGCATATGGCTAAGATACTCCATGCTTTGCTGGATGATATTGGCGGGCTGTATGAGCAGATACCGAGGGACTTCGATGATGCGTCATGGGTGGGTTATCGGCTTGCTGAAACACTGCCTATAGAGCAGGAGCAGAAACAATACTGTCTGGAATTGGATGACCCGCTCGCACGTTTAGAATTTCTTAACCCATTCTTGCAGCAGGTTGCTTAAGATCGGATGTCCTGAAAAGACTGGAAGCGGTTTATGCAGCTACAGGTAATTAAGGCGGATATCACAACGCTGGATACGGATGCGATTGTGAACGCGGCTAATAGCAGTTTGCTTGGTGGTGGTGGTGTGGACGGCGCTATACATGCGGCGGCGGGGCCGGGTTTACTCAGGGAATGTGCTGCTCTGGGTGGTTGCCCAACAGGTGAGGCGCGACTCACAGCAGGGCATAATTTGCAGGCGCGTTATCTCATTCATTCGGTGGGGCCGGTTTGGCATGGTGGAAATAATAACGAAGCTGAATTATTGGCCAGGTGTTATCGAAACTGTATGCAGCTTGCCAGTGAAAAAAGGCTTCACTCAATTGCTTTTCCGGGTATTAGTACAGGTATTTTCGGTTATCCTGCGGAGCAGGCAGCAGCAATTGCGGCAAGAGAAGTGATAGCTTTCGGTGAGACTGATAAGAATACTGTTTTACAGGTTATTTTTTGCTGCTTTAATGATGAAGCATTGAAAATTTACCAGAGACTTTTACAAGTGCATTTATAGAGGCCTTTATGAAAACGTGGATGTGTCTGATCTGTGGTTATATCTATGATGAAGCCAAGGGTGATCCTGATCATGGTCTGGCGCCTGGTACCGCTTGGACAGATGTGCCGTTGTCATGGCGTTGCCCGGATTGTGGTGCAGGCAAACAAGAATTCGAGATGACCGAAGTTTAATGACCAGAGTTTAATTGAGATCAGTATCGGTCAGTTGCCGTATTGAGATGCCTTTATCTTCAAGCATTGCCACTACACTGTTTTCACCCACGAGATGCATTGCCCCAACAATTACCAGGTAGTTATCAGACTTATTCTGCAGATTTTTAATTGATCGTATCCAGTTACGGTTACGCTGTATGAGTAGTGCATCTTCAAGTGCCGGGGCAGATGCAAAGCCTTCCAGCATAAGTTCTTCTAGGGTGTTTACATCTCCGGTTCGCCAGGCTGCGACAATTGTTTCTACCTGATCTTGCAGGGTGGCTGCATCTTCAAGTGATTGCAGCAGGAATTGCTGTTGGGTTTTATCATCAAGATTATCCATGAAGCCCAGTTGTTCTTCGAGAGTTTCAAGTCCTTCGATATTTTTGGCATCGCCTGCTGCTTGCTGGGTAAATTGTGTTTCGATGCCCCAGGCAGGGTCAAAGCCCAACTGCATCATACGTAGTTGGGTAATGGTCAGAGCTGCAAACCAGGGTTCATACTGATCGAACATGGTGAAAGGCACACCCAGATCCTCAGCGCGGCGTGATGCTTCTTTGTAATTAGCTTCGCCCAGAGCATCACGCAGGCTTTGACCGCTTTGGCTGACGCCCATACTCATCATGGTTGTCTGGGCAAGCGCCGGGTCCAGAGCATCCATATTGATTTCCATGACCAGTGTGTCCGCAAGATCATATGCGGCATTGACGCCCTCTGGTAGAGGGTAGTCAGAGGCACGTAGAAAATGCACTGAGCCCATAAGTAAAACACGGTTGCTTGTGTTCATGAGTTCCCAGATGGGCAAGGTGCCAGCAAAAACTGTTCCGTTAAGGAACAAGCAAAATAACAAGGCCCGTGGAATTAATTTCAGGATAGCCATATCAGTTCTGTTTCTATACTTCCGTCAGGAAACAGATTAAGCCAGCGGTAGCCCGGCGGTTTGGTGTCCATTATGAAGGTGTCACTATCAGGAAGGAATTGTGGCCCGGTGGAAGGCGTGCTGATCATGCGTACACCCTTACGCTCACGATCTGAGGCTTGGTGTACATGGCCCCAGGTAATAGCTTTTACCTGGGTATGCTGGTCAATGATGGTAAAAAGGTCGTCACTGTTACGCAGACCCAGTCCATCCAGCCACCGGCTGCCCATAGGTATGGGGTGGTGATGCATACCAATGAGTGTGTGATGTTCTGGGTGGGCCTTTAGGGTGCGCTCAAGTATTTCCAGTTGGCTGCTTTCTAGACCGCCACCATCATCCCAGCGTACTGCGGTGTTGAGCATGATGATGCACCAGTTTTCATATACAGTACTACCGCAGAACTGAAAGGGTGGCTTGTTTAATATTTCAGCCATGATACGCGGTGAGTCATGATTGCCGGGTATGCAGTGCACAGGCACATTCAGTTTCTGTATGACATTTTTGAAACGTTCATAGCCTTGCCTGGTTTCATCCTGTACCAGATCACCGGTTGCGATTACCGCATCCGGTTTGTGTTCTTCACTAGCAACCCGCTCAATAATTGCCTTGTAGGTTTCAAAGGTATTTATGCCGCGCATCATCGCCTCACGATGTGCATGCAGGTGAGGGTCAGTTATGTGTAGTATCCGGATGGGATTGCTGGGCAATTTTTTACTACCGACAGTGAAGTTAGGGTAACTATAAACAGCCATATCTGATAGTGATAGGATAAAGGTCACATTAAGCAGTAGTCGTACTACTAAAAGGCGCAAAAAAAAAGCGCCCCAAGGAGCGCCTTTTTAGGTGAAACCTACGATTAGTCCTAGTAGCGGTAGTGCTCTGGTTTGTAAGGGCCGTCTACAGACACGCCGATGTAGTCAGCCTGTTCCTTGCTCAGCGTTGTGAGATTGACACCTAGTTGTCCAAGATGCAGACGTGCGACTTTTTCATCGAGGTGTTTAGGTAATACGTACACCTCGTTCTTGTAGTTATCCGGGCTCTGCCACAATTCAATCTGTGCCATAACCTGATTAGTGAATGAGTTGGACATTACGAAGCTTGGGTGGCCAGTGGCACAACCCAGATTTACGAGACGGCCTTCAGCGAGCATGATGATGCGCTTGCCATCAGGGAAGATAACGTGATCAACCTGAGGCTTGATGTTTTCCCACTTGTATTTCTGGATGCTGGCAATGTCGATTTCATTATCGAAGTGACCAATGTTGCAGACGATGGCCTGATCTTTCATGGCAGCCATGTGGTCGTGCGTGATCACATTGAAGTTGCCTGTAGTGGTGACAAAGATGTTACCGATAGCAGCAGCAGTTTCCATGGTCACAATCTGGAAGCCTTCCATTGCAGCTTGTAGTGCACAGATAGGATCAATTTCTGTAACAAGAACTGTTGCACCCAGACCTTTTAGTGATTGTGCGCAGCCTTTGCCCACGTCGCCGTAACCGGCAACAACGGCAATTTTGCCTGCAATCATGACATCAGTTGCACGTTTGATGCCGTCCACAAGTGACTCACGACAACCGTAAAGGTTGTCGAATTTTGATTTGGTAACAGAGTCGTTGACGTTGATGGCAGGGAAGGGCAGGTCGCCGACTTGCTGCATTTGGTACAAACGCTGCACACCGGTAGTGGTTTCTTCTGTGACGCCGCCAATGGCATCACGTCTTTCTGTGTACCAGCCCGGGTTGCTGGCGAGTTTTGCCTTGATGGCCTTAAACAGCGCAACTTCTTCCTCGCTGCCTGGGTTATCAAGAATAGAAGCATCTTGTTCGGCTTTTGCACCAAGAATGAGCAGCAGGGTTGCGTCACCACCGTCATCCAGGATGCGGTTAGGTACGCCGCCGTCAGCCCAGTCCATTGCCCGGTGGGTGTAATCCCAGTATTCGTCCAGTGTTTCGCCTTTGTAAGCAAAGACCGGAATGCCCATAGCAGCAATGGCCGCCGCCGCATGATCCTGAGTAGAAAAGATATTGCAGGAAACCCAGCGTACTTCTGCACCCAGTTCCACCAGAGTTTCAATCAGCACGGCTGTTTGAATAGTCATGTGCAGTGAGCCCATGATGCGTGAACCTTCCAGTGGTTTCTTGCCAGCATATTCTTTACGCACAGCCATAAGGCCAGGCATTTCAGTTTCTGCAATCGCAATTTCGCGGCGACCCCAGTCAGCCAGTGATATATCGGCGACTTTATAATCTTTCTTCAGTGCTAGGGCGGGTTCCGTATTCATAGATATTTCTCCTGGAAATTTTATATGGGGAGCAGTCCTCAGCATCCCCTAATATTTTTTTGATCAGTTAGCTGTATTAACTTTTAAGCTGTTCTGCTCTGTCGGTTTTTTCCCAGCCATAGCCTTCGTCTTCACGGCCAAAGTGACCATATGCCGCAGTGGAACGATAGATTGGTTTGATCAGGTCCAGCATTTCACGGATACCGTATGGTGTGAGATCAAAGTGTTCACGAATTAGCTGTGTCAAACGGTCTTCTGAAATAGTGCCGGTGCCAAAAGTCTCAACAGTAATAGAGGTGGGCTCTGCTACACCGATAGCGTAGGAAACCTGCACTTCACAACGTTCTGCCAGTCCTGCAGCAACAATATTCTTGGCGACGTAACGAGCAGCATAAGCTGCAGAGCGGTCCACTTTTGACGGATCCTTACCAGAGAAGGCGCCACCACCGTGACGAGCCATGCCTCCATAGGTATCAACAATAATTTTGCGTCCTGTCAGACCGCAATCACCCACGGGGCCGCCAATAACAAAATTTCCGGTTGGATTAATGTGATACTGAGTATCAGCATTTAGCCATTCGCTGGGCAGGATGGGTTTAATGATGGTTTCCATCACAGCTTCCTGCAACGTTGACAAGCTGACGTCAGGGTCATGTTGTGTGGATAACACAACGGCATCAATGGCGACGGGTTTATGATCTTCATATACCAGTGTGACCTGGCTTTTTGCATCTGGTCGCAGGAAAGTCAGTTCGCCTGATTTGCGAACCTGTGCCTGTTTTTCAACCAGACGGTGTGAAAGCTGAATTGCAGCTGGCATGAGCACATCTGTTTCATTGCTTGCATAACCAAACATCAGGCCCTGATCACCTGCACCCTGTTCACGTGGGTCGCCACGGTCTACACCCATTGCGATATCAGTTGATTGTGCACCGATAGCGTTGAGTACTGCACAGGAGGCACCATCAAAGCCCATATCTGAAGTGTTGTAACCAATATCAAGTACGGTGTCGCGAATGGTTTTTTCTGCGTTGATTACAGCATTTGCAGTAACCTCACCTGCAACTATTACATAGCCGGTTTTAACCATTGTCTCTACAGCAACACGGGAATTGGGATCTTGCTTAATGTACTCATCCAAAATGGCGTCAGAGATTTGATCCGACATTTTGTCGGGATGACCTTCAGAAACAGATTCTGAAGTAAATTGAAAGCGTCTAGACATAAATCAACCTGTGACCTGAGTTTAAAGAGGCGCGGATTATAAACCTAAGTTTGGTTCTATAGGCTATCTGGATTGTTTTTCTGGCCTTTAAATGGTTGTGGTGCAACATAATCAGGGGCTGATATCAGGCAGATCAGATTATAACCATGCCCCAGGAGCACTGCATTTGCGACTGACCAACGAGTAGGCGACAATGCGCGACCTCAGAGTCGGTTCGCGACTCTCCAACAAAACTAGAAAACATGGCCTCAACACCTGAAACGGCTGCTCAACAGCCCTCTCGCCGAGATTTGGCAAATGCAGTTCGTGCACTTTCCATGGATGCTGTCCAGGCAGCCAATTCAGGGCACCCCGGTGCTCCAATGGGCATGGCTGATATAGCTGAAGTCTTGTGGAATGACTTTCTTAAGCATAATCCTGCTAATCCTGAGTGGGTTAACCGGGATCGTTTTGTGCTGTCCAACGGCCATGGCTCCATGCTGCTGTATTCATTGCTGCATTTGACCGGCTATCCATTGAGTATTGATGAGCTTAGGAACTTTCGTCAGCTGGGTGCTCGTACAGCTGGCCACCCTGAATATGAGCCAGAACTGGGTATTGAAACGACTACCGGGCCATTGGGTCAGGGTATAACCAATGCAGTTGGTATGGCGCTGGCAGAGAAGATGCTGGCAGACCGCTATAACAAGCCTGATCTGGATATAGTGGATCATCGCACCTGGGTGTTTTTGGGTGATGGCTGCCTGATGGAAGGTATTTCCCATGAGGCCTGCTCTTTGGCAGGTGCTCTGGGCCTGGGTAAGCTGATTTGTCTTTATGACGATAACGGTATTTCTATTGATGGTGATGTTGCTGGCTGGTTTGCTGATGATACGCCCGCAAGGTTTCGTGCCTATGGCTGGCAGGTTATTGCAGACGTTGATGGCCATGATGCTGCAGCCATACATAAGGCCATCGAACAGGCCCAGGCTAACAGCGAACAACCCACACTGATTTGTTGCAAAACAATTATTGGCTTTGGCTCCCCTAACAAACAGGGCACAGAGGCCACTCATGGTGCGCCACTGGGTACAGAAGAAATTGCTGCTGCACGTGAGGCACTGGGCTGGTCCTGGGAGCCTTTTGAGGTGCCCGATAGTATTCGTGCAGGTTGGGATGGTCATGAAGCAGGGCAACGGGTGGAGCAAGCCTGGGATAAAACCATGGCCACTTACCGAGAACAGTACCCTGAACTTGCTACAGAAATTGATCGTCGTCTGGCTGGTGACTTGCCTGCTGACTGGGTTGAGAAAGTTGCTGCTGCCATTGCTGAAATTGGCAAAAATGAGAAGCCATTAGCAACCCGGAAAGATTCACAGATTGCCATTAATGCCTTTGCTTCGTTGTTGCCGGAAATGACAGGTGGTTCTGCTGATCTGACGGGCTCGAATCTGACCAACCATGATGCATCAGTGCCGGTAACCCGAGAGGATGCCAGTGGTGATTACATTTATTACGGGGTGCGTGAGTTTGCTATGGCGGCGATCATGAATGGTATGACGCTGCATGGTGGATTTATTCCCTATGGTGGTACCTTCCTGACATTCTCTGACTACGCGCGCAATGCATTGCGTATGGCTGCATTGATGAAGATTCAGAATATTCTGGTCTTTACACATGATTCGATTGGCCTAGGTGAAGATGGCCCAACTCATCAGCCCGTTGAGCATGTTGAAAGCCTGCGCATCATGCCGAATATGACTGTGTGGCGTCCTTGCGATGGAGTTGAAACAGCAGTTGCCTGGCAGGATGCCATAGAGCGCCGTGATGGTCCGACCAGCCTAATCTTTAGCAGACAGTCATTGCCCCGACAGGTTCGGGATGCTGATCAGGTTGCGGCTGTTCGTCGGGGCGGCTATGTGCTGTATGGCGATGCAGACCCACAGGCTATCCTGATAGCAACAGGTTCGGAAGTGGCGCTGGTTATGGATGCTGCTCGTGAGTTGCAGAATGAAGGTTTGCGTGTCCGGGTGGTATCAATCCCCTGTGTTGAGCTGTTTGCAGACCAGGAAGATGATTACCGTGATTCTGTTCTGCCACCCTCAGTTACCTGCCGGGTTGCAGTTGAGGCTGGTGTTGGTAATGGCTGGTATGTCTATGTGGGCAGTGAGGGCAGTGTCATCTCGATGGATTGTTTTGGTGAATCTGCACCTGCACCGCTGTTATTTGAGAAATTTGGTTTTACTACGGAACGGGTTACGTCAACTGTCCGTGAACTATTGGCGGCTGATTAAGGCTGTATATCTGATTTAGTTTGATGCTGCCATCATGTTGGTGGCAATGATGGGAGTATGAAAGCATGGCAGTAAAAGTTGCAATTAATGGATATGGCCGTATCGGCCGAAATGTTTTGCGAGCAGTCTATGAAGGTGGCCGTAAAGGCGATATAGAGATTGTCGCTATTAATGATTTGGGTGATGCAGAAACCAATGCATACCTGACACGGCATGACAGTGCGCATGGCCCGTTTCCTTTTGAAGTGCAGGTTGATGGCGACCATCTGATTGTTGATGGAGACCGTATTCGTGTGCTGGCTGAACGTAATCCAGCTGATCTGCCTTGGGCAGAGTTAGGCGTAGATGTGGTTATGGAGTCCACTGGCTTTTTCGCCAGTAAGGCAAAGTCGCAGGCACATTTGGATGCCGGTGCCAAGAAGGTGCTTATTTCTGCTCCTGCAGGTAAGGATCTTCCAACTATTGTTTATGGTGTGAATGACAATATTCTGCAAGCTACTGATACTGTGGTTTCCAATGCTTCGTGCACCACCAATTGTCTGGCCCCTCTGGTTAAGCCTTTGCATGAGGCTATTGGCCTTGAGCAGGGCATCATGACCACGATTCATGCGTATACCAATGATCAGGTGCTGACAGACGTTTATCACAGTGACTTACGGCGTGCTCGTTCGGCAACTCAGTCCATGATTCCGACCAAGACAGGTGCTGCGGCAGCTGTTGGTCTGGTTTTACCGGAACTGGATGGCAAATTGGACGGTTTCTCTGTGCGGGTTCCAACAATTAATGTATCTATGGTTGATCTTACTTTTACAGCAGCACGTGATACGACAGTTGAAGAAATTAATTCAATTCTGAAGGCGGCCAGTGATGGGCCACTGAAGGGCGTGTTGGCCTATAACGATGGCCCATTGGTGTCGATAGATTTTAATCATGACCCTGCTTCCTCAACTTATGATGCAACCCTGACTAAAGTAATGGGTGGCAACCTTGTGAAGGTTTGTTCCTGGTATGACAACGAATGGGGTTTTTCCAATCGTATGCTAGACACCACAGTAGCACTGGCAAATGCCGGTTGAGATTGCACTTGATCTTAGTCCTTATCTGGAAAAGGTGCGGCTTGATCGCGCCTTTTTTTTTGGTGAATAATTCATGACAGAAACCCAGAGCAGAGCAATGAACGTAAACCGTATGACTGATATGGATCTTGCTGGTAAGCGAGTCATGATCCGTTTTGATTTCAATGTGCCGTTGGAAGACGGTAACGTCACCAGTGATATTCGTATCAGGGCTGCACTTCCAACCATTCAGCATGCGCTGGATGCTGGGGCGGCAGTCATTTTGCTGTCACACCTTGGGCGACCTACTGAAGGCGAGTTTGAAGATCAGTTTTCTCTTGGGCCAGTCGCCCGTCATGTCAGTGTATTGCTGGGTCAGGAAGTACGCCTGGCTGAAAACTGGCTGGATGGTGTAGATGTTGAGCCGGGGCAGGCGGTCTTGTGTGAGAACGTACGTTTCAATGTGGGTGAAAAAAAGAATGATCATGCATTGGCAAAGCAGATGGCTGCACTTTGTGATTTATTTGTTATGGATGCTTTTGGTACATCTCATCGGGCACAGGCGAGCACTTATGGTGTTGCGCAATTTGCACCAGCTGCTTGTGCAGGTCCGTTACTGATTGAAGAGCTAGAAGCGCTTGGTAAGGCGCTTGAGAACCCGGCCAGGCCAATGGTTGCTATTGTGGGTGGATCAAAAGTTTCAACAAAGCTAACTGTACTTGAAGCGCTATCTGACAAAGTTGACCAGTTGATTGTTGGCGGTGGTATTGCTAATACTTTTCTTGCAGCTGCAGGCCATCCGATTGGTAAGTCTCTTTGCGAGCATGACATGCTTGATCAGGCTGCAGCTTTGTTAGAAAAGGCTGATGTGCCGTTACCATCAGATGTTGTTGTTGCAGAAGAATTTAGTGCTGATGCCATAGCAACTGTGCGTAATATTGCAGATACTGGTGAGGCAGAGATGATTCTTGATATAGGCCCGGAGACAGCTGAGGCTTATGCAGAAATATTGCAGACTGCAGGAACCATAGTCTGGAATGGGCCAGTGGGTGTTTTTGAAATTGATCAGTTTGGTGCAGGTACTAAAAGAGTGGCCCAGGCGGTAGCAGATAGTTCTGCCTTCAGCATTGCCGGTGGTGGAGATACTCTGGCTGCACTTGAGAAATATAATCTCAATAGCAAGATATCCTATATCTCCACCGGTGGGGGCGCTTTTCTGGAGTTACTGGAAGGGAAAAAGCTGCCTGCAATTGAAATACTGGAGTCACGTGCAGAATAGGTTGATACTGGACACACTAGTTATTTGGCTCAATGTGGGATAATACTAGCGCATAAGGTTTCTGAAGAGTTGATATGCATCGTCGAACCAAGATTATTGCCACCCTCGGTCCTGCCACAGATGATCCTGAGGTCCTTGAGAAGCTGTTAGTTGCTGGAACAGACCTTGTGCGTATCAACTTTTCCCATGGTGAATGGGCTGAGCATAAGAAGCGAATTGACAATGTCCGTAAAATATCAGCCAAGCTGGGACGCTATGTTGGCATTTTGGGTGACTTGCAGGGGCCAAAAATTCGTATACGCCGGTTTGTGGAGTCGCCCATCGTGCTTGATGAGGGGCAACAGTTTGTGCTGGATTCATTGATGGCTGGTGATGCAGGCACTAAAGAATCAGTTGGGGTGGCATATGAAGGGTTGTCAGATGATGTTGAAGTAGGTGACACCCTGTTACTTGATGATGGTCACCTGAATCTTAAGGTTGAAGCGGTTGAGGGCTCACGAATTATTTGCCATGTAGTTGCCGGAGGTGAGTTAGGCAACCAGAAGGGAATTAATCGTCATGGTGGGGGTCTGTCTGCACCCGCTTTAACCGATAAGGATCGGGAAGACATTTGTCATGCGGCTGAGGCTGAAGTTGACTGGTTAGCTGTATCTTTTGTCCGTAATCCAGAAGATATACACGAAGCACGTCAACTACTGCGTGATGCGGGTGGTGCTGGACACATAGTTGCCAAGATAGAGCGTTCTGAAGCCGTTAATAACCTTGAGGCTATCATTGATGCTACTGATGCCGTGATGGTTGCCCGTGGTGATCTGGGAGTGGAAACGGGTTATGCAGGGTTGACCGGGCTACAGAAAAAAATTATTCGCGCTGCACGACACCGGCATAAGGTTTCTATTACAGCTACTCAGATGATGGAGTCGATGATCCACAGTAAGATACCGACCCGTGCCGAGGTGTCTGATGTAGCTAATGCTGTTATGGATGGTACAGATGGTGTGATGTTGTCTGCAGAAACAGCGGTTGGTGAATATCCGGTGCGGGCTATAGAGACTATGGCAGAAGTATGTGTTGGTGCTGAAGCATATCGATTAACCAGTAGTCTTATGCGACGTCAAGATGAACACTTTGAGTTTGTTGATCAGGCCATAGCAATGGCGGTGATGCATACTGCTAATCATATGGATGTGCATGCGATCATTGCGTTAACTGAATCAGGTTCAACAGCTTTGTGGATGTCGCGCATACGTACTGATATACCCATCTTTGCATTTACCCGTCATGAGGCGACACTACGGCGGATATCGCTGTATCGTGGTGTCCACCCTGTATTGTTTGATGTCACGGACCTGCATCCAGAGTCTTTATATAGTGAAATATTTACGCGCCTGCTTGAGCTTGGTGAGGCGGAAGAGGGTGATTTACTTATATTTACGAAGGGTGATATGCGGGGCGTTACGGGCGGTACTAATGCCATGACCATACTGCGTGTGACCAGTCAGTGAATATGCTGGCTTCGCCTGCGGCTAAAATAATTAGATACATATACTGTTTGATCTTTCCAGGGCCACATACTTAGTGCTGCAGGACATAGTTTCATGAGTATTTTTATGCGATCACTTTCCATGACATTCGGATTTTGCGCGATGTTGCTGGTTGTTGCTGTTAGTTCTTGCAGTATGACGTCTGGTAAAGGGCAGACGGTACTGGTTGCCGGAGCAACGGGTGGCACAGGGCGAGCGCTGGTTAGGGATCTGCAGTCTCAGGGTTATACGGTTCGCGCATTTGTTCGTGATAAAAGTAAGGCTCGTCCGGTTCTGGGTGATGAAGTTAGCTATGTTACCGGTGATGTGCGTGAAATCGACACAATATATCCAGCTATGCAGGATGTAGCCTACGTTATCTCAGCTATAGGTTCGACGCGCTCAGACCCTACTAATAATCCTGAAGCAGTTGATTTTGGTGGCGTAAAGAATCTTGCTGATGCAGCGGCTGCAGCTGGGGTCAGGCAGTTTGTATTGGTCTCATCTTCGGGTGTTACGGATAAAGATCATTTTCTTAATAAACAGTTTGATAATATCCTTAACTGGAAATTTAAAGGCGAACAGGCACTTCGGATGAGTGGCGTTCCCTATACTATTGTGCGTCCCGGTGGTCTGGTCAATACACCTCCTGGTGAGTTTGCTGTCATTTTTGCTCAGGGTGATACCACCGGAGGTCGTATCAGCCGGGAAGATTTGGCCTCAGTTTGTGTGGCGGCATTACAGGTGCCCGATGCCATAAATAAGACCTTTGAAGTATTTAACGGTGAGACCTCTGGCGAGAATCACTGGAATGTGTTGTTTGCTTCACTGGTAGCTGATTAATTTCTTAAATAATTACTGATCCTGATTGTGCCGCTTCGGCAAAGTCATATAAATAATGAATGATAAAAATCCAAATATGTTGGCACGCATTATGAAGTCGGCCTCAAGGATTGAGCCCAATGAGTTACGCTCAGTTATGGTTGCCTTTGCCTTTGTGTTCACGCTAATGGCTGCTTACTACATCCTGCGCCCGGTGCGTGATGCTATGGCCAGTGACTGGACTGATACAGAAGTCAGTCTTCTCTGGAATATTAATTTCTTTGTTAGCGTAATAGTGGTGGCAATTTATGGTTTTGCTGTCACCCATTTGCGTTTTAAATTCCTTGTGCCGCTCGTTTACACCTTTTTTGGGCTGAGCTTTGTTGCCTTTTATTTTGGGGTTAGCGGTGTTCAGGATCGTGTTCTTATAGACAAGATTTTCTATGTTTGGATAAGTGTATTCAGCCTGTTTCATATATCGGTGTTCTGGAGTTTCATGTCAGACCTTTTTACTAAGGAGCAATCGAACAGACTTTTTGGATTTATTGCGGTTGGTGCAAGTGCGGGTGCTTTGGTTGGGCCTTCCATTCCAACGTTGTTTGCTACAAACCTGGGTACAGATGTCCTTATGCTAATCGCGGCAGTGGCACTAATTATCCCAATTGGGTTGGTGCTGTACCTAGAGCGGCTTAAAGTAACTGATTTGCATAATGAAGATGTGCATGCGGACCTAAGCGCAGCGAAGATTGGCGGGAATCCATTTGCCGGGTTTAGGATGTTTGTCTCAAATCCTTATTTGCTCGCGATTGGTGTATTTATTTTGCTTTATACAGCCGTTGGTTCATTTGTGTATTTTGAACAAAAGAATCTTTTGGCTGAGTTTTCACGTGCAGAGCGAACGCAAATACTCGGGCTAAAAGACTGGGTTGTGAATATCCTTACATTTTCGATCGGAATGTTTGCCACCAGTCGTATTGTGCAGCGTTTTGGCATGCCAACCACATTGGCTCTGGTGCCGATATTTATCTGTTTGGGTATGGTTGTATTGGCGTTGGCACCTATACTTATGGTGGCTCTGGCTCTTGATGTAGCTCGGCGTTCGGGTAACTATGCCATCACCCGTCCCGCCCGTGAAATGCTGTTTACTGCGGTTGATCGGGAAACTCGTTTCAAGGCCAAACCAGTTATCGATATTGTGGTTTATCGAGGAGGTGATGCGGTCAGCAGCGCCGCATTTGCCAGCCTAACTGACGGTGTTGGGCTGGGGCTTGGTGCAATGGCTGCAATTGGTGCCGGTATTGCCGCTGCTTGGGGAGTGGTTGGGCGTTATTTGGGTAAGTTTTATAACAGCTTAGGCCGGCAGGCTGCTGTTCGGGACTGATTCAGTGAGGGTAGGGCTTTCTTTTAGTGTGTGTGGATACCACAGGCTTGTGGTTGTGTTTCATTGAGCACATAGCTCTGCTACCTTTTGTCTTATGAGTTCAGATACGGATATCCCAGCTAACAGTAATGTGCGTATTGGCCTGGTACTGCCTGGTGGTGGTGCCCGTGCTGCTTATCAGGTAGGGGTGTTGAAAGCACTCTCACGTATTTTGCCGAGGAATTCACCTAATCCTTTTTCTATAGTTAGTGGCACCTCAGCTGGAGCCATTAATTCAGTTGTATTGGCAAGTCGTGCACATTTATTTCATCTGGCTGTTGCAGAAATGGAATATGTCTGGAGTCATTTTCACTCAGAACAGGTTTTTAAAGCAGATAACTGGACGATATTTCGTAACAGTATGCATTGGCTCCTGACAGTTGTGAGTGGCGGCATGGGCGGCAGCAATCCGCTTTCATTACTTGATAATACGCCCTTACGTGAGATGCTTCGCAAGCGTATCAATTTTTCAGCAGTGCAAAAAGCGATTGATGGTGGTTATATTGATGCTGTAGCAGTGACAGCTGCTGGTTATACCTCTGCTCGATCGGTATCCTTTTATCAGGGGTCTCCCGAGATTGAGCCATGGAGGCGGGTCCGTCGTTGTGGCCAGTATGAGAAGATCAATCTGGATCATCTGATGGCAAGTATTGCGGTGCCCATCGTATTTCCGCCTGTCAATATTGAAGGTGAGTATTTTGGTGATGGCGCTATGCGCCAGGCGACACCCTTATCACCAGCGGTACATCTGGGGGCAGAGCGTATTCTCGTTATTGGTGCGCGTAATGAAGTACCGGATCATAAGGTCCAGACAAATGTTGTACCTCCATACCCAAGCCTTGGTCGGGTTGCCGGATATGTGCTTGATGCGCTGTTTATGGATGGCCTATCAGCTGACCTGGAAAGACTGACCCGTATTAATTTAATGCTGGAACAGGTGCCTGGTCGCACTATTGAGGGGGATCAGGGTGAGCTCCGCGGTATAGATGCGATGGTCATGTTGCCCAGTGAGGATATCCGTGAAATTGCAGAACGCCATGTGCATGAAATGCCGCGTTCGGTGCGTATTTTGCTCAGGGGTCTGGGTGCTATGAATAAAGGGGGTATGCAGCTGGCGAGTTATTTGATGTTTGAGTCAGGCTACACCCGTGAGTTAATAAGGCTTGGCTACAAAGATGCAATGAACCGTCGGGATGAGCTGGAACGTTTCATGCAAGGTGAGTCACTGGGCCAACCAGCAGGCATCAGTGGCTGGCAAGCTTTGTGTCAGGAGTATTCCATGCGCTTACCAGCACTCCGGATGCCCGGGTCAAGCAAGGGTAAGTCAGGTCAGGACTAGGGCTCCAAGTCCCAGGAACGTTATAAAACCCACTACATCAGTCACTGTGGTTAGTACCACACCACCAGCAAGTGCTGCATCTATATTCATACGCCGCAGAATAAGTGGAACTATGACACCTGCAAAGGCAGCAATAATGAGATTAATTGCTACGGCTGCACCAATTACCAGGCCCACATCCCATTTAGC
This sequence comes from Gammaproteobacteria bacterium, assembly GCA_024229935.1. Lineage (GTDB taxonomy): Bacteria > Pseudomonadota > Gammaproteobacteria > Steroidobacterales. The sequence goes on along the minus strand of JAAERX010000094.1, from coordinate 73,334 downwards.
AAAGAAAATGATGGTGATGAACAGGACTACGGCTGCCCATATGCAACCATTAAAAACCCCTACTGCAACTTCTTTAGTAAGCAGCCAGCGAGCGTTGCTATTTTCTACTCTACCAAGAGCCATGCCGCGAATCATCAGTGTCAGAGTCTGGGTGCCTGCAATACCACCCATACTTGCAACTACTGGCATCAGTACGGCTAGCACAACCACCTCCTCCAGTGTGTCCTTGAACATACCTACAACGGCTGCAGCTATAAATGCAGTGGCCAGGTTGACGCCAAGCCAGATGGCCCGTCGACCGGCACTGACTATAACGGGTGCAAAAATATCATCCTCTTCATCCAGACCAGCCATGCTAAGTATGTCGTGATCGGCTTGTTCACTGATCACATCCACAACATCATCAATTGTGATCTGACCGAGCAGATGTCCGCTATCATCAACAACTGGAGCTGAAATCAGGTCAAGGTTCTGAAATTCCCGTGCTACTTCAGTGGCTGGCATTTCTGCCGTAAAGGTTTGTGCGTCTTTATCCATAGCGTCACGCACCGGATCAATTAAGTCGTGTGTAACAATTCGGGAGATACGCAGCTTACCTAAATATTTGTCATTACGATCAACAACAAACAGAGAATAGGTGTTATCAGGTAGTTTTCCGAGCGCACGCAAATAGCGCAGTACAACTTCAAGTGAGACATTTGGCCGGACCGTAATTGTGTCCGGATTCATTAGTCCGCCTGCACTGTCTTCAGGGTAAGACAAAACTGCTTCAAGTCGTTCTCGGTCACGCTGGTTGAGTGAATGGATTACTTGTTTTGTGATTGATTCCGGCAGGTCGGCAACCACGTCAGCAAGGTCATCCAGTTCCATACCTTCTGTTGCATTAAGAAGTTCTTTGGTATCCATGCCTTTCATCAGGCGGGTACGAACCTCATCATTGAGTTTTGCAAGTACCTCTGCATCATCCTCTTCACTGACCAGGTTCCAGACTATGTTACGTCTTGCTGGTGGTAGGGATTCGATGAGCAGAGCAATCTCTGCCGGATTGAGATCTTCAATCAGCCCAGCAGCTTGTTGCATCATGCCGCGCTCGAGTGCATCACTCAGCGTACCAAGATCAATTTTTGGTTTTGCTTCGAGTTCCATGCTGGACCCTCGGCATCGAAGATGCGGCTTTAGTTTAGGCACCGGGCTTGCATATATGCAGCCCTAAGTGGCTCAGGCAGGGTGAGTTTAGCGGGGAAAGTGCGTCAGGTCACGCTATGGTAGTTGGCTTATCGTCAGATAGGGTTGCAGCTGGCAGTTCATTGTGCCGGATAATAACGTTGGGATAATCCTTCTGGAGTTCACCTACAATTTTCTCTACAAGATAAACAGAGCGGTGCTGTCCGCCAGTACAGCCTATCGCAATAGTCAGATAATTACGCTTATGTTCAAGGTGCTCGGGGATGCGATTATGCAGAAAATTAATGATATCCATATACATGATGCCCGTTATATCGTGGCCAGCAAGGAACTTTTGTACCGCCTCATCTCTGCCATCCAAGGGCCTTAATTTGATTTCCCAATAGGGGTTTGGCAAACAGCGCACATCAAAAACAAAATCTGCATCAAAGGGTATACCGTGTTTAAAACCAAATGATTCAATCTGAATAGATAATCCGGCTTGCTCATGCGTGCCAATACGGTTACTGAGTGACTCACGTAGTTCATAGATGCTGGTATTGGTTGTGTCGATAACCAGATCAGCTGAGCAGGTGATTGAACCCAGCAATTCCCTTTCTTTAAGAATTGCATCAAGCAGGCTCATATTTCCCGTTCGTAAAGGATGCGGGCGTCGGGTTTCCCTGTAACGTTTTAGTAATACCTGGTCTTCTGCATGCAGGAATACAATTTCATAGCGTACACCCTGATTTTTTAGTGAATGGAGCAGGTCAGGCAGCGACTCTAGGTTAGTAGCTTGGTTACGCGCATCAACACCTACGGCCATATTTTTATAGAGGGCATCTCTTGACTCAATGGGTTGATTAATTAAGCCGCCGAGCAGGGCAACAGGAATATTATCAATGCAGTAAAAACCCATATCCTCAAGTGCATCCAGCGCAACAGATTTGCCTGAACCTGACAGGCCGCTGACAATAATAAGCCGCATATCAGCCGTAGTCCCGCTTGTCATTTTCACGGGCATGATGGTCTGTTATTTTTTCTTTATGTTTGCGTACCTGCCTGTCTAGCTTGTCAGTCAGTGAGTCAATTGCTGCATACATGTCTGTGTCTACTGAATGGGCATGGATAGTATTGCCGCTAAGATTTAATGTGGCTTCAGCTTTGTGCTCAAGTTTTTCTACGGTAAGTATGCAGTGGATGTCAGTAGCATTTTCAAAATGGCGTTCAATTCGAACCATTTTTTCCTTAACGTAGTCACGAAGTGCAGGGGTAATTTCGACATGATGTCCACTGAGGTTTATTTGCATAACTATTCTTCTCCTTAGATTTTGAACTATCATCTTGTTGGCAAGGCCTCTAGTCAATGCGTATGTGTACGAACTTTAAGCCTTGCTGATTTTATAAAGCCATTCTATGCGCCAAATGTATAGAATTTTTGCTATTTATATTGCAATTAATAAAATTTTTTATCGCCTTTCTGGTCGCTCACGACGTTCACTTGATGGCAATATCTTCATTGCTTCTCTGTATTTTGCCACGGTTCGGCGGGCCACCTTAACGCCTTCTTCTTCCAGTAATTTGGCGATTTTATTGTCACTCAGTGGTTTGGCTGGGCTTTCCCGCCCTATCAGTCGTTTTATGCGTGCCCGGACACCGGTAGATGACTGTTCTGTTCCGTCACTGGCTCCCAGCTGACTGGAGAAGAAATAGCGAAATTCAAAAACACCACGAGGGGTATGCATAAATTTATTGGTAGTTACACGTGAGATAGTAGATTCATGCATCTCCAGTTCTTCGGCAACATCCTTCAGAATCATTGGTTTCATTGATTCTTCGCCATGCTCGAAGAATTCAACCTGACGTTCAACAATAGACATGGCTACACGTAAAATCGTGTCGTGGCGAATTTCAAGGCTTCGTACCAGCCAGCGTGCCTCTTGTAGCTGAGTTCTTAACATGTCATGACTGCCATTGCCTTTTAGCATATCGGCATAGGTCTGATTAACGCGAAGTCGTGGGGCAAGACCACGGTTCACATCAATAATCCAGCGACCATCCTGTTTGCGTACATAGACATCGGGTGTGACATATTGGGCAGTATTGGCTTGTATTGCTGATCCTGGGTGTGGATGGCATGAGCGGATCAGCGCGATTGCCACATCCAGTTCTTCATCAGATACCCTGAGCCTGCGGCGCAGTATGCTGAACTGGTGTTCAGCAATCATATCCAGGTCTTCCCGGGCGATACGGATAGCTAGATTCCGGCCAGGTTCGGTTGGGTCAAGTTGCTGTAACTGTATCGTGATGCACTCCGCCAGGTCACGGCAACCTACACCTGTGGGGTCGAGTAATTGTATGCGCTTAAGTGCTGTTGCTACTTCTTTTAATGTGAAATTTGCATCACCTGGCAGCATCTTGGTGATATTTTCAATTGAGTCAATCAGGTAGCCATCATCATTGATGCTGTCAACGAGGGCTTGTCCAATAACAGTTTCGCGTGGTGACACATCATCCATTTCCAGTTGCCATAAAAGATGTTCCTGTAGTGTTTCACCACTGATATCAGGGATATCAATCTGGGGTTGATCCTCACCGGACCAGTTTTCCTTGCTCCGTCCTGATCCATACAGCTGTTCCCAATCACCCTGATCTGAATCGGTGCCTGCTATGACTGTGGCTTCTTCATTTGCTTGGGTGGATTCACTGCTTTGGCTGTCTTCACCTGGCTCTTCCTGCTCAAGCATCAGATTCGTCTCAAGCGCTTCTTGCAGTTGGGTATTGAGCTCAAGAACGGGCAGCTGCAGCAGGCGAATAGCCTGCTGCAGCTGAGGTGTCATAGTCAGCGACTGGCCAAGCTTTAGCTGCAGCGATAGTTTTGCCATAGTTGCCACGGTTGTTCAGACCGTTATTACAGAAATTTTTAGTCATGCGCATCCTTGCGTCTGACAGTATCCTTTATAGCGTAAAGCTATAGCTTAAAGCTATCACCCAGATACACTTCACGAACATGTTGATTGTCCAGTACTTCATCTGGTGAGCCTGACGCTATAACTGCACCCTGATTGACAATATAGGCTCTGTTGCAAATTCCCAGTGTCTCCCGCACATTATGGTCAGTAATGAGCACACCTATGCCGCGCTCTGACAGGTGCTTGATTATTCGTTGAATATCCAGGATAGAGATGGGGTCAACGCCTGCAAAAGGCTCATCAAGCAGAATAAAACGTGGTTCTACAGCGAGTGCTCGCGCAATTTCTACCCTACGGCGTTCGCCACCTGACAGACTCAGGCCAAGACTGTTACGAACATGGCTGATATGCAGTTCCTCAAGTAGTTCCTCAAGAATACGTTCACGATCAGCACGGGATAATTCATTTCTGGTTTGGAGGATGGCCATAATATTTTTGGCAACACTAAGTTTGCGAAAAATTGAAGCCTCCTGCGGTAGATAACCAATGCCAAGGCGTGCCCGCTGGTGCATGGGCAGGGGCGTTACATCTTTGCCGTCAAGAATGACTTTACCCTTATCTGCTGCTACGAGTCCAACGACCATATAGAAAGCTGTAGTTTTACCTGCACCATTTGGTCCTAGTAGCCCAACTACTTCACCACTATTGATTTCAAAAGAGATGCCTTTAACAACCTCTTTAAATTTGAACTTCTTACTTAAGTTTTCAGCACTGAGAATGCTCACGGTTTTTACTCAGATTCCTTTTCTTTGCTGGGCGGATCTATGAGTATAGTCACAGGTCCGCTGTCTCCTGAGCCAGCTGTTAAATGTTGAGCCTGCAGATCATAAGTAATCATATCGCCAGAGATTTTATTGGCCCCATCAGAGAAATGGGCATCATCACTTAGCTGCAGTGTTCCTGTGTCAAGTTTATAGACTATAGACTTTGCTTCGCCACTATTGGTCTTGCCTGTTTCTACCGTGGTCTGTTTGAAGTGTGCCGGGGCGCCAATCAGTTCAGCAGCGGCAAGTTTATGGTTGATGAAGGTCAGATGTGCTTTCTCACAGTGGAGTATGGCATTCTGCGCCTCAATGATGACATCGCCCATGAAGACCCATAAGCCATCATTAAAGTCGAGTTTCTCTGTTTCAGCAGAGGTTGCCTCGATGCCCAGAGTCCCCTGGTCCAGTCGTAGGCCATGAAAGACCAGCCGGCTGCTTGTGTAATCAAATTCAGATGCCTCAGCATTAATTATGATGGGGACATTATTTTTCAGTGCCGGAGCGCTATTTTCTGCCTGCACTGATATAGCCGCCAGAAAAAATAGCATTGCCCCACAGGTAAGCTGTTTTAATTCAGGGAAGAAATTTACCATTAACATTGGATAACAATTGTAGCTCATTGGTTTCAAAGTTTGCGTGCATACCTGTTGCATTGATAATGCGCCCATCAAACTCAAGTATTACTTTGTGTGATGTTTTTGCTTGTCTGGTTGTGGGGTCTATATCCAGTCTTTGGGTTCGGATAATAGTTGGTTTGGTTTCTTCAGTTACAGATACTGCAACTACATCACCCCTTAGTTCAATAACACTGGCATCTGCCGGAATTCTTCCAGTATTGGCATTTAGCTTCCAGGGTAATGCTGTAGGTGGTCCATAGACCATCTGCACCTCATCCATTTCAATGCTTGAGTCACCAAGAGACTGAGCTGCGCGTCGTGTCCATACCTGAAAAAGCATTTTCCCATCTGGTCCTGTACCAGTGAGTTCCGCCTGGTCCAGATAGTAAGCGAGACTTAATTCAGCATGTGCAGGTTTGCTGTCTTCTTTCCAGAGTTCGGATACTATAAATGTGCTCACAACTGCTCCAACTAATAGCAGTGTCAGTGACAGAATGGTGCGTGGTTCGGGCGTGTTCAAGGGGGTTACTCAGACTACAGTACGGGCTGTTAGCAAAAGGTCGCATACTTCCCTTACAGCACCATGGCCACCGCCGTGGTGGGTATGCCAGTCTGCGACAGCATCCAGATCAGGGTGTGCATCAGCAACTGCTACGGCCAGTCCCGCCTGCTGCATGCAGACTAGGTCGGGGGTATCATCACCCACGCAGGCAACAGCCGGCATATCAATCTTTAGTTGTGTTATGAGCTTTTTCAGTACCGCAGACTTTTCCTTGATACCGAGGAATACATGCTGAATGCCGAGCTCTGCAGCCCGTTTTTCTACTGCAACAGATTTACGGCCGGAAATAATGGCGACTTCTATTCCTGCTGTAAGTACTTGTCGGATACCATAACCATCGTGCACATGAAAAACTTTGCACTCATTACCTTTGGCGTCAAAGTGCAGTTGTCCATCAGTCAGCACACCATCAACATCCAGTACCAGTAGATGAATTTTTGTAGCTAGTACGTGGACGTGGTCCATGTCAACTTTCTTATAAACCATTTTACATGACCCCCGCACGAAACAGATCGTGAATATTGAGTGCGCCAATTAACTTGTTTTTGGTATCGACAATTAATAGTGCATTAATTTTATTTTGCTCCAGCAAGAGCACTGCTTCTGCTGCCAGCATTTCTGATGAGGCTGTTTTGCAATCTTTGGTCATAACTTGTTCCATTGTGGAGGCATGCAGATCAATTTTCTGGTCAAGTTTGCGTCGTAAATCACCATCAGTGAACATGCCCAGTAATTTTCCGGTTGTATCTGTCACAGCGGTCATCCCCAGCCCTTTGCTGGTCATCTCCATAAGGCCATCAATAACCGAAGTACTGGCAGAAACATGTGGCACTTTGTCGCCGGTATGCATCAGATCCTTAATACGCAGTAAAAGTTTGCGCCCCAAAGTGCCGCCTGGGTGAGACATGGCAAAGTCTTCTGAAGTGAAGCCGCGCTTTTCGAGTAATGCAACAGCAAGCGCATCGCCCATTGCCAGTGCTGCACTGGTACTTGCAGTTGGTGCAAGGTTCAGGGGGCAGGCTTCTTCACTAACGCCGATATCAATTACTGCATCTGCAGCTTCAGCCAGTGTTGAGTCTGTTTTCCCTGTTAACGTGATCAGTGCCAGGCCAAGTCGTTTTAAGAGCGGTAGCAGAGTAATTATTTCGGCGGTTTCACCAGAATTTGAAAGTGCAATAACTACATCTTTCCGTGTAATCATGCCGAGGTCACCATGACTGGCTTCAGCAGGGTGGACAAAAAATGCCGGGGTACCGGTACTGGCGAGGGTGGCGGCCAGTTTGCCAGCAATGTGCCCGGATTTGCCCATGCCGGTAACGACTACCCGACCTTCACAGGCAAGGCAAAGCTCACATGCTTTAGCAAAGCTTGCGCCGACCCGTGGTACAAGTTCTTGTATAGCGCGCGCCTCGATCTCAAGTACGCGTCGGGCAGTTACGCCTGTGTCCGTATTAGCTGAATACTTGTTATCCGACGATTTGCTCATATGCAGAAACTCCGCTGCTTTTGTCTTGCTGAGTTATTTATAAATTACCTGTTAGCAGGGTGGTTTGGTATGCAAAGAAAGCTGCCAGCAGGCAAAATCCCGTGATGCGTCCCAGACCAGCTGTGCCAAAAGGATTGTACGCTAAGCGCAGCAGCACCAGCGTAAATACAGCCATCACTGGGTAATGCAGGGTTAATACAGACGGATCTAGCTGTATTGGGTGGATGAGCCCGGCAACACCCACAACCGCCAGCAGGTTGAATACATTAGAGCCAATGATGTTGCCGATTGCGATGCCTGTTTCGCCTTTTAGGGCACTGATTACAGAGACTGCCAGTTCCGGCAGGCTGGTACCTACTGCAACAATGGTGAGCCCAATGACCAGTTCACTAATGCCCATACGCACGGCCAGATTTTCGGCACCAGCTACTAGTAGGTTTGCGCCAATCAGCAGGGTCGTCAGCCCAAGTATCAGCCACAAACCCGCTGTTTTCCAGCTAAGTTGTGTGGGTAATTCACTGGTTAGTTCCTGCGTCAGTTCTGAAGCCAGTGGGTCTGATGTACTTAGTCGCATGCCTGTGCGGGTTACCCAGCCAAGAAATATAATTAGACCACCTATGAGAATGAGGCCATCCAGCCGATCCAAAGAGTTATCCAAAAACAGCAGCATGGTTGCCAGGGTTAGTAAAATCAGTAATGAAATTTCTTTGCGCAAGGTTGCCGAGTGGGTGGCATTGATAGGGGCTATCAGCGCAGTTAAACCTAGCACCAGGCCAATATTGGCAATATTTGAACCCAGAGCATTGCCGACAGCTATGCCAGAAAGCCCTTGTGTTGCAGCTGAGACAGATACCAGAATTTCCGGTGCTGAGGTGGCAAAGCCAACCACGGTTAGGCCGATCAGCAGGGGTGGTACGCCCAGAATACTTGCGGTTGAACTGGCACCAATAACAAAGCGATCTGCACCCCAGATCAGCAGTCCAAAACCGATAACGATGTATATAAGGTCAAGCAACATATCCGGTTTCCTAATGAAGCTGGTCAGCTAATGAGCGCATAATCATACACAATCGTTGCAGGTTCTATAGAATTGGTGCCTGAAACGTATGCCGTTCCGGCACGTACTATTTCCGAGTTAAACATGACACCTACAGAAATTGAACAACTAATCTCTGCCGGCCTGACAGGCTGTGAGGTTAGCGTGAACACAGAAGATAATACGCATTTTGATGCAGTCGTTATAAGCACAGACTTTGCTGGTAAGCGCCAGTTACAACGACATCAAATGGTTTACCGTACGCTTGGTGAGCTTATGGGCAATGAAATTCATGCGCTGTCTATCCAGGCAATGACACCAGATGAAAAGGCCGGTAATTAGGTCAGGCTTAAAGAGGCAATCTTAACGTGGAAAAACTGGCTATAACAGGAGGAGTGCAACTGGATGGTGAAGTGACCATCTCCGGTGCAAAAAATGCAACGCTGCCCATTCTGGCCGGGACTTTATTGTCAGAGGGGGAGGTTCGTATAGGGAATGTTCCTCATCTGCGAGATGTTACGACTACTATTGAATTGCTTGGACGTATGGGGGTGTCGGTTACCATTCATGATCTGATGGATGTTGAAGTTAATGCATCTACTATCACAGAATTTAATGCCCCCTACGACCTGGTTAAAACCATGCGTGCTTCAATACTGGTGCTGGGGCCATTGCTGGCGCGATTTGGTCAGGCTGATGTTTCATTGCCAGGGGGGTGTGCAATTGGTGCAAGACCGGTTGATATGCATGTCAAAGGGCTACGTGCACTCGGTGCTGATGTAGAAATTAATGATGGGTATATACGCGCGCGTACCGATCGCCTGCGTGGCGGCCATGTCTTTTTTGATATGGTTTCAGTAACGGGTACAGAAAATATACTTATGGCAGCAGTACTTGCTGATGGTGAAACAGTGTTGGAAAATGCTGCTCGTGAACCGGAAGTGCTGGATCTTGCTAACTTTCTGACCTCAATGGGCGCGCAAATTGAAGGGGCGGGAACTAATCGTATTGTTGTGCAGGGTGTTCCAAGCCTTGGCCCGACTAATTATCGTATTCAGCCGGACCGTATTGAGGCGGGCACTTTCCTCGTTGCCGCAGCCATTACTGGTGGACGGGTGCGTGTACGCAAGGTGGAACCGTTGCATCTGGAAGGTGTTATCCAAAAACTGCTGGAGGCGGGTGCTGCAATTGAGACGGGTGCTGATTGGGTTGAGCTTGATATGCGCGGCCGTGAGTTGCAGTCGGTAGATATAAGCACAGATCCTTATCCGGGGTTTCCAACTGATATGCAGGCACAATTTGTGGCGCTGAATTGTATTGCCAGTGGCACTGCTGCAGTTACTGAAACGGTATTTGAGAATCGCTTCATGCATGTGCCTGAACTCCAGCGTATGGGTGCTGATATCAGTTTGCAGGGAAATACAGCCATTATACGAGGTGTAGAAGGCCTGAGTTCAGCAACGGTTATGGCTACAGATCTGCGTGCATCAGCGAGTTTGGTTATAGCGGGCCTGGCAGCAAAAGGTGAAACTGTGGTTGATCGTATTTATCACATTGACCGGGGTTATGAGTGTATTGAGGAAAAACTTCGTCAGATTGGTGCAAATATTCGTCGGCTACCTGGCTGAGCTATGCACAAAAATAGCCTTAAGTTTGAGTGTGCTGATTAAGAGAAAACCATCAGATTGGCGCAAATAGCACTTGCCTATACGCCTGAAACCCGCATACAGCCTAAATACAGTAGTCAACTTTGATTTGGCCTGTGTATAATCCGCCACCTCAGTAAATATGCCACTGGATTACCCGGTGGTTTGAAATCCAGTTTTTAACGGCTTTTCAGCTTAATGGAATATGTGCGTTCTGCTGAAGGCAGTTTATTAATGATTATTGTTGGAGGGTTACCCGGATGAGCGAAGACAGTGGTCTGAGCCGACGCCGCTTTCTTAATATAGCGACCAGTGTTACCGGTGCCGTAGGTGCCGTAGCAGTTGCAGTCCCTTTTATTTCTTCATGGCAGCCTAGTGCTAGAGCAAGAGCATTGGGTGCACCAGTAGAAGTTGATATTAGTAAGTTAGAAGATGGCGCAATGATGCGTGTAATCTGGCGAGGTACACCAGTATCTATACTGAAACGTTCGCCTGAGATGCTGAACAGGCTGGAAAATGAACAGGCTGATTTGCAAGATCGTGATTCCAAGCAGGAGCAACAGCCGGCCTATGCACAGAATGAGTACCGTTCTATCAAGCCTGAGCTTCTGGTGCTGATTAGTAACTGTACGCATCTTGGTTGTGTACCAACGAACAGGTTTGAAGTTGCACCTGCCGATCTTGGTCCTGACTGGGTGGGTGGGTTTTTCTGTCCTTGTCACGGTTCTAAATTTGACCTCGCAGGACGGGTGTTTTCCGGAGTTCCTGCGCCCCTTAATTTACTAGTGCCTCCATACCGTTATGTTGGCGATAATGTCCTGATCATCGGTGAAGATACAGAGGTGGCAGCGTGAGTAGTGTAGAAGTAACTGGTGAAAGTCAGGGAACTCGTTTGCTTGCATGGATAGATGCCCGTTTCCCGCTCAGTAAAATGATGCGTGAGCATGCGACTGAGTACTATGCGGGTAAGAATTTCAACTTCTGGTATGTTTTTGGTGTGCTGGCATTTGTGGTGCTGATTATCCAGTTATGGACCGGCATTTTCCTGACAATGAACTATAAGCCAGCCGCACTTGATGCATTTGCTTCAGTGGAATACATCATGCGTGATGTTGAGTGGGGTTGGCTGATTCGTTATATGCATTCCACCGGTGCTTCAGCATTCTTTATTGTGGTCTATCTGCATATGTTTCGTGCCATGCTGTATGGCTCATATAAAAACCCGCGTGAGTTGTTATGGCTCATAGGTATGCTTATTTATGTGGCACTTATGGCGGAAGGGTTCTTAGGTTACTTGTTGCCATGGGGGCAGATGTCTTACTGGGGCGCTCAGGTGATTATTTCCCTATTTGGTGCTATCCCAGTTGTTGGTGACCCACTGGTTGAATGGATACGTGGTGATTACAATATTTCTGATATTACTTTGAACCGCTTCTTTGCACTGCATGTAATTGCTGTGCCACTGGCACTTGTCATGCTGGTTGTAATGCATATTCTTGCCTTGCATGAGACTGGCTCAAATAACCCAGATGGTATTGAAATAAAAGCTAATAAAGGGCCCGATGGAATTCCACTTGATGGCATAGCCTTCCATCCCTTTTATACAGCGAAAGATCTGGTTGCGATTATTATCTTTTTAATATTGTTTTCGGCGGTAATATTTTTTGCGCCAGAGATGGGCGGCTATTTTCTTGAGCACGCTAACTTTGAGCCAGCCAATGTACTTAAGACACCTGAACATATTGCGCCAGTTTGGTACTTCACGCCGTTCTACGCTATTTTGCGTGCAATTCCTGACAAGCTTGGTGGTGTTGTGCTGATGGGCGGCGCCATTATTGTGCTGTTTTTCCTTCCCTGGATTGACCGCAGTAAGGTGAAGTCCATACGTTACCGTGGTTGGGGCTACAAAGGCGCTCTTGCAGTATTTTCGTTGAGTTTCCTTGTGTTGGGAGTGTTAGGTACATTGCCGGCAGAGGGTGTTTACACCACGCTGGCAAGAATATTTACCTTCCTGTATTTCGGCTTTTTTGTTTATTTGTATATCTATACCGGCAGCGAGAAGGGTAAGCCTGTGCCGGAACGATTGACGTATCACGGGTGAAGTAAATGATGAATAATAAATTTATAAAGCCCGTTGCTCTAAAAATTGTTGCTTTTGCAATTATCTTGATTGCACCCTTGTATGCATCTGCATCTGGTGGAGGCGCACTTTTACAGCATGCAGGCAACGATGTTGCTGATGTAGCATCATTACAACGTGGTGCACGTAATTTTGTTAACTACTGTATGGGTTGTCATTCAGCTAAGTACATCCGGTTTAGCAAGTTACGAGATGATTTGCAGCTCTCAGATGATCAGGTGCAAGAGAACCTGATGTTTGGTGCTAAGACATCTGATGAGCTGATGGAAATTTCGATGGCACCTGCTGATGCTGAACGCTGGTTTGGCCAGACACCGCCAGATCTGACGCTTATTGCGCGTAGTCGAGGCACTGATTGGGTGTATTCATTCCTTAAGTCATTTTATCTGGATGATCGGACAGCTACAGGTACAAATAATCTACTGTTGCCTGGCGCTAGCATGCCGAATGTATTGTGGGCGTTGCAGGGGCAGCAGGAGGCGGTCTTTCATACGACAGAGAAGGATGGGGTGGTAACAGAGCATTTTGCTGAGGCGTCTTATTTTGAGGCATTTGAGCTGGTTGAGCCAGGAGCAATGTCGCCTGAAGCATTTGATCAGTTCGTACGTGACCTGGTGAACTTCCTTGACTGGGCAGGTACACCTGAGCAACTTGAGCGCCAGCGTCTTGGCATCTGGGTAATTCTCTTCCTGTTTGTATTTTTGATATTTGCTTATTTGCTCAAAGTAGATGTCTGGAAGGATGTCAAATAAACCTTGAGTTAAGGATTGCCGATTATATCGGTGATTTTTTAGATGAGGGTTCGTCTGCGAATCGGTATTAATTGAAGTCTGTTGCTTTTTGTGGTGATTGACAGGTATAAGCTAATGACACTGTTTTCTAATCCAACTTGTTTTTATAGCCATCGCGCACGTTTAGTGATGGCAGAGAAAAGTATCCATATTGATCTTGTTGATGTTGATGGTGTTAATTTGCCAGAGGACCTCATTGATCTAAATCCTTATCACAGTGTGCCTACTCTGGTAGATCGTGATCTTGTTCTATATGACTCGCGCGTTATTATTGAGTATCTGGATGAACGTTTTCCACACCCTCCACTGATGCCAGTTGACCCAGTCTCACGTGCACAGTTTCGTCTGGCTTTATTCCGTATTGAAAAGGATTGGTACACTCAGGCACAGCTGATAGAGGACGCAGCTGATAAGCGTCAGGCAGCCCGTGCACGTAAGGTTCTTAGTGAGAGCATTATTGCCAGTGCTGATGTATTTGCCATTAAGAAATATTTCCTGAGCGAAGAGTTTTCGCTGGTTGATTGCAGTATTGCACCTATATTATGGCGACTTCCGGCCTACGGTATTGATCTTGGGGATGACTCAGCTGCAATCGAAAATTATATGGATATTGTGTTTAGTCGGCCATCCTTCCAGGAAAGCCTCACAGAACTTGAACAGGAAATGCGCCCCTAATTCTTAGGTGCAGTATTTTGGAATGTCAGGGCTTAAAATATGGAGCAGTCATTTAGTTCTTCCCGGCCATATTTATTACGGGCTATCCATGAATGGATAACTGATAATGGTGAGACGCCATTAGTACTGGTAGATGCCACCCATATAGATACACAGGTTCCTGCAGAACATATTAAGGATGGTCGTATCACCCTTAATATTGCCTGGTCAGCCACCCGAAATCTTGAAATGACAAATGAATATATTTGCTTTGATGCAAGATTTAATGGGGCAGCACGTGCTGTTAGTTTTCCAATAAATGCATTACTTGGTATCTATGCGCGTGAGTCTGGCCATGGTATGGGGTTTGAGGTTGAGGCGTCAGTGGCCGATACTTCCGACGAGGTGATTTCTGAGTCCACCACAGATAACTCTTCATCTGAAGTTGATACTGATCAACCTGCAGTTAACGATGATACAGATGCGCCCAGACCGCGACCAAATGGTCCAGGTTTACGGTTAGTAAAGTAGGGTGCGGTTTTGCCTGACTTGGTTATCTAAGCTAGTCATCTAAAAACAGCCGAATATCTATAAGGTCACACAGGCAGTGAATGATCAGTAAGTGCACTTCCTGAATACGCGCTGTTCGTTCTGAAGGCACCCTGACTTCAATATCACTGGGCTCCAGAACGGTTGCTATATCGCCACCATCCCGACCTGTCAGTGCAATAATACGCAGTCCGCGCTCATGGGCCACATCAATTGCACGTATAACATTTGCTGAATTCCCTGAGGTGGAAATAGCCAGTAAAACATCCTTTGAAGTCCCTAGTGCGCTAACTTGTTTTGCAAAGATATCGTCATAAGCATAATCATTTGCAATTGCAGTTAATGTTGATGTATCCGTACTAAGTGCAATGGCAGCTAATGGTGGCCGCTCCATCTCAAACCGGTTGAGTAGCTCTGATGAGAAATGCTGTGCATCACCAGCTGAACCACCATTACCGCAACTAAGCACTTTGCCTCCGTCCTGTAGATGTTGTGCAATAGCATGGCCGGCTGCTTCTATAGCAGGAATAATCATCTCAAGTGAGGCACGTTTAGTCGCCAGACTTTCTTCAAAGTGCGCAATAATTCGGTCATTAGTATTCATAGGGCCTAAATATACACGCGCTTGCTGTTTAGCAGAAGAATTTAGATGCAGCCTAGTTTAATTAGTATCAAAGCTAAAGGCTTGTTTGTGCCATTCAGTTGATAGTGTGGGCTGGATTCCGGATAGTGCAATAACATCAAACCTCAGAGGCCGCCATCTCAGATGCTGGCTGTGTTGCAGAAAATGTTGTGCAGTACGTGCAATACGCATCTGTTTCTTGTGGGTTACAGAGCCCAGCGCACCGCCGTAGCAAGCTGTGCGCCGGTAACGAACTTCAATAATGACCAGACATTGCTTATCCAGCATGATGAGGTCGAGCTCACCAAACGAGCATCGGTAATTAGAAGCTATATGTTTCAGGCCTTGTGATTCAAGCCATGTGCGGGCAGCAAGTTCACTATCCTGACCCGTTTGCAGGTGTGGGGCCTTCATGGTGTTAGCTGCGGCTGGCCAGTTGCTAACGAATAATAATCTCGACATCCTGGGTAATATTGCGGGACGTATCGGGCAGGGTGCGGGGTTTGCCGCGTTCTATCTTTGCCCAGGATAGATGTCGGTGTAGCTGGCCACCCTGTGTCATATATATATCGCCAGTCATGCCCTGCAGACTTATACTTTTGGTACGCCTGCTGCTGTTGAGCATGGCGCTTAGGTGATATGCGTCGTACCCCATTGCATAGAACCGGGCAAGCTGGGTGGAGCCAGCGCCCCAGAGTTCTTTCAGCGTATGTTTGTCGTATGTCACCATCTGTGTTGGTTTTAGCAACCATGGTATATCCGGGAACAATACTCCGTTGATATCTGCATTATCAGTAGAACCAGGTTTATAGATGGCTGATGTAGCATAGGTGGGTAGCTCTGCTGCATAGTGAAACTTTAATTGCGGCCTGATTTGCTTACCTTTGGCTACTGTTGCTGCAATAAATATTAGATCAACATCCTGTCGGCGGCGAGGTTTGAATTCCAGCTCTTCACCCATATTTGCAGCTAAGCGGTCACGACGGGCATAGCTTTCATCAAGTAGCAGTACATTACGAATAACGTCAGCATAGTCGGCTGAGTCTGTTGGATAACTACGAGTTGCCAGTAGTTTTCCACCTTGTTGCTCCAGTTCATCTTGAAATGCAGTCAGGATTCTTTTACCCCAGGCAGATTCAGGCACCAGTGCAACGGCATTAAACAGGCCCTCACTTGCTGCTTTGTTAGCAACGGCACGTGCTTCATCTTCAGGGGACAGTGCAAATTGATAGAAGCGATCTGGGTAAGTAGTATCTTCGGGCCCAAAATTGAGCGCCAGTATTGGTATATCGTCAGATAAGGCGGCAATTTCTGCTACCTCAGTTTTAAGTAATGGCCCTATTATAAATTCAGCACCGCCCAGTATGGCCTGCTGGTAAGCAGTGGTGACTCCATTACGGGCTGTATCATAAATACGGATATCAGGTCTGTGTGAATCACCGCCCAGAGAAAAGTGTGCAGCCATATAGCCGTCACGAATGGCTTCCCCTAATGATTTTTGTTTGCCACTTAATGGCAGTAAAACAGCGACCCGGTTTGGGTAGTTTGATAACGTGCTTAACCCATCAAGAACTTCCTCCAGCAGATCATTGCTGGCGGGGTGTTCCGGGTTGGCTGCCCTCCATTGCTCAAGGCTTGTGCTGAGTGCTGTTAGTGATGTGCGATTGCTATAGGAGATATAGCCAAGTTCAAGCCAGCCATTAAGTACGGGATTACCTTCTCTGCTACCGATGTTGGGAGGAATACTGCTGCCAGTAATCTGTAAACCTGTCCAGATATGCCGGTTATTAGCCTGTATGTCTTTACTCCGACTGAGAATGGCCTCTCGTTGCAATAATGTGCCAACAGCTAATTCAGGTTGCTTTAGTTTAAATAAAGCATCAGAGCGTAATAGCAGTATGTGACTGGCGGTTACCTGGCTCACAGAACTGGTTACCTGGTTAAGTGCCAGTAAGGCTTTTTCAGGGTTACCCAGAGCGAGGTTTAGTTCTGCGGTTACCTGGGCCCATAGTTCCAGGTTTGCCGGGGCAATGGTTTCTCCGGCTTCTGCCAGTATCCGGTCAGCGCCATCGAGGTCATTGGCAAGATATAGCTCGCTTGCAGAAAAAATGAGGTAACGCTGGCGTTGCTCACCGGCTGAAGAAACTGCAAGGTCCAGATAGGTTCGACTGGCGGCGGTATGATCACCTTGTGCAGATAGCTGTCTGGCTGCTACCCCACTGGCGTCCTCGGAGGGCAGCCCTGGTTGTAAGGATGTACAGCTTGCAGTAAATGCTCCTAAGAATAGGATTAGGATCAGTTTGTGCAGCAATTTATAGGTTGCCAGTGTATTCATTTAAATCAATCATATGGTTTGGGCTTGTTGTCAGCAGCAGCCTAACGGACACTGCATATAGTGCATGATATGCATTCTTAAAGTGTAAAGTATGAGGTACTGCGTGAATTTACAAACCGGAACGCTTTTCATAGTCGCGACACCGATTGGTAATGCTGATGATATCAGCGTTCGTGCCTGTGCTGTGCTTTCTGCTGTAGCAGTTGTAGCTGCTGAAGATACCCGACATACAGGTCGCTTGCTTGATCGGCTGGGCATTAAGGCTAAGTTGCTGTCCTGTCATGAGCATAATGAGGCAGAACGTGTGCCGCAATTGATTGCGCGTTTGCAGGCAGGTGAGGATATTGCGCTGGTAAGTGATGCAGGGACACCACTTATTAGCGACCCGGGCTTCAGGTTGGTTAGTGCAGCTGTTAATGAAGGACTGATAGTCAGCCCTGTTCCGGGTTGCAGTGCTGCTATGGCGGCTTTATCAATCGCAGGACTGCCAACAGATGCTGTCTTATTTGCAGGATTTCTGCCCTCAAGTGAGGTGCGGCGGCGTGTACGCCTGCAGGAATTATCTATTCGTACTGAGACACTGGTTTTTTATGAGTCTGTACATCGCATAGCTGCAACACTTACTGCGATAGCTGATATTTTAGGTACTGACAGGCGTGTTGTAGCTGCACGTGAATTAACAAAGCTGCATGAGACTGTATACAGGGGCTTGGTTGAGGATGTTCTGGTGCAGGTAAATGCAGATGTTGGCGGTAGTAAAGGTGAGTTTACGCTGGTAGTAGGTGGTGCTACAGAGTCTCTTGTAACTGATGTAGAGCTGGATAAGTTTTTACAGGTACTGCTTACATATCTGGGGGTTAAACAGGCGGCTGAGGTGGCTGCAAAGTTACTGGGCGTAAAGAAAAACGCAGCTTACAAGCGGGCGCTACACCTGCGTGAATCAGCCGATAATCAGTATTAGTCCTGCCAGACTGAAATTTATTGCATATAAGTCATAGAGTTATATTTATCCTACGAAAGTTGGTGTCTGACACCGATAGTCTGTATTCTCCGCCCCGGAGTCGGCCAGGCAATCGCTCACTGCTTGCAGTGGGAGGAAAGTCCGGGCTCCGACGGGCAGGGTGCCAGGTAACGCCTGGAGGGCGTGAGCCCATGGAAAGTGCCACAGAAAATATACCGCCTCGCTTGCGAGGTAAGGGTGAAATGGTGCGGTAAGAGCGCACCGCGCGGGTGGTAACACACCGCGGCATGGTAAACCCCACCTGGAGCAAGACCAAATAGGGGAGCAGTTCGCTTTGGCGGACAGCCATGGCCCGTGGCGTTCCCGGGTAGGTTGCTTGAGGCCGTTGGTGACAGCGGTCCCAGATGAATGATTGCTCTCGACAGAACCCGGCTTATCGGCCGACTCCACTTTTTCTTAAAATCCCGCGCCATGTAGTTGGCGCGGGTGCTTGCTGCCAGCATGCGTTTGCGATGCTTAAACAGCTTTCAGTTGACACTTAAGCTATAGCCCAAGAAACCCCTCATAAGCACCTGATTTGCCTCAATCAGAGTCGGGTTTTTTTTCATAAAACCACCTCTAAGTCACTGTCACAAAAGAATTAATTTGAATTTTAATTTGACAGTAAGTGGAATCGCTACCTATAGTGTCGTGAAGTAGTAAAAAAGTGGAAAAAAGTGGGAGTAAATGGGCTAAGTGTCCAATCCAAAATGTTTCGTGGTGCTTCAAAAATTACCCTTGATTCTAAAGGGAGAATGGCCATTCCGACACGTTATCGTGACGGAATCCAGAGCCGTTCTTCCGGCAGTCTTGTGGCCACGATCGACCGGGATGCCTGCATTTTGCTTTATCCGCTACCTGATTGGGAAGAGATGGAGCGCCGCTTGATGCGTCTTTCGGGTAATAAGCCTGCAATTCGTGCATTTCAGCGCCGGATTGTGGGGCATGCCGCCGAAATGGAGATGGATAGCCATGGTCGGGTACTCATTCCCAAGGAATTACGTGAATTTGCAGAGCTCAACAAGCAGGCAATGCTGATTGGGCAGGGCAATAAGTTTGAGTTGTGGGATGAAGGTCGCTGGAGTGACTGGCTGGATGCAAGCAATGGAGAGGCCGGGCAGGAATTGCCGCCTGAACTTGAATCATTGCCGTTGTAGGTGCTGACCCCAGTAGGGTGTTGGTCTTGGGTAAAGCGTGTTGCGCCACTTGGCGTCAGGTAAATGGATTTATATGAGCACCGGGGAAAATCAGCATATTCCGGTACTACATGATCCCATCCTCGCGCAGCTGAATGTTCGACCTGATGGGTTTTATGTGGATGGGACCTTTGGGCGTGGTGGACATAGCCGGGCCATTCTGGAGCAACTGGGGCCAGATGGAAGGTTGGTGGTTATTGACCGTGATCCGCAAGCGATAGTGACTGCGGAGCAACTTGCATCAAGGGATGCACGAGTAATGCTGGTTCGGGGGAGTTTCGGAGATATTGAACAGATTACTGAGGCTCATGGAGTCCTGGGAAAGGTTGATGGAATTATTCTCGATCTTGGGGTTTCTTCGCCTCAGCTGGATGATGCCGAGCGTGGTTTCAGTTTTATGCGTGATGGTCCATTGGATATGCGGATGGATACGGATGCGCAGTTATCAGCGGAAAGCTGGCTCAATTCAGCAACGGAAAATGAGATGGCTCACGTGATTATGCGCTTCGGGGAAGAGAAAGCGGCGCGTCGCATAGCGCAGGCTATATGCAGGGTAAGAGAACAGCAAAGAATTAGCCGCACGTTGCAATTGGCAGACCTTATTGAGGCCGTCTTGCCACGGCGGGGGAAGAGGAAGCATCCGGCCACCAAAACATTTCAGGCGGTGCGGATACATATAAATAATGAGCTTGGTGAATTACAGACGTTTTTAGAGGCGGTTCTGAACGTGTTATCTGTTGGTGGTCGACTATGCGTTATTAGCTTTCATTCGCTGGAAGATCGTATCGTTAAGCGCTTTCTGCGTGACAACTCACGTGTTGATCCGGCCCTTGCGCGGTTGCCTGTGGTGCCTGAATCGGCCCAGCCGGTTATGCGGTTGGTAGGGGGTGCAATACACCCTGATGCTGCAGAAATAGAACGTAATCCACGTGCACGTAGTGCTGTGTTGAGAATAGGGGAACGACTGGCATGACTGAGCAGGGCAGAGCAGCAAGTCTGTGTGGAGTACTGGCAGTACTTGTAGTCGCAACAGCCATTGCTTGTGTTTATGCCCGTCATGAATCTCGTAGTCAGTTCAGTCGGCTGCAGGCGTTAATTGCACAAAGGGATGCACTGGAAGTTGATTGGGGGCGGTTACAGATTGAGCAGAGCACCTGGTCAACGCATTCACGTGTAGAGGGTCTGGCACGGAAGGAAATGCAGATGAGGAATCCTGCACCAGGTGAAATTCGGGTGGTGCCGCAATGAAGATCCGTAAGCAAAATGCTGCTGATCGCTGCAAGACTTTTCGTGTGCGTTGCATGATTGCAGCAGGGTTTCTTGCATTAGGTGCAACAGCACTGATGGCGCGATCTGTGCAGCTGCAGCTGTTTGATCAGGCATTCCTGAATGAGCAGGCGGATGCACGGCAGATCAGGCATGCAACAATTTCTGCTCACCGTGGCAGTATCACAGATCGTAATGGTGAAGTGCTGGCAGTGAGCACCCCTGTTGACAGTGTTTGGGTAAATCCTCAGGAACTGGTTAGTGCGCCTGAACGTATTCCGATGTTGGCAAAGCTTTTGGGTATTAATCAGAATGAACTAACAGCACGTTTATCCCGTAATGCAGGCAAAAAATTTCTTTACCTAAAGCGGCATATGAAACCTGCTGATGCTGAACGTATAGAGAAGCAGGATATTCCAGGTGTAAATCTGCAACGTGAATATCGACGGTACTATCCTGCAGCGGAAGTCACAGGTCATCTGATTGGTTTTGCAAATATAGATGATGTTGGCCAGGAGGGTCTTGAGCTGGCCTTTGATCATCGTCTGGCAGGACACCCTGGTAGTAAACGAGTGCTTAAGGATCGTCGTGGTCAGTTTGTTGAGGATATAGAGCGCATTAAAGCGCCTGAGCCAGGGCAGGATATTGTCACAAGTATAGATTTACGCATTCAGTATCTTGCTTATCGTGAGCTTAAAAAGGCAGTGCAGTCACATAAGGCAAGTTCTGGTTCAGCTGTTGTAATAGATGTGCTAACCGGTGAAGTGCTTGCGATGGTTAATCAGCCATCCTACAACCCAAATGATCGGGCACAGCTGCAAGTCAGTCGGTTTAGAAATCGTGCCATTACCGATATTTTTGAACCGGGGTCAAGTATTAAGCCCTTATTGGTTGCTGCTGCACTTGAAACGGGAAAGTACAGACCTGGCACTATTATTGATACCAGCCCAGGGCAGATAAAAGTTGCTTCAAAAGTTATTAAAGATAAGCACAATCTTGGGAAAATTGATGTAACAACCATGTTGTCCCGGTCAAGCAATGTGGGCGCATCAATGATGGCGCTCTCACTTGAACCGGCTGATCTTTGGGGCACGTTAAATGGTTTTGGTCTGGGCCACGCAAGTACCAGCGGGTTCCCGGGTGAGTCAGCAGGAGTGCTTAGTCATTACGCAAACTGGCGGCCTATCAGTCAAGCCACACTTGCATATGGGTATGGGGCTTCTATTACGCCACTGCAACTTGCTCAGGCTTATGCAGTTATGGGTGCAGAAGGATTGCAGCGCCCGGTATCTCTGGTACGTATTAATCAGCCTGTAATACCACGGCGTATTATTTCACCTGAATCTGCTAATGCAGTGCTGTTAATGATGGAAGCGGTGGTTAATGAGGGTGGTACTGGTACGGCAGCTGCGGTACCCGGATTTCGTGTTGCTGGTAAAACGGGTACGACTCGTAAGTTCGGTAATGGTGGTTATTTTGAGGACCGGTATACAGCAATTTTTGCGGGTATTGCGCCAGTGACAAACCCACGGCTTGCAGTGGCGGTAGTTATTGATGACCCTCAGGCAGGCCAGTATTACGGAGGCTTGGTCGCGGCACCTGTATTTTCAAAAATAGTAGCAGATACAACCCGAGTTCTGGCAATTCCACCCGATGACCGGGAAGGAATATTAAGCACGGTGGCATTACGATGATGTCGGCTTCAGTCAATGAGGTTCAGGTAAGTTTGCGCAGCCTCTTTAACGGTATTGCTGGCGTGACTGAAGTGCCTGATGTCATTGTGAATGATATGACTGCAGATAGCCGTCGGGTCCGGTCAGGCAGTTTATTTCTTGCCTGTCATGGTGGTGTGTATCATGGGCTGGAATTTGCAGATGCGGCAATTGCAGCAAATGTGGCTGCGATAGCGTGGGAGCCGCAGCATGGTCTGCAACTCCCTGAATTGCCAGATACGGTAACAGCTTTTCCGGTTGATGATTTGAGTGCCCAGGTTGGTGATATAGCTGACCGGTTTTTTGCGGAGCCATCTGCAAAAATTATGCTAACTGGCATTACTGGGACAAATGGCAAGACCACTACCGCTTGGCTTGCCACTGAAGCGCTTAACCATCTGGCTGGTAAATCCGCTTATATGGGTACATTGGGTTACGGTGTAATCCCTGAGCTTAAGTCCAGCGAATTAACTACCCCCGGTTGTATTTCAGTGCACAGACGTTTGCGTCAGTTGCTTGATACTGGGGTGAGCAAGGTTGTTATGGAAGTTTCATCACATGGTCTTGATCAAGGGCGTATAGATGGCGTGCGAATTAATACGGCTGCATTTACCAATCTCAGTCGTGACCATCTTGATTACCATGGTGACCTGACTTCCTATAAAGCCGCTAAAGCAAAATTATTTGCGGGAGCAGCATTACGGACTGCAGTTATAAATACAGGCGATGCATTTGGTGCTGAGCTGGCAGATGATTTGGCTGAGGGTATACAAGTTATCAAAGTGGCTTTGGTTGATCAGTTACAAAACAATCACCAAGCAGATCTTTGTGCAACTTACAGTCAGGTTGTTGGTGGTGGCCTGCAGATTAGTTTTACGGGTAGATTTGGTGCGGCTGAAATGACCAGTGCTTTATGGGGTCGTTTTAATGCTGAGAATTTACTTGTGGCTGTTGGCATATTGCTGGCACATGGGTATTCACTAGAACAGGCCGTAGTAGCCCTGGAGGCCAGCAGTGTTCCACCAGGCCGAATGCAGGTTATTACCGGTAGTGCAGATAATCCGATTGTTATTGTTGATTTTGCTC
Organism: Gammaproteobacteria bacterium; assembly: GCA_024229935.1. GTDB lineage: Bacteria > Pseudomonadota > Gammaproteobacteria > Steroidobacterales. The sequence continues at coordinate 49,736 of JAAERX010000094.1, read as the reverse complement.
ACACACCTGATGCGCTTGCGCAGGCATTGCAGACGCTGCGTGGGCATTGCACTGGCAAGGTGGTCTGTGTATTTGGCTGTGGTGGTGATCGTGATCACGGTAAACGTGCTGAGATGGGAGCCATTGCTGAGCAACTTGCAGATTATGTTGTTGTTACTACTGATAACCCGCGTGATGAAAACTGCCGGAGCATTATTGATGCAATTGTTACCGGTATGGTTGACGTTGGCAGTTATGAGGTGATTGAGGATCGTGCTGAGGCAATTGCACGGGCGATTCATTATGCCGAAGCAGGTGATGCTGTACTTGTGGCAGGCAAAGGCAGTGAAAATTATCAGCTGATTGCAGATCGGGTTGAAGCATTCTCAGATGAAGATGTAGCTCTAGGTGTGTTGGGGGTGGCGTCATGAGTATGGGGACTCTGATCAGGGTAGCGCAAGATATAGATGGTCGGTTGCAGGGCCCGGATGCAAGCTTTGAGTCAGTTAGTACAGATACCCGTACGATAGGACCAGGACAGCTCTTCTTTGCTTTACGCGGTGAACGTTATGATGCGCGGAAATTTGTAGCTGATGCAGCAGATAAGGGCGCAGCAGGTGCAGTTGTTGAGCAGTTTGCAGAGGTAGAGCTTTCACAGATTGCAGTGGGGGACTCTCGTTTGGCGCTGGGTTTGCTGGCACGCAAATGGCGACAGCATTTTGATCTCCCTGTTATTGGTGTTACTGGGAGTAACGGCAAAACTACCGTTAAAGAATTAACGGCATCAATTATGCGTGTTGCCCTTTCTGAGCATGGTGATGATGTTGTGCTTGCTACTACGGGTAATCTTAATAATGACATTGGCCTGCCTTTAACTCTGTTGGGCTTGCGTGATTTCCATAAGGCAGCGGTCATTGAAATGGGTGCTAATCATCCTGGTGAAATTGCAGTTCTGGCGGATATAGCAGCTGTCAATATTGCAGTAATTACTAATGCAGCGCGTGCTCATCTTGAGGGTTTTGGCCGTATTGAAGATGTGGCACAGACTAAAGGTGAATTACTGGATGCGCTTTCAGGTAAAGAAACGGCCATATTGAACCGTGATGATGCATTCTTTTCTGATTGGGCTGCCCGCATTGGGTCTGCGCAATTATGCACCTTTGGCTTATCTGAAGATGCAGATGTTTGGGCGGAACAGGTGCAGCTTGTTGTAAATGATGGTCAGCCAGTTTTTAAGTTTGATCTTATTGCACCTGCTGGTCGGGTTGCTGTGAGCTTGCCACTTGCTGGGCAACACAATGTTATGAATGCACTTGCTGCAGCGGCAGCTGCATTAGCTGCAGGTGCAACACTTAATCATGTACAGGCTGGGCTGGCTGCGAGTTGTAATGTTCCAGGTCGGTTGCGGGCGTTCCAGGTTGCAACTGGTGCGACTGTTTACGATGACAGTTATAACGCAAATCCTGATTCAGTATCAGCTGCTATTTCTTTTCTGGAAGAGTTGTCCGGTGAGCCCTGGCTTGTGTTGGGTGACATGGGTGAACTGGGTCCTGATTCTGCAGCATTGCATCGGGACATGGGTGAACTGGCTCGGGATGCGGGTATACATGCTTTATTTTGTATAGGTGATATGAGTCGTGAAACAGCTGCCGGCTTTGGTGCTGGGGCACGCTGGTTTGAGACGGCAGAAGCGCTTGAGAAAGCTTTGCGGCCAGAACTGGTTGAAGGCCGGAATGTTTTGATCAAGGGCTCACGATTTATGGCACTTGATCAGTTGGTGGGATGGATTGAGAGCAGCATGTCAGTAAGTCATGAGGGGGAGGGCTAAGTATATGTTTTTATTTCTTGCCGATCTTCTGACCGAGCTGTTCTCAGGCTTTAATGCATTTACCTATATAACGCTGCGTGCAGTAATGGGTGCACTGACAGCATTAGTCATGTCGTTTGTGCTTGGGCCAATTGTTATACGTCGGCTTATTAACAGACAGATTGGTCAGACTATTCGTGCTGATGGCCCGGAAAGCCATCTACCAAAGGCTGGTACACCCACTATGGGTGGAGCCTTAATTTTACTGGCAATTGTATTTAGTACGGTGCTTTGGGCTGATCTTGAAAGCCGCTACATTATGGTGGTGTTACTTGTTACGGTTGCTTTCGGCATTATTGGCTGGGTTGATGATTACCGTAAGCTTGTCTTGCAGGATCCGGAGGGGCTAGCCGCTCGTTGGAAATTTTTGGCTCAGTCAGCAGTTGGTCTAATTGCTGCTTTTTCACTTTATGGTATTGCAAGTGCGCCAGCTGAGACTGCTTTATTAATCCCTTATTTTAAAGACCTGGCGATTCCACTGGGTGGCACATATGTCATTTTTACTTATCTGGTTATTGTTGGCACCAGTAATGCCGTAAACCTGACAGATGGACTGGATGGTCTGGCAGTTATGCCCTCAGTACTTGTCAGTGGTGCACTTGGTATCTTTTCTTATGCAGCGGGTAATGTAATTTTTGCTGATTACCTTGGCATTCCTTATATCGAGGGTGCCGGTGAAATAATGGTGTTTTGTGCTGCCCTGAGTGGTGCCGGACTGGGCTTCTTGTGGTTTAACACCTACCCAGCGCAGGTATTCATGGGTGATATCGGTGCACTCGCACTTGGTGCTGCATTAGGCACGGTTGCTGTCATCGTGCGGCAGGAACTTATTCTATTCATTATGGGTGGGCTGTTTGTGATTGAGACAGTCTCAGTCATTTTGCAGGTTGCATCTTTCAAATTAACGGGCAAGCGGGTTTTCCGTATGGCGCCGTTGCATCACCATTACGAGTTAAAGGGTTGGGCAGAGCCAAAAGTTATTGTGCGGTTTTGGATAATTACTGTGATTCTTGTTTTAGTTGGGTTAGCGAGCCTGAAGATTAGATGAGCGTACAAACAGAACAATCTGTTGTAAGCAGCAAAGTTCTGGTGCTTGGGCTGGGTTTGACTGGCGCATCGATCGCTGGCTGGCTGGCACGCCAGCAGCTTTCAGCTGTTTTTATGGATAGCCGTGATTGTCCACCTGCACTTGCGCGGGTCCGGGAACTTCTGCCAGATGCCGATATTATTTGCGGGGAGTTTCCGGAGCGAGTACCTGAAGGTGTTACCGAGGTTCTTGTATCACCTGGTCTGAGTATGAGCCTGCCATTGCTGCAGGATGCGGATGACCGGGGACTATCTGTACGTAGTGATATAGACCTATTTGTTGCAGCCTGTACCGGAACTGTTCTGGGTGTAACAGGTTCGAATGGTAAGAGTACGGTAACGGCACTTATCGAGTGTATGTTGAATGCGGCTGGTGTAAGGGCAGTAGCAGGAGGCAACCTGGGTACACCAGCACTTGATTTATTAAATATTGATGCTGATTACTTTGTGTTGGAGTTATCCAGTTTTCAGCTTGAGCGCAGTGCAGAATTACCTCTGCATGCGGCAGTCATTTTAAATATGTCAGTTGATCACCTTGATCATCATGGTGATCTTAAAAGTTATGCAGCGGCTAAGGCGTGTATCTACGATCGATGTGGAACTGCGGTGGTTAACCGTGATGAGCCCTCACTGGCTGGCATGATCAAACCGGGTACGGCACAGGTCGGATTCGGACTGGGTATACCCTCTCCTACGGATTGGGGGGTCATCACTCGTGATGGCGGGCAATGGATTGCCCGGGGTTCTTTAGCGATTATGCCGGCTGATGTGCTTCAGGTGAGTGGCCGACATAACCTCCAAAATGTGTTGGCTGCATTTGCACTTGCCGACACACTTGAATTGCCGTTGGATGGATTAATTGCGGGTGCGCAAATCTTTGCCGGCCTTCCTCACCGTATGCAGGTAGTTTCTACCGAGGATGGTATTTGTTGGGTTAATGATTCCAAAGCAACCAATGAAGCGGCATCACTGGCAAGCATAGCTTCGGTAGAAGGGCGGCTTATTTTGATTGCAGGAGGTGATGCAAAAGGTGGCGAGTTGCATGAGTTGGCTGCAGCACTAGCACATCGTGATGTACAGGTAATTGCGATTGGTAAGGATCGTGATTTGCTGGTCAGGCGCCTTACAGGTATATGTGATACGCAGGTGGCTGAATCTTTGTCAGATGCCGTTGGCCTGGCAGCCAGGGCGGCAAATAAAGGTGATACAGTTTTGCTTGCCCCAGCATGCAGCAGTCTGGATATGTTTCATAGTTATGCAGAGCGTGGCGATTGTTTTGCTCAGGCTGTTCAGGAGGTGTGCCAATGAGCCCACGACTGGCGGCAACAGAGAGCCAATTTGACTGGGGCCTTATCCTGTTAGTGGGCGCATTGCTCAGCTTTGGCTTGATAATGCTTACTTCTGCTTCGATGTCTGTTGCTGAGGGTTCAACTGGACAGCCATTTTTCTATCTCATACAGCAATTGCTGGCGGTGGGTATTGGTATCTTGTTGGCATTGTTTGTTTTACAGGTACCAACAGAAATATGGGGGCGGCTGGCAGCTCCATTCCTGATTTTTGCATTAATACTGCTTGTTGCTGTGCTTTTGCCGGGGGTTGGCCGTGAAGTAAATGGCAGTACCCGCTGGTTAAGTATTGCAGGTATTAATCTACAGGTGTCTGAGCCCGCTCGTTTGCTGGTGCTTATGTATATCTCTAGTTATGCGGTTCGCCATCGGGATGACCTGCGCACCGGTTTAGTTGAATTCCTGCGGCCAATGCTTCTGGTATTTATTGTCTGTGGTTTATTGCTTGCTGAGCCCGATTTTGGTGCAACTGTTGTGATGTTGCTTATCTCAATGGCAGTTTTATTTGTGGCAGGTACACCACTGCGTTACTTCCTCTTGTTGTGTGGTGTTGTTGCATCATTTCTGATGATAGTTGCAGTCTCAGCTCCTTACCGTCTTGCTCGCCTGACAGGTTTTACTGATCCATGGAGCGACCCCTTTGGTAGTGGTTTTCAGTTAACACAATCATTAATTGCCATTGGTAGTGGTGAGTGGTTTGGTGTTGGGCTGGGTAATAGCGTGCAGAAACTGTTCTATCTTCCGGAAGCTCATACAGACTTTGTATTTGCAGTAATTGCTGAAGAATTTGGGGTTGTGGGGACAGCCTTACTGATAGGACTGTTTGTGGCTCTGGTTTGGCGAGCACTGTGTATTTCGATGGATGCTGCTGAGCGCAATCGTTATTTTCAGGCTTATCTAGCATTTGGCATTGCTGTTTGGCAGGGGGCGCAGGTTTTAATTAACCTAGGTGTGAATATGGGCATTCTGCCAACTAAAGGGCTGACCCTGCCGCTTATCAGCTACGGTCGTAGCAGTCTCATTATTACGCTTATAGCGCTGGCCTTGCTGGTGCGTATTGATATGGAAAACCGTTTGCTGCGTGTATCAACGAGCAAGGTGAAAGCGAATAAGGGGCGCCGCAAATGACCAAGGCACCCATTTTGATTATGGCTGGTGGTACTGGCGGACATGTTTTCCCTGCCCTTGCTGTGGCACGTGAGCTTATGAAACGTGACAGGCAGGTTGTCTGGTTAGGTACGCATAAAGGTTTGGAAAACCGACTTGTACCTGAAGCGGGCATTCCACTTGATTATATCCGTGTAAGTGGCTTACGACGTAAAGGCTTGCTCAGTTGGATGCTGGCACCATTTAAGGTTGCCATTGCAGTTTGGGATGCAGCACAGGGCGTCAGGAAACGACGCCCTGGTATGGTTCTTGGTATGGGTGGATTTGCATCCGGTCCGGGGGGCTTTGCTGCCTGGTTATTACGTCGACCGTTGGTCATTCATGAGCAGAATGCTGCTGCGGGTCTTACGAATCGTCTTCTGGCTGGGCTTGCCCGGGAAGTGCTACAGGCCTTCCCGGGCAGTTTTTCAAGCCGTATTACTGCGCGCACTATTGGTAATCCGGTGCGACAGGAAATTTTTTCCTTGCCTGACCCGCAGGAACGTATGGCAGGCCGCAGTGGCCCGCTACGACTTTTGGTTCTTGGGGGAAGTCAGGGTGCGCTAGCACTTAACCAGGTGGTGCCTGCTGCTGTAGCGCTTCTGCCCGATGATGCACAGATAGAGATATGGCATCAGTCAGGTGCGGCTACTTTAGAGATTGCACTGGATGCTTACCATGCTCAGCAGGTAGAGGCACGGGTTGATGCTTTTATTGATGATATGAATGAGGCCTATGCCTGGGCTGATATGGTTGTTTGTCGCTCTGGAGCACTAACAATTTCAGAGCTGGCAGCAGCTGGTTTGGGTGCAGTACTGGTGCCTTACCCATCGGCAGTAGATGATCATCAGACATTAAATGCACAATTTCTGGTTGATGCAGAAGCGGCTGTACTTGTGCAGCAGGAAGATCTGACTCCTGAAGCCCTAAGTAAAGAATTGCTCAGGTGTATCAGTGAACGAGCGCTGGTTATTGATAGAGCCATGCAGGCATATAGTCTTGCCCAGCCGTCAGCAACTGATGAGTTGGCAGATATTTGCCTGGAATGGGAAGCAGCATGATTAATCGGATGCGCAAAATTACCCATATTCATCTGGTTGGTATAGGTGGTGTCGGTATGGGTGGTATCGCTGAGGTATTGATTAACCTTGGTTACCAGGTGCAAGGCTCTGATCTGAAAGAATCACGGGTAACCCAACGTCTCACTAAGCAGGGTGCACACATATATATAGGTCATCAGGCTGAGAATATTTCTGGTGTTGATGTGGTAGTGGTATCCAGCGCAATAGATATTGGCAATCCTGAGACAGCTGCCGCCCGGGAGCAGCGTATACCTGTTGTGCGTCGTGCTGAAATGCTGGCTGAGTTGATGCGATTCCGTCATGGAATTGCGGTTTCAGGAACCCATGGAAAAACCACTACAACTAGTTTGATTGCCAGTGTTCTGGCGGAGGCAGGTGAAGACCCTACTTTTGTGATTGGTGGTCGTTTGGTGAGTGCTGATTCAAATGCCCGTCTGGGTAGTGGTCGTTATTTGGTTGCGGAAGCAGATGAAAGTGATGCCTCATTTGCGCATCTGCAGCCTATGCAGGTGGTGATCACTAATATAGATAAAGACCATATGGAAGCTTATGGTGGTGAGCTTGAGCAGTTGCATAAAGCTTTTGTTGAATTTGTGCATAACCTGCCATTTTATGGTCTGGCTGTTGTCTGTCTGGATGATTCTGGTGTGCAGGCAATATTACCGGAGCTGAAGCGGGCCCTGCTGACTTATGGTACGCATGCAGATGCTGATATACGGGCAGTCAATATAGGTACTGACGGTATACGATCTATTTTTGATGTGGAACGGCCTGGTAATGCCAGTCCATTAAGACTGACCCTGAGTCTTCCGGGTCAGCACAATATACTAAATGCACTTGCAGCTGTTGCTGTGGCATATGAGCTGGGTCTTGCTGACGCCGCTTTACAAAAAGCATTAGCTGAATTTGAAGGCATAGACCGGCGCCTGCAGATTATTAGTGAAGAGCAAACCAGGGCAGGTAAGATTCTGTTTGTTGATGATTACGCTCATCACCCTACTGAAATTGCTGCAACATTAGATGCGGTTCGACAGGCATGGCCTGAACGTCGTCATGTTGTTGTATTCCAGCCGCATCGCTATTCCCGTACCCGTGACCTGCTTGATGATTTTGCTGAAGTGCTCGCAGGTGTTGAGCGGTTATTTGTGACTGAAGTATATGCAGCGGGTGAAGAAGCAATTGCAACGGCTGATGGCCGTTCAATTTGTCGTGCTATTCGTGGTCGTGGTCAGGTAGAGCCAGTTTTTGTGGCAGATATGGACAAGTTGGCTGATAACCTGATGGTAGTTCTTGAAGATGGCGATGTAGTTCTTACCCTTGGTGCAGGCAGTATTGGTGTGGTTGCACAGGAGTTGCCTAATACACTTCGAACTTTGCAGGTGGTGGGCAAGTGATGGTGGCACAAGACAAGCAGAATTTTGTGCAACAGATTTGTACTGCTGAACCTATGGCGCGGCATACCTCGTGGCGTGTTGGCGGCCTTGCGGATACCTGGTTTCGGCCGGCGACACGTAAAGATCTGCTCGAGTTTTTGTCCACACTGGCGCCGGGGACCCCTCTTTACTGGGTTGGTTTGGGAAGTAACTTACTGGTGCGTGATGGTGGTATACGTGGCGTTGTTATCGCAGTGCAGGATGCCCTGAGTGATATTGAATATCTGGGTAATGGTCAGGTGACTGCGGGTGCTGGTGTTGCCTGTACGGTATTTGCCCGCCATTGTGTCAGGCAAAGCCTGGGCCCTGCAGAGTTCTTTGCTGGTATCCCCGGAACTATCGGTGGTGCATTGGCTATGAATGCGGGTGCATTTGGAGGTGAGACCTGGCAACAGGTAGCAACTGTTGATGTGGTTGATCGTCAGGGTAATGTGCGTACACGAACGCCGGCGGACTACACCATTAGTTACCGTCAGGTTGATGGGCCTGATGATGAGTGGTTTCTTGGTGCAAGTTTTGTGTTTGATGAAAATTATGACACCAGCATGGAAAAGGTTAAGGCCCTCGTAAATGAGCGTAAGGATAAGCAACCATTAGGTTTGCCAAGTTGTGGCTCAGTATTTCGTAACCCGCCGGGAGATTATGCCGCCAGGCTTATTGAAGCTTCAGGGCTAAAAGGGTTTGCGATTGGTGGTGCAGTCATCTCTACCAAGCATACTAATTTTATTATTAATGAAAACTCAGCCACTGCTGCAGATATAGAGGCGCTGATTGAGCATGTACAGGCAGTTGTGTATGAGAAGCATGGCGTTACCTTGCAGCCCGAAGTACATATCATTGGTGAGCGGGCATAGAATTGATATGAGTGAGACTGTTATTAATAGTTTTAAACAGGTCAGTGATGCTTCCGCATTTGGCCGGGTGGCTGTGCTTATGGGTGGCACATCAGCAGAGCGAGAAATTTCTTTGCTAACCGGTAATGCTGTACATGCCGCATTAGTTGAACGGGGTGTTGATGCTCATAAGGTAGATGCCAAAGATAATTTTATTAATGTATTAACTGATGGTGGTTATGATCGGGTTTGGATTGCTCTGCATGGTCGTGGTGGTGAAGACGGTACAGTGCAGGGCCTTCTGGAAATGTTGAATTTTCCCTATACCGGTAGTGGCGTTCTTGGCTCGGCCCTGGCAATGGATAAGTTACGCACCAAGCAATTACTTGAAGGTGTTGGCATTGCAACGCCACGCTGGCAGTTAATTGAGTCTGAATCACAATGTACTGAAGTAGCCGATATGTTGGGTTGCCCAATGATAGTTAAGCCGTCACTGGAGGGCTCTAGTATTGGTATGAGTAGAGTTGATAGCCCAAATGCTTTGCCAGCTGCATGGCGTACCGCATCGGAATCCGGGTCTAATGTCTTTGCTGAGGCCTGGGTCAAAGGACCTGAGTACACAGCTGCGATTTTACAGGGCCAGACTTTGCCTCTGATTCATATAGCAGCAAATAATACCTTCTATGATTATGAAGCCAAGTATTTCAGTGATAAGACTCGTTATTTATGTCCGTGTGGGCTTCCTGCTGAACAAGAACAGCAGCTTGCTGAGTTGGCGCTTCAGGCATTTGATGTGGTGGGTGCAGCAGGCTGGGGTCGGGTTGACTTTATGCTTGATGAGCAATCTGGTGAAGCTTTGGTACTGGAAGTAAATACAGTTCCAGGTATGACCAGTCATAGTCTTGTACCGATGGCAGCTGAGCAGGCAGGTATAGACTTTGGTGGGCTGGTTTGGCGAATACTGGAAACAAGTTTTATGACGCGTACAACTTTTACTGGATCACCTGCTTTAGTAAAGGAGGATGATGATGCCGCGTAAGCGTAGCAACCGTCGTAAATCAGGTAAGCCGGTTAAACGGAGCTTTACATTCCCGGAGATTAACTTGAGCCGGATTGGTAATGCTGCAGTATTGATTTTAATTGGTGTGACTGCCTGGCTGGGTGCTACATGGATGCTGGAAAGACCTGTTAATTCGGTTCGGATAGATGGTCGCTTTGAGCGAGTTTCAGCTATGCAGGTTGAGGCGGCAATGATGCCTTACCTTGGTAGTGGTTTTCTTGCCACAGATTTGAATGTGTTGCAAAAATCAATTACTGCATTGCCCTGGGTCCAGGATGCCAGTGTGCGCAGAAGCTGGCCATCAACATTGAATGTAAGTATTACTGAAGAACATGCTGCTGCGTGTTGGGGTAAAGATGGCCTGTTAAATGTTTATGGTGAGTTATTTGTTGAGCATGCGAAGCACATTCCAGCAGAACTGCCCCGCCTTAGTGGTCCGGCAGGATCTGAATTGCAGGTTGCCAGGCGCTTTTTTGAGCTGGATGTGCAATTAAAGCAACGTGGTTTAAATGCTGTTGCACTTGCAGTGGATGAGCGGGGAGCCTGGAAGCTTGAGCTGAGTAACGGTATAGATGTGAGGTTTGGTGCAGTTGCACTGGAAGCCCGGACGGCACGTTTTTTTGAAGCATTTGATCAGGTGCTGGCCCCGTTTGCTGGCAAAGTGGGTTACGTAGATATGCGTTATACAAATGGGTTTTCAATCGGTTTGAAACCGGGTGACAGAATAAAGCTGGCAGATGCCGGGGAGACCGAGCCACATGCCTAGCAAGACGGACAAGGAATTACTCGTTGCGCTTGATATTGGCACTTCGAAGATAGTTGCGATTGTTGGTGAAGTTCAGGAGGACGGAGAGCTTGAAGTGATTGGCTTTGGTTCACATCCTTCGCGAGGCCTGAAAAAAGGTGTGGTCGTAAATATTGAATCAACAGTTCATTCTATTCAGCGTGCTGTAGAAGAGGCAGAGCTAATGGCAGGGTGTGAGATTCAGTCTATCTACACCGGTATAGCCGGCAGTCATGTGCGCAGCCTTAATTCACATGGCATCGTTGGCATACGTGACCGTGAAGTAGGACCTGGTGATGTAGACCGAGTAATTGATGCGGCACGTGCTGTACCAATTCCAGCAGATCAGCGCATCCTGCATGTATTGCCACAGGAATTTATTATCGATGGGCAGGAAGGGATACGCGACCCTATTGGTATGAGCGGTGTAAGACTTGAAGCCAGAGTTCATATGGTTACCGGTGCTGCCAGTGCCGCACAGAATATTGTTAAGTGTGTACAGCGCTGCGGTCTTGAGGTTGAGGATATTGTTCTGGAGCAGCTTGCCTCTAGTTTTTCGGTATTAACTGAAGATGAGAAAGAACTGGGTGCATGTCTTGTGGATATTGGTGGCGGCACTACTGATATTGCTGTTTTCCATGATGGTGCAATTAAACATACGGCAGTAATTCCAATTGCTGGTGATCAGGTTACCAATGACATTGCCATATCACTACGAACGCCAACTCAGTATGCTGAAGAAATCAAGATTAAGTATGCGTGTGCTTTATCACAGCTGGCTAATCGTGATGAAACAATTGAAGTGCCAAGTGTAGGTGATCGACCACCACGGCGGCTTGCACGACATACACTTGCTGAGGTTGTTGAGCCTCGGTATGAAGAGCTGTTTACGCTGATTGCCAATGAATTAAGGCGCAGTAATTTTGTAGATATTATTGCCGCTGGTGTTGTATTAACCGGTGGTAGTTCGAAGATGGAAGGTGCGGTAGAACTGGCAGAGGAAGTATTTCATATGCCAGTTCGTTTAGGTATGCCGCAGTTTGTTAAGGGTTTGGGTGAAGTTGTTCGTAATCCTATTCATGCCACAGGAGTTGGCATCCTTATATACGCCAGAGATAAGGCGGAACGGGGTGTGGACGTTGCGGTAAGGGGCGGATTGCAGGAAGTATGGTCGCGAATGAAAGCCTGGTTTCAGGGCAATGTATAACTATTTACTTTTATGGATGAGGGGTGAAGGCAATGTTTGAACTTATGGATGCATATAGCCAAAACGCAGTAATTAAGGTGGTTGGTGTAGGTGGCGGTGGTGGTAATGCTGTAAAGCATATGGCCAATTGCGGTATTGATGGTGTGGATTTTATCTGTGCAAATACTGATAGGCAGGCGCTGCTTAATGCTAATGTTAAAACAACGTTGCAGATAGGTTGCAACATTACTAAGGGACTTGGTGCCGGAGCAAACCCTGAGATTGGATATTCTGCAGCAATGGAAGATCGTGATCGTTTGCAGGAATTAATAGAAGGTGCAGATATGCTCTTTATTACTGCCGGTCTTGGTGGTGGTACGGGCACGGGTGCTGCACCGGTAATTGCTCAGGTTGCAAAAGAACTTGGGATTCTTACGGTTGCGGTGGTGACTAAGCCATTTGATATGGAAGGTACTAAACGAACAAGTATTGCTGAGCAAGGCATGATTGAGCTTGCCCGGAATGTTGATTCGTTGATTACTATTCCTAATGAGAAGCTGTTAAGCGTGTTGGGCAGTGAGACAACTTTGCTTGATGCGTTCAAGTCTGCAAATGAAGTCTTGCAAGGTGCGGTGCAGGGTATTGCTGAACTGATTACCCGACCTGGTCTTATTAACGTCGACTTTGCAGATGTGCGTACAGTGATGTCTGAAATGGGCATGGCCATGATGGGTACAGGTATCGCTGCTGGAGAAGATCGTGCACGAGAGGCTGCTGAAGCTGCAGTTTCAAGTCCATTACTTGAGGACATTAATCTGGCAGGTGCCAATGGCATTCTGGTGAATGTAACCGCAGGTAAGGACCTTGCTATTGGTGAGTTCAATGAGATTGGCGACACTGTTAAAGACTTTGCATCAGATGATGCTACGGTAGTTATAGGTACGGTTATTGATCCTGAAATGGATAACTCAATCCGGGTTACGGTAGTGGCAACAGGTCTGGGTAAGGGATTAACATTGGTTAAACCAGAACCGGAACGTATGCAGGTGATTGATGAGGTAGAGACTCAAACGGCTGCAAATGTTGATGCACCAAATTATGTGGATTTTGATCAACCGCCCGGAAAGCGACAGCAGCGTGTAGTAGGTCATGATGTTGTAGATCCGCAGGAAGATCTTGATTTACTTGATATTCCGGCATTTTTACGGCGTCAGGCTGATTAGTCCATAGAGGCTTTTCCCTTGCTAAGCAGTGGGTTGCGTGGTAATTTTCGCGTCATCAGACACCCCACCCTGATTTGTGCGCAAGGGTTATGGTCAAGGATTTATCATCATTGGTTGGGCAGTAGGCTCGGCTTTGGGTTAAGGAGTGACTTCGGAAGCGGGGTTTCATTCATATGGGGTTAGGGCGTGCCCGGGTTGTATTTCGAAAGCACGCTGCAACAAAATTATTGATGGCATCTTTGGGCCCACCCTTAACAGTTGGGTATCCCAGGAGCAGGAATACGCATGCTTAAACAGCGAACGCTGAAAACGTCCATCCGTGCTACGGGTGTAGGGCTGCATACAGGACGTAAAGTATTTATGACTTTACGTCCTGCAGCCGATAATACGGGTATCGTATTTCGTCGTGTAGATATGGATCCGGTTGTTGATATACCTGCAGATGCCAATCTTGTGGGTGAAACTATGTTGGGTACCAGTCTTATTCAGGATGGCACCCGGGTCGCTACTGTTGAGCATCTGATGTCTGCTTTTGCAGGTCTTGGTATCGATAACGCCTATGTTGATCTTAGTGCGCCTGAAGTGCCAATCATGGATGGTAGTGCGGCGCCATTTGTATTTTTGTTGCAATCGGCCGGTATAACTGAACAGATCGCACTAAAAAAATTCATTCGTATTCGCAAGAAGGTGCGTGTGGAACAGGGTGACAAGTGGGCCGAATTTACACCTTATGATGGTTTTAAAGTTAATTTTAAAATTGACTTTGAGCACCCGGTTTTTAAGAAGCATCTGCAATCTTCTTCTATTGATTTTTCTACGACTTCCTTTTTAAGGGAAGTCAGTAGAGCCCGTACTTTTGGGTTCCTGAAAGATATTGAAGCATTAAGAGCCAATCGTCTTGCTTTGGGTGGAAATATAGACAATGCAATTGTCCTGGATGATTTTCGAGTGCTGAATGAAGACGGCTTGCGTTATGAAGATGAGTTTGTTCGCCATAAGATTCTTGATGCCATTGGTGACCTGTATCTGATTGGTCATGGTTTGCTGGGTGAATTTACTGGTTATAAATCCGGTCATGACCTGAACAATAAACTTGTGCGTGAGCTCTATGCGACCAAGAGCGCTTGGGAAGAGGTGGTTTTTGAAGATGGCCTTGCTGCGCCAATTTCCTATAAGAGTTCTGCCAGTATGGCCTGACAGGCTCTTTAAACAGAGCCTACCCGTATTTTGACGTTTGTAATGCGAGTGCCCTGATCAGCGCACAAGCGTATAAATAATTCCTTTTCAAAGCGTAGTCGTGAGGCCCATTCCGGACTGGTAGCAATGACTATAAGTGTGGCGTCATCCCTTAGGTTGCAGTGCAAGAAACCAGCGTTGAGTGCTGCCGGTATATGTTTGCGCAGATAATTACCAAGCTCCTCTCTGAGGAGGGCTTTGCTTGCCAGATTGCCCAGAGTACTATCCTGGCCGGCTATTAGTTCTGACAATGACTTAGGCTTCTTTTTTAACATAACTTCTGGCTTTTTATGATGAATGCGTGACTTGTTCCTTGTTGCATTGCTTGTTTCTACTTATCCTACGCGCGTCATAACGGTAAACCTACTGAAAGGCAGGGACGCAAAGCCACCGATCTACGGGTGAATTCCTATGATAGCGGGGTTACCGACATACTAGAACAAGTAAGTTTTGATGCCTGTATTTTGATGCTTGTAATATATACGGGTTTTTGGGCATCAGAATAACGTCAACATGACGGGTTTGTTGCGGATGGGCGGTCCCTGGGACTGTAAGGAAGCAGGGCATAAATGAAATTCATTATCCTAAATCGTGGCGCGCGAGCGGCATACAGCCTGAATTTATCAGGGGCCAGACTCTGGCTGGCTGGCACAGTCGTTGCTGGCATACTTGGTGTTTCTGTCATTGTGGGCTATTTCATTGCGGGCAATCAGGCTGGCTTGATTGCAAGCAATGACATTATTGCAATGCAATCTGATCTGCGTGAGCAGCGTGAGTCACTACTGGAACTGCGAACAGTGGCCGATGAACAAATTGATGCCCTTGCATTGCGCATGGGTGAGTTGAATGCGAATGTCATACGTCTGAATGCTTTGGGTAGTCGGTTAACCGGTATGGCTGACCTTGAAGAGGGTGAATTTGATTTTCATAATCCACCGGCTGTTGGTGGTCCCTTAGCCCCTGCTGATGACACTATTACTGATGTAGGTCAGCTACCAGCATTGCTTGCGGATTTTGTTGAGCTTGAGTCCACACTGGACGGTCAGGAACAGCAACTTGCGGCACTGGAAAGTTTGTTGATGGATCAAAAGTTGCGTGATCGAGTAAACCCAAAGGGACGTCCGGTAAAGTCTGGGTGGATTTCATCTTTTTTTGGCAAACGTACCGACCCAATGACGGGTAAGGCCTCCTGGCATCGTGGTATCGATTTTGCAGGTAAATATGGTAACGATGTTATAGCTGTCAGTGATGGTGTGGTTAGCTGGTCTGGTGACAGGTATGGTTTTGGTAACCTTGTTGAGATTAAACACGGTAATGGCTACGTAACCCGCTATGCGCATAATCAAGAACTTTTGGTAGCAGTTGGTGATCAGGTTGTGCAAGGGGAGACCATTGCTTTAATGGGTTCGACCGGTCGCTCTACCGGCCCACATGTGCATTTTGAGGTATGGCATAACGGTAAAGCAGTTGATCCAGCCAAGTATGTTCGGGGCCATTAGAGTCTAATTAGCCCAAATACCTCTTTTAAACAGCTTTTCAGCATTTCAATGCTAATTCTGTTGCATGCAGATATTCCCGCTGCGCCCTTAATACCAGTAAAATAGTCTGATTTAGTGCGGGTGTCTTCCGGTGGGTGCCGGAGCTGACGAGTTAACGTCGATAATATTAATTTACCCAGGTTTGTTGCTAAGAGGTTGCACTGCAGGGGTCAGGAATTCAGGAATGGCAAATATCCTTACAAAATTGTTTGGTAGCCGCAATCAGCGGTTATTGCGTGACTATGGAAAAATTGTTACAGCTGCCAATGGGTATGCTGATGCGTTTGAACAGCTCTCAGACGATGACGTTAAAGCCAAGACGAGTGAGTTTCGGCAGCGGCTTCAAGAGGGTGAAGATCTTGACTCAATTCTACCCGAAGCATTTGCGATTGTTCGTGAAAGTGCACGTCGGACATTGGGCTTGCGTCACTTTGATGAGCAGTTTCTGGGCGGCTTAACTCTGCATGAAGGCAAAATTGCTGAAATGCGGACGGGTGAAGGTAAAACATTGGTTGCCACGTTGCCGGCTTATGTGAATGCGTTGGGTGGTGATAGCGTTCATATTGTAACAGTCAATGATTACCTGGCCAGTCGTGATGCAGAATGGATGGCTCCGGTATATGAATTTTTGGGTATGCGTGTTGGAGTTATAGCCTCAGGTCAGAATAAAGAAGAAAAACGTGCAGCTTATGAAGCCGATATTGTCTATGGCACAAATAATGAATTTGGTTTTGATTATCTACGTGACAATCTTGAATATACGAAAGATGGTCAGGTGCAGCGCCGGCTCGCTTTTGCCATTGTTGATGAGGTGGACTCAATCCTTATTGATGAGGCACGGACGCCGCTAATTATTTCTGGCCCCTCAGAAGAGCGAACGGAACTTTATGGGCGTATCAATAAGCTAATTCCTAAGCTGAAGTTGCGTAAGGGTGATGACAGTACTGCCCGAAACTCAGAGATTGCAACGGCCAAAGTATCGGTGGTTGATCAAAGTGGTAAAGATCTGGGCATCATGCCTCTTGAACAAGCTATTGCTGCGGCCTCAGCTGCTGGTTTCGACCTGGTTGAGCCTCAGGGTAATACCAGTGTACCTGTATGTCATTTTGAAGAGTCTGGTGACTATACGGTTGATGAGAAGAGTAAGCAGGCTTTTCTCACTGAGGATGGTCATGACAAGGTTGAGATATTACTAGCCAAAGAAGGTCTGCTGGAAAGGGGTAGCAGTCTGTACGATGCTGCCAATATTCGTTTGATGCATCATCTCACCGCAGCAATGCGGGCACATGCTGTATTTAAGAAGGATGTTGAGTACATTATTAATAATGGTGAGGTTGTCATAGTTGATGAGTTCACTGGTCGTACCATGCCAGGCCGGCGCTGGTCCGATGGCCTGCATCAGGCAATTGAAGCCAAAGAAGGTGTGCAGGTTAAAGAAGAAAATCAGACCGTTGCTTCAATTACGTTCCAGAATTTTTTCCGTATGTACGGCAAGCTATCCGGTATGACGGGTACCGCTGATACAGAGGCCTATGAGTTTCAGCAAATTTATGGTCTGGAAGTTGTGGTTATCCCTACGCACCGGCCTATGGTGCGTGATGATCAGCCTGATCTGGTGCACCTCACGCAAGCAGATAAGTTTGTGGCCATTAGTGAGGATATTCAGGACTGTGTTGAGCGTGGCCAGCCCGTGCTGGTTGGTACGACTTCAATTGAGACGTCTGAGTTGCTGGCTAAGCAGCTAAAAAAGGAGGGTATTGCTCATGAAGTGCTCAATGCTAAACAGCATGAACGTGAGGCGCATATCGTTGAGGAGGCAGGTCGCCCAGGGGCTGTAACTATTGCAACCAATATGGCGGGTCGTGGTACGGATATCGTGCTTGGGGGTAATTTTGAGGCTGAATTAGCAGCACTTGGAGAAGGGCTAACGGAGGCTGAGATTACTGAGCATCGCAAGGAATGGGAGCAGCGGCATCAGGCAGTACTGGATTCTGGTGGATTGCATATTATTGGTACCGAACGGCATGAATCAAGGCGCATTGATAACCAGTTGCGTGGTCGCTCAGGGCGTCAGGGTGATGCCGGTTCCAGTCGTTTCTATTTGTCTATGGAAGATTCACTAATGCGAATCTTTGGTGATCCGGAGCGTACCAAGGCATTGTTGTCACGTGTTGGTATGCGTGGGGGAGAGGCGATAGAAAGTGGGCTTCTGACTCGTCAGATAGAGCGCGCACAACGCAAGGTTGAGGCGCACAACTTTGATGCACGTAAGTCACTGCTTGAATATGATGATGTTGCCAATGATCAGCGTCAGGTGATCTACGAGCAACGTAATGAACTGATGACAGCAGAAGAAATTGCTGATTCTATTTCTGGTATCAGGGAAGAGGTGGTCAATGTAGTTATTGATGAGTTTATTCCTCAGCAAAGTATGGAAGAAACCTGGGATGTGCCCGGACTCACGCATGCACTTGAACGAGAGTTTAATGCACATTTGGAGATTGCAGCCTGGTTGGAGCAGGAAGAGTTGCTGGGTGAGGATGCATTACGTGAGCGCATCGTCAAAAATATTGAGCAGCAATATGATACTAAAGTAGCGGAGGTGGGTGAGCCACTTATGCGCATAATTGAGAAGGAGTACATGCTCAAGTTTCTTGATATGCACTGGCGTGAGCATCTTGGTGCGCTTGATTATTTGCGACAGGGTATTGGCTTGCGTAGTTATGCACAGAAAAACCCCAAACAGGAATATAAGCGTGAAGCATTTGAAATGTTTGGCACTATGCTTGACCAGGTGAAGCATGAGCTTATTGGTTTTCTGGCCCGAGTCAAAGTTAAGGGCGAAGAAGATGTGCAGGCTGCTCAGCAACGCCCCTCAACCGGACAAATGCAGTTTCAACATGCTGAGGCATCAGCACTGGCAGGTGCTTCAGCACCAGTGCCAGCAAATATGCCACAGGCAACAAGGAAACCCGGCGGCAAACCTCTTCCGCCACCACCACAGCCACAAGCAGACCCTGCTGCACCTTTTGTACGTGAGGCGCCTAAGATAGGCCGAAATGAACCGTGTCATTGTGGTTCAGGTAAAAAGTTCAAGCACTGCCATGGTAAATTAAGCTGAGTTAGCGCACTTTAATAATGTTGCCAGCTGGTCATAGTTCTGAACTGCAAGTTGCGGCAGGTATCTTGCTTAACAGGCAGGGTCAGGTGCTAATAGCGCAGCGTGTACCTGGCTCACATATGGGTGGGGCATGGGAGTTTCCTGGCGGGAAAATTGCAGCAGGCGAGACATCACTGGAAGGCCTGGTTCGTGAATTGCACGAAGAATTAGCAATTAAGGTGCGGTATGTGCGTCATTTACTGCATTTCACCCATTGTTATCCAGATCGTACAGTGCATTTGCATGTTTGGCTGGTGCTGAGCTGGGAGGGAGACCCTGAAGGTGTTGAGGGGCAACCCTTGCGTTGGGTTGCAATGGATATGTTGCGGGATCAGGGGCTGCTGCCTGCTGATGAGAAGATTATTACATCATTACAGAAATATGCAGAAACTCAACAGCCGGAATGGCGAACCTTAGTGCAAGCTATTTTAGGCATAACTGAAGGTAGTTGTAATCGCTAGTGCTAGCAAACTGTTAATTCAAATTCTATATCAGTATCGCTTTGTGCAGGCCGGTTGTCATTCGTATTCCATTTCATCAGACGAACTGTAAAACGATGTTGGCCGCCACTTATTTCAGGGTAAAGTGCTGAGTCCGCCGGTAGTGTCAGACGAATTAATACGCTGGCAGTGTCACGATTCATGCTGTGCTGATATACGCCTTTAACTGCAACTTGTCGGGATGGTTGTTTGCTGTTGCGAACTAGCCAAAGTAACCCAACGACACTGTCGCATAAGGGTCTGACAACTTCCATCCATCTGGTAATGTCATTGGACCGACGGGTAAAGTCCTGTTTTAACCAGTGAGTATATTCAGGAATATCAAAAGCACATGTTCCGCCAGGGATGCTGCTGCGATGACGAATTGCATTTAGGAACTCATTATCACGTAGTTCCTGTAAATATTTTGGGCCTACAGAATTAAGGGTTTCTCTTAATGTCTGCAGATTGTGGGTGACACCAGACAGGCGTTCCTCATTGACTTGTTGAGCGCTTCGGAGCCGCTCAAGAATAAATAGTTGTCGTTCCAGTTCCTTAAGCACATCGCCGCGTACATCGCCTCGTGACAGAATGGCCACAATATCCAGCAGGCCCGTTATAGAGCCACGGCTCGCCCAGGGTGAATTTTGTTCTGAATGGTAGAGCAATTGCTTGTAGAGAAATTCCAGGCGTAGAAATGTGCGCATCCGCTCATTGAGTGGTTGCTCATAAAGGAGTGCCGAAGGTGATGCAGACGGCTTTTGTACGGCTTCGGCCGCTTGATTCATAAAGTACTTATCCGTTTGACCCTGAAGGGGGTGGCTTATTGCCGGTTATTTTGCTTCAGACTGACAGTGACCGCAAACTAGTGCTCTAGCCCCTGTATGACTTGGCTGCAGCCAGCTCCAGATAATGCTGGTGCAGGGCTTGTACAGCCGGCTCTAATGCGGCCAGGTCAGAGTCATTGCAGATAATATCATCTGCGATAGTAAGTCGGTCTTCCCTGCTTGCCTGAGACGCTATAAGTGAGTCTGCCGTAGTTATTGACTCTTTATCGCGGGCAATAAGGCGGGCACGCTGTATTTCAATGGGGCAATCAATGACCAGTACCCGATCGACTAGGCTGGTGAAATTGGTTTCTGCAAGTAAAGGTACTACAAAAATCTGATAGCAGGAGTTAGCAGCTGTACTTTTGGCCTGTGCCAGTGTTTCGGCTCGTATCAGGGGATGCAGAATAGTATCAAGCTGTTCTTTGTATGCTGGGTTAGAAAATACCAGCTTACGGAGTTTAGCTCGATCGAGCTTTTTATCTGCCTGAAGTATACCTGTACCAAAGGCGGCAACAATTTTTGCCAGCCCAGGTTGTCCGGGCGTGACAACTTCACGGGCAATAATATCGGTATCAATGACAGTGGCGCCCAGTGAGGAAAATAGGTTGGCAACTGCTGATTTTCCGCTAGCTATCCCGCCGGTTAGCCCAATGTGCAATACCTGAGTTTGCTTGTCAGTCATCAAGACACTACATACATTTTCTATTATTTGGGTAGGTTTTTTTGAGTTCGCTTATAAATATACCAGTTCCACCCAGATAAACCAGAATAGGGGTAGATTCCAACAATCTCATAAGTACCATTATTTTTGAGACGAAGATATTGTTTTGTGCTGGGTGTAGCGTGCCTGTCATGCGTGATAAAAAATTCTGTTGGTGGTGTAGCTGTATGTGCATTTTCAACGTACATCAGCAATTTAGCATCTGATCGATACTGCGTGTAGAAATCAATGAGAGCTTTATGGCGAAAGTCAAAATCACTGCCTACTGTGAAGGATTTATTTCCTGCGCTCAGATACATCTCTTCTATGGCCTTAGGGTAATTTCCTTTCCCCCATTTGGCCAAATCGTATAGCTGTAGGCTGCTGCCGGTCAGAATGAAAAATAATAAAATGACTGTAATAAGTTTGATGGCGCCAGTTTTGTATAGCCCGGACTCAAGTGCCTGGGCCATTAATAAATAAGCAAAGGGCACACAGGTAAGTATATAGCGGGGATAAAAAAACTCAGGCTTAAATGCCGTTAGAAGCAGACACGGAACTAGTAATAATACAGCTGTAAAAAAGTATTGTTGATGCTTTTTCAGTTGGGTTAAGCCTATAACAGATAGCACTACAGTAATGCCACAGGCTATTAGGGAGCTAAGTGTGTTTATGGGGGCTCCCAACAGGCTTTGTCCTAGTTGTAGCAGGCTGCTTGAGAGCAATACATTTTTTTGTCCTCCCCCTACACTTAACTGGCTGTAAAATATGATATAGAGCCAGGCGAGAAAAATTCCGGGGGGAATAAATATAACGAGTCTCCGGACTATTAATTGCTGAGCTATTTTCCTTTCATAAAAGAGTTCAATTCCCCAAGCGACACCCAGTGAAATAAATACAAATACAAAAGAGAGGTGTGCTGTAAAGCCTAATGCACATACAATCCAAAAAAGCATAACCCATCTAAATGAATTGGCTGGCAGAGCTTTGAAGTAATAGATATACCAAGCTGCTATCCCTAAAAAAGCAGCTAGCCCATAGCCCCGTGCCTCAGCTGAATATTGCACCAAGGGGAGAGAAATTGTCCCAAACAACATGGCAAGCCAGGGCTTATTGCCAAGTCTGATTGCTGACATGCCCATAAGGATAACTGTTGCTGTACCGCTTATTATTGATGGAATGCGATAGATAAACCAGTTTGTTTGTTCGCCAATAAGGTACATAAACCAGGTATTGAGCAGGTGGTTATTATCTACTTTCAGGTTGGTTAGAATTTCTAAGGGGCTATTGATGAGTTTAATCAGGTTATATGACCAGATTTCATCGAGCCAGAATGCATCACGAGCAATCCATATACGGAAAAAAAGGGCAGTAGTAACCAGCAATGCTGCAGCCAGAAAATGAGTCCGGGATAAGGAAGGCTTGGTATGCATTATCTGCAAGACTCTAAAGTCCAGAGTAATTCAGATAGGCATTAATAATAGAGTCGCCCCACAGGAGGGCTATTAGGCCAGCGCCCGCAAGGTAGGGGCCAAAGGGAATTGGGATTTGATGGTCACGGTCAAGGAGTATGATCATCATAATGCCAACTATGGCACCCACAACGGCGGACAGTAAAATAATTAATGGCAGCATTTTCCAGCCAAGCCAGGCTCCCAGTACGGCCAGTAATTTAAAATCACCATAACCCATACCTTCTTTGCCGGTTGCCAGCTTGAATAACCAGTACACACTCCACAGACTTAGATAGCCTGCTATAGCCCCTATTATGGCGGTTTGGCTATCTGGGAAAGGCAGATTGGCAGCAGGGTCATGCAGCAGACTAAAGCTCAGCCCCAGCCAGAGTAATGGGTAGGTAATGTTATCTGGTAATAGCTGATGATCAATGTCGATCATTGTGAGCACAATCAGGCCCCAAACAAATATGAGCGTTACAGCTGCAGTCAGTCCTGTGCCGAACTGCCAGACTACAATCCCGGAGAGGATGCCGCTCAGTAGTTCAATAATTGGGTAGCGTATGGATATAGATGCTTTACAGTATGCGCACTGTCCGCGCAGGAATAGCCAGCTGATAATCGGGATATTCTGCCAGGAAGCAACCTGAGTGCCACACGAGGAACAGCGAGAGCGGGGTGTTAGTAAATTAAAGGGGGCCTGTGGTTCAGAACTTGCTCCAGCCTGACCGTTTAGTAATTCATTAGCCTGCAGCTGCCATTCACGCTCCAGCATGATGGGTAAACGATAAATAACAACATTGAGAAAACTGCCAAACAGCAATCCCAGTACAACGCCTCCGCTAATTGCGGCGATGTCTACCATTTATTAATTCCCGGTACAGTGGTTTAAAGGGTAGTGAAAAAATGAACCAGTGGCTTGTTAAATAACAGCACCCATCTTAAAGATTGGCAGATACATAGCAACAACCAGGCCACCAACAAGTACACCAAGGATAGTCATAATCATTGGCTCAAGCAGGCTGCTGAGACTATCAACAGCATTATCAACGTCATCCTCATAGAAATCGGCTACTTTTGCAGACATCTCATCAAGAGAGCCTGATTCTTCACCCACGGCAATCATCTGAATGACCATGTTGGGGAAAAGGCCGGTATTTTCCATACACATCTGCAGTCGTGAGCCTGTGGCCACCTCATCCTTAATTTCCATAACGGCAATTTCATAAACAATATTGCCGCAGGCTCCAGCGACTGAATCCAGTCCTTCCACGAGTGGTACACCAGCAGAAAACATGGTGGACAGTGTACGTGCAAAACGGGCTATACAGGATTTCTCCATAATAGGCCCAATAACCGGTATTTTTAGCGTAATTTTGTCCTGAATGATACGTATTTTCTTGGAGCGCTTAAGCATATAAAGGTAGCCGGAGACACTGCCAAATATCAGTATGGCTACCCACCAGCCATCTGAACGGACAAATACTGACAGGTTAATGACTGAACGAGTAAATGAAGGGAGGTCGGCACCAAAGCCCTGGAATAGGTTCTCAAACTCAGGAATAACAAAGATGAGCAGGATTGTAGTCACAAGCAAGGCAACAACCATAATGGCAGCTGGATAAAACAGTGCTTTCTTTACTTTTTTCTTAATAGCCTCTGTTTTTTCTTTATAGGTAGCAATTTTGTCTAGCAAACCTTCCAGTGCACCTGCTTGTTCACCTGCGGAAACCAGGTTTACAAAAAGCTCATCAAAATAAAGAGGATGACGTGCTAGAGCATCTGCCAGATTTGTACCGCCCTCGACATCAGCTTTAACGGCCATTATCAATTTTTGCATGGCCGGGTTGTCATGGCCTTTACCAATAATGTCGAAGCACTGCACGAGTGGGATACCGGCAGTAAGCATAGTGGCCAGTTGCCGACTGAATATAGCAATATCTCCAGGCCTGACCTTGCCCATTTTTTGAAAAAGTTTGTTTTGTTTTCGTATCTTGGAGGCAATCACTCCACGACGGCGTAGTTCAGCCCTTACCGCAGCTTCACTGGAGGCCATGGATTTGCCTTTGACTTTCTTGCCGCTGCTGTCTGTTCCTTCCCAATTGAAGGGGCTATTTGTAATGGCGATACTCTGCACCATGATTATCTGCCTATAGTTTCGCTAAAGCTTTCCCGTAAATTGCCGTATGTACATAGTTACGGGTTCCTTTGTTTCAGTGTCTATATTATTCAACTGTAACCCGGTTTGCCTCATCCAGGCTGGTAATACCGGCTTTAACTTTTTCCAATGCGGATTTACGCAGGTCCCACACGCCTTCTTTTGCGGCTTGTTCTGCGATATCTGTTGCATTCCCTCCAGCCATAATGATCCGGGAGGTTGCTTCAGAGACCTTCATAACCTGAAAAATGCCTGCGCGGCCTTTGTAGCCTGATTCACAGGACTTGCAGCCAACAGCACCATAAATGCTCAGTCCATCATCAATTTCCTGCTGGTTATACCCCTCTGCAAGGAGGGCTTCTGCTGGAATATCCAGTATCTCTTTGCAGTTATCACAAAGTTTTCTGGCCAGTCGCTGGGCAATAATAAGTCGTACTGATGTCGCTATTGCGTATGGCTTCACACCCATATCTACGAGTCTTGTAAGGGTTGTTGGTGCATCATTGGTATGTAAGGTAGATAAGACTAGATGGCCAGTCTGGGCTGCTTTGATGCCTATCTCAGCAGTTTCAATGTCACGAATCTCACCCACCATTATAATGTCTGGATCTTGTCGCAGAAAAGCCTTCAGGGCGCTTGCGAAAGTGAGTCCAACCTTATTATTGACGTTTACCTGGTTGACACCGGGTAGGTTGATTTCAGCAGGGTCTTCTGCAGTGGAGATATTACGTGTCTCAGTATTAAGAATATTTAGGCCTGTATAAAGTGATACAGTTTTACCACTACCTGTTGGTCCCGTTACCAGGATCATTCCATGTGGGCACTCAAGAGCCTCCATGTAGAGTCTTTTCTGTTCAGGCTCATATCCCAGAGCATCAATACCTAGTTTTGAAGTGCTTGGATCAAGAATACGCAGGACAATTTTTTCACCATAAAGAGTGGGGCAGGTATTTACACGAAAATCGATAGCTCTTGTTTTAGAGAGCTTCATCTTGATGCGGCCATCCTGCGGTAATCTGCGTTCTGCAATATCAAGCCGGGCCATAACCTTAAGGCGGGCACAAACCTTTGGTGCCAGTACTATGGGTGGTGTGGCCACATTTTTTAGTATGCCGTCCAAACGAGTGCGTACACGATAGGTTTTTTCATAGGGTTCAAAGTGAACATCTGAACAGCCTTTCTTAATGGCATCCAACAATACTTTATTGACGAAACGCACAACCGGTGCATCATCAATAGTTTCACTGTCTAACTCATCAATTTCTTCATCACCACCACTTATTTCCAGGCTCTCAAGGTCGAAATCATCCTCTCCTATGCCTGACATGGAGGTGTCTACGGCCTCCAGAGCATGGGTGATGTATTCCTGTAATTTGCCTTGTTCGACAACTACCGGGTCAATACTAAACCCAGATTGAAATTTTATTTCATCAATGGCCTGCAGATTGGTTGGGTCAGATACAGCAAGAAACAGACGCTTGCCGCGTAACATAAGAGGTAATACCCGGTGTTTCGATATCAGCTTTTGATCAACCTTACGGATGACCTCAAGATCCATTTCAAGTGCATCAAGGTTAAACAAAGGTACGCCAAATTCATGTGATGCGGCCACAGCAACAGACTGAGGGTCAGCCAGTTCCTGATTAACTAAATATTCAACAATGGTTGCTTTTTTGGATTTACATTCAACCAAAGCTTCAAGCATCGTTTCTTCTTTAACGATGCCGTCGTGCACCAATCGGCGTGGTAATCCTGATATTGCAATGTTGTGTGCTGTTGCAGTCATAGTTTCTAACCTGCATATCCTTGTGTGAGAGTCATTTTGTGGCGCAACAAATGCAACATATTTCCGGTCTCTGTTTAACAGTATCTACAGGATATTAGGGTTTATTCCCTATTTGATTCGGGCGTGTTTCACACTTTCTGCCAGTGGTAGGAAAATGCTTATAAAACAGTTGGGTATTGGTTTAGCGACAGAAGGCAGGTACATACCGTGAAGCAACTGTACTTGCAGCGTAGGTGGCAGTATTGCCTCCACCTAAGGTACCCAAGGGCTCAAGATTACCACCACTAGGGCTCTGGGGTGCTTCCTGATGGCCACAGCGCCAGATCAATGAGTTACTGGCCTCATAGGGGGTGAGTGATAATACCGTATTGCTTATGATGGCGTTGGCTTTATTGCCAAAGGTTATATCAATTCGGCCGTTTTCAATTTCAATGCCCGTGACAAAATTACTAAAGGTATCTGTTGCATTAGGAGTCAGGCCAGTTTTGCTTCGGTCAGCGGGGGCCTCTTTGTTAGATAGAAAATAATTCAAAATCTGTGTTTTGGCGTTCGCTGACAGGTTTATGCCTTCAGTGATTTGGTTACGAATGCTATATGTCTGGTAGGCGCTGATAGTCACTGTGGCCAGAACGCCTATGATAACCACCACAGTCATCAGTTCGATCAGGGTAAAGCCTTTATATTGTTGATGGTTTCTGGTCATTTCACCTTACCGAAGGTTAAGGAGTAGCTTAGCTTTATCTGAAACCCTTCACAATCCAGGTGATTCAAATGTTCTGCATAAATCTTGGCCCAAAATGGGGTTAAAAAAAGGGGGGGGCTTTAAGCCCCCCCCTGTTCGTAACTCTATGCTTCGCAGCTAACTTAAATCAGCTAAGAAGCTCACTATGTCTCTTAAGGACGACAAGCGGCAGGCAGGTAACGAGCCTCAAGATCTGTTGAATTAGTGCTTGAGTCCATAGCTGCTGCACCAGTGCCAGTAGGGTCATTTGCATAACCACACTGCCAGGTAATGCTGTCATCTTCTGTTGTCCAGGCAATCAGATCAACAGTGTTGTTGGCAATAGCTGCATTTACATCATCACCACCATAAGTGATGCTGATAACGCCGTCAGCTACCTCAATACCACTTACATATTTGCCATAAGTATCAGTAGCATTGTTTGACATGCCAGCTTGCGCGCGGTTAGAAGGTGCAGCGCCCGTGCTAAGGTAACTTTCGGCAACAGCAGCTTTAGCAGCAGCAGCAAGTGTTAAACCTTCAGAAACCTGAGCGCGGATGGTGTAATCCTGATAAGCCGGAATAGCGATGGCAGCCAGAATGCCGATGATGGCAACAACAATCATTAGCTCGATGAGTGTAAAACCTTTTTGAAGTGTCTTCATTTGTTTCTCTCCTGATGTACTCAAATTAGATATTTTTCCTACTTGTGGGTCTTTTGTTGAATCTGCGTAGTATAATGCAAATGCCATGCCAGTTTTTACTAAAAATTTATAAGTCACTGTTTACGAAAGGTAAAAAAATATTATTTGGGTAATGCTTATATTTCAACAGAGTGGATGCTCTGGTTTTTATGGGTGTTGATAAGCCCTGCTGTGTCAGAGAGTGACAATTTTTGTCATTTTCTGGTTGGAGCTTGGTTTTACTTATAACCCCCCGTGTTCTGGTGATGTTTTAAGGGTGGGGCAAAAAAGGGAGCTGCTAGTCTATATTCAGTTTCTGAATGCGATAGCGTAATGCCCGCAAGCTAAGCCCCAGCTTCTTGGCGGCTGCAGTTTTGTTGAAGCGGGTTTCTTCCAGTGCGTTCATAATGGCTGTCCGTTCAACATCATCGAGTGCTTTACCTAAATCTGTAGTTTCAGCAGGGTCCTTTACCTCCTTGGACCCGCCTTTGAGGAGAATATCTGTGACCTTGATGGTGTTATCTTCACTGAGTGTGATGGCTCGTTCCAGGGTGTTTTCCAGTTCACGGACATTGCCGGGGAAGTGGTATCCCATCAGTTTGCTTTGTGCCTCAGCCCCCAAAGTAGGTGGTGGTATTTGCATGTCTGCTGCCAGCCGGGCAAGAATATGCTCACTTAGCAGGAATATATCATTGCCCCGTTCACGTAAAGGAGGGACATTGAGCTCAATGACATTAATCCGGTAATAGAGGTCTTCACGGAATTGTCCTGTTTTTACCAGCTGATCAAGATTCTTGTGGGTAGCGCTTAGAATACGTACATCAATCGAGACTTCTTCTGCCTGGCCTATAGGACGTACAGTTTTTTCCTGAATTACCCTTAGTAGCTTTACCTGCATAGATAAGGGCAGATCGGCAATTTCATCCAGAAACAGTGTGCCGCCCTCAGCTGATTGAAACAGGCCGGATTTATCACTTACTGCACCTGTGAATGAGCCTTTTTTATGACCGAAAAGCTCACTTTCCATTAGTTCTGAGGGTATTGCACCGCAGTTAACCGGGGTAAAGGGCTTATTTTGCCGTGAGCTTTGTTCATGGATCATCTGTGCTACAAGTTCTTTACCCGTTCCTGATTCACCGGTGATATGCACGGGGGCTTGGCTACGGGCAACTTTGGCAATCATTTTGCATACATTATTAATTGCATCTGATTTACCGAGTAACTTAGTTTCACCTGCATCTGTAGTACTGAGCCGCATTGCGCTATCCACAAGTTTGCGCAGGTCCTGCAGATTTACTGGTTTGGAAATAAAATCAAAAGCGCCTAGTTTTAGTGCCCGAACAGCTGTTTCAATATTGCCGTGGGCGGTGATAATGGCGACAGGTATAGTCAGTCCCTGATTTTGCATCCATTCAACCAGTTCCAGCCCGTCACCATCTGGTAGTTCCATATCAGTCAGGCATAGTTGATAGTTATGGCTGGACAGGCGGTCCTTGGCACATGTGACATCACCGCAGGTATCGGCTTGAATACCCATACGTTCGAGTGTAATTGCCAGTAATTCACAAATGTCGGGTTCATCATCTACAACCAGTGCATGGGGTTTGGTCATTATTGAGCTTATTCCTGTGTGTCCCACCGACCTGGGTCGGTAAATACAATTTGAAAAATGCTGCCACCGCTTTCACGGGGACGATAACGAATTGTTGCCCGGTTACGTTCGCACAACTCACGGCAAATATACAAGCCAAGGCCTGTACCGCCAGCCTGACCGGTAGCAAAGGGTTCAAATATTGTTTCTTCCAGTTTGGCTGGGATGCCGGGTCCATGATCATGAATTTCAAGAAAAGGGCGGCCACTGTTGGGCAAGCGACCAAAGCTGAGTTCTACCGCAATAGCGCCTGCTGCTTCACTGGCATATTTCACTGCATTTTCACAAAGGTTCCATACAATCTGATGTAGGTGACTGGGGGCCATCTCTACCTCTACATCCGTACTCTTCTGAATGCTTATCTGGTTCTCATACAGTTCCAGGGTAGAGGCAAATTCAATAATAAAGCTCTTGCACCAGTTCTCCAGGTGCAGTCGTTGAGGTTTTGCTGTGTCTTTGCGTGACAGTTGCAAGATATTATCAATAATGTCACTGACTCGGTGACTATTGGTTTGAATGATTTCTATAAAACGTTTGTCCTGCTGATTTATATTAGTTGACTCATGCAGCAGTTGCGCCGCATGACTAAGTGCGCCAACAGGATTGCGAATCTCATGTGCAATACTGGCTGAGAACCGTCCAAGTGCTGCAAGTTTGGATTGCTGAACTTTTTCAGCTAGCAGGCTCGCATCTTCCAAAAATACTAATACAGGCCCGGATTTTGTATTCTCACTCAGTGGTGCAAAGTATGCGTTGATGACTGTAGAGCCATCAGTGGATAAAAAGTTTGGAGTATCCCGAGCTAAATCCAGTTTTCTTGCGTGCCATTTTTTTAATAAAGATAAAAGTTGCGGTAAAACGTAGCCTAAATGCTTGCCTGGGTGCAGTTCAGGAGTCCCTAATGTTTCAGCAGCTTTTTGGTTGATTAGCCTGATGTATTGATTTTCGTCAATAACAATGATGGCTTCACGCAGATTCTGAATAATATAATTATTTAGCTCAGCAAGGTTTTTTAGATCAATGCCACGTTGTTTGGCCAGTTCCTCTGTTTCCCGTACTTTACGTACAAGTGGCCGAATTGCGGCAGTCATTAACAGCATAATGGCGCCAACAATGCCTGCCGGTATAAATTCTGCAGCTGTTGATGCGCCTTCCAGGAAATTAAGGCTTTGTGCCAGTAATATGGCAAGTGAGGCAATTGCGGCGGCAAAAAAACTTGCGAGCATAGGCAACGTTATGCCAATGGCTACCACAAATACCGTTAGGAACCCTCCAATTCCGGAGTCTGATCCACCGCTGGCGTATATAATTAGTGACATACAGCTGATATCAGCTATTAGTTGTACCCAAGCCATTGTGTCCGTACGCCAGCGGCCGCCCCTGAGTATAAGGGCAATAATTACCGCACTAATGCTATAAATGCAGGTAATAGTGATAAACAGTGCTGGGAAGTGTCCACCAATATACATGGGGACTGATTGCAGAACGGCTATCAGTATCAGTCCAGCGTTCAAAAGCAGCCTGAAACCAGCCACCAGAAACAGTATTCGCTGATTCAGATCGGGTTCATCGGTTACTAAGCCCAGTCGCCGGATATTGGATGAGTTGTCTATAGGCAAGAAGTATCAGCCGTTTGCCACCAGAAGCGGCATTATTGTAACAACACTTATGTTGCCAGAGTGTGTGGTGGATTAGGATATTACTATCAAACGGGTTTATCTGTGGCCTGCTTTCACGGACAATAGCGCCCTGTTGTCTGGTGCACCATCATATCTTGGGTTCCGGCAGATAAAACTTACTATTTTAAAGAAGGCTGCATTTAAATGAATTTGCATGAGTATCAGGCTAAACAGCTGTTTGCCCGCTTTGGTATCCCGGTTTCCACAGGAGAGGTGGCAGATTCGCCAAAATCTGCTCGGAGTGCTGCGGCAACCCTGGGCGGTGACCTTTGGGTTGTTAAAGCTCAGGTACATGCGGGTGGTCGTGGTAAGGCTGGTGGCGTGAAGCTTGCTAAAAGTCTGGATGAGGTTGAAGCAGCTGCGGCAGCAATGCTGGGGCAACGCCTGATTACCAAACAGACTGTTGCTGAAGGGTTGCCAATCAATCAGGTCTTTGTTGAGTCCGGAAGTAATATTGAGCGTGAGCTTTATATGAGTATTGTGGTAGATCGTGCAGCTGAGCGTATTGCCTTCATGGTGTCTGAAGCAGGTGGTATGGATATTGAAGAAGTTGCCGTAGCAACTCCGGAAAAAATATTTACTGTAGCAGTCAATCCGGGTGCAGGTCTGCAACCCTATCAGGTGCGCAAAATGGGCTTTGGTCTTGGGCTCACAGCAGCACAGCTCAAACAGTTTGGAGTCATGTGCAATAACCTCTATCGGTTATTTTGTGAATGTGACCTTAGCATGCTGGAAATCAATCCATTGATTGTGGATACCAAAGGTGACTTGCTTGCACTTGATGCCAAAATCAATATTGAAGATAACGCGCTATTCAGACAGCCTGATCTGGTATCTATGCGTGACCTCAGTCAGGAAGATGAAAAAGAGAGTAAAGCGGCTGCCTATGATCTTAATTATGTGTCACTAGATGGCAATATTGCTTGCATGGTGAATGGTGCCGGGCTGGCTATGGCTACTATGGATTTGATTCAGTTACATGGTGGTGAGCCTGCTAACTTTCTGGATGTAGGGGGTGGTGCTACTCCGGAACGAGTATCAGAAGCATTCAAGTTGATTTTGTCAAACACTTCGGTAAAAGCAATTCTTGTTAATATTTTTGGCGGTATTGTGCGTTGTGACCTGATTGCTGAGGGCATTATTCAGGCCGTGCGTGAGGTTAATGTCAATGTGCCGGTTGTGGCGCGGCTTGAAGGTACAAATGTTAAAAAGGGCAGGGAACTGCTGGCTAACAGCGGGCTGGATATTCTCACGGCAGATAATTTGACTGATGCTGCTACAAAAGTAGTAGCGGCAGCAGCCTGATAATAGCCCATTAGAAATAAAGACATTGGATAATAATTAATGAGTATTCTTGTAAATAAAAATTCCCGTATTGTTTGTCAGGGGATTACAGGCCGACAGGGTTCATTTCACGCAGAGCAATGCATTGAATACGGTACCCAGATAGTTGCAGGTGTAACACCTGGTCGTGGTGGGGAAAAACATCTTGGCGTACCTATATTTAATTCTACGCATACCGCAGTTGCAGAGCTTGGTGCAGATGTCAGCATGATTTATGTGCCGGCCCCCTTTGCTGCTGATGCAATTTTAGAAGCTGCTGATGCCGGTATTAAAGTTATTGTCTGTATTACTGAGGGTATCCCGGTGCTGGATATGGTGCGGGTTAAGGCAGGGCTTGCTGATTATGATTGTCGCTTAATCGGGCCTAATTGCCCGGGCATTATTACGCCGGGTGAGGCAAAGATAGGCATTATGCCTGGTTTTATTCATAAGCCTGGCAGGGTGGGTATTATTTCACGTTCCGGCACCCTGACATATGAGGCTGTTTATCAAACGACCAATAATGGTCTGGGGCAGACAACCTGTGTTGGTATTGGTGGTGACCCTATCAGGGGTATGAACTTTATTGATTGTCTGGAGTTGTTTGAGCGCGATGATGTAACTGAAGGCATCATCATGGTTGGTGAAATTGGTGGTAGTGATGAAGAAGCTGCTGCACGTTACATCAAGGAGCATATCAGTAAGCCAGTTGTATCTTATATAGCTGGGGTTACAGCACCTCCCGGTAAACGTATGGGTCATGCCGGAGCCATTATTTCGGGTGGTGAAGGTACAGCTGATGCTAAATTTGCAGCCCTGGAAGCAGCAGGTGTTAGTACAGTGCGCTCACCTGCAGAACTGGGTAGTGCCATGCTTGAGCAGTTAGGCGGTTGATTGATCGGAACTAAATCAGAAACCAGCCTTATTATTACCCTTGCACAACTTAATCTTGTAGTAGGTGATGTGCAGGGTAATACGGAGCGTATTGCCGACATAATTCACGAGCTGCGTGAAGACGGCAGTACGGATCTGGTTGTTTTTCAGGAGCTGGCCTTATGTGGATACCCGCCAGAAGACCTGCTGTTTCACTCCGGTATGCAGCACCGGGTTGCTGATGCGCTACAAAATCTGTGTGCTGAAACTCAGGGTATTGCCGTACTGATCGGTTACCCCGAGTATGCTGACGGCCTTATTTATAACTCAGCTGCCTGGATTCAGGACGGCAGGATTCGCGGCATTTATCGTAAGCGTTGTCTGCCTAATTACGGTGTGTTTGATGAGCAGCGTTATTTTACTGCAGGTTCAGAGGCGCTGGTGCTGGAACTTTCGGGCATAAATCTGGGTGTAACGATTTGTGAGGATATATGGGATTCTGCTGATGCGGCCAGAGTTGCCGTAGAGGAAGGTGCAGACCTGATAGTGTCAATTAATGGCTCTCCATTTGATTTTACCAAGCAGAATTCACGTGAGTCATTACTGGCAGAACGCGCGTGTGAGCTGAATGTACCGTTGGTCTATCAGAATATGGTTGGC
The DNA here is from genome assembly GCA_024229935.1 of Gammaproteobacteria bacterium. Classification (GTDB taxonomy): domain Bacteria; phylum Pseudomonadota; class Gammaproteobacteria; order Steroidobacterales. The sequence continues at coordinate 15,780 of JAAERX010000094.1, read as the reverse complement.
GGGCAGGATGAGCTGGTATTTGATGGTGGTTCCTGTGTGGTTAATGCACAGGGAGAAATTTGTGTTCGTGCGCCAGCATTTGTTGAAGGATTGTATCGTGCTGAATTTCATCAGGCTGTAAGTGCTAATCTTGTTACCCCAATGTTTGGTGAAGTTGCTGAACTGCCAAACGAGGAACAGAGTATTTATGCAGCAATAGTTATGGGTGTCCGTGACTATGTGAGAAAAAATGGTTTTGAGGGTATTGTGCTGGGGTTATCCGGCGGCATAGATTCTGCATTGTGTCTTACGATAGCTGTGGATGCTCTAGGTGCTGATGCAGTTCAGGCAGTGATGATGCAGTATCACTACACTTCAACAATGAGCTATGAAGACGCTGCGACACAGGCTGATCTGCTTGGCGTTGCTTATACAGAGTTGCCAATTGCACCCATGGTTGACGCAAGTAATGCAACACTTGCTGAAATGTTTGCCGGCATGCCGGAAGATTCAACAGAAGAAAATATTCAGGCACGTTGTCGCGGTATCTTGTTGATGGCAATTTCCAATAAGACCCACAGGATTGTTTTGACAACGGGTAATAAAAGTGAGATGGCGATTGGCTATGCCACTTTGTATGGAGATATGGCAGGTGGGTTTGCCCCCATAAAGGATTGCACGAAGACGTTGGTATACCGATTGGCACGTTATCGCAATACACTTTCTGCAGCTATTCCAGAGCGTGTTATTGAAAGGGAACCCTCTGCTGAGTTACGGCCGGATCAAAAGGATAGTGATTCATTGCCGCCCTATGATGTGCTTGATCCGATTCTGGATGCACTGATAATTGAAGATTTGTCAGTAGATGAGATTGCAGCACTTGGTTTTGATCACGAAGTGGTGGGGCGTACTTTGGATATGGTCAGACGGAATGAGTACAAGCGACGTCAATCTCCCCCAGGCGTGCGAATCAGTGGACGAGCCTTTGGTCGAGACTGGCGTTATCCGATGACTTCCGGATACGGTCGCTCCAGATAATTTTCAGATTTGATGGGGCCAGCGATAATGTTATGGCTGGTAATAAATGATCACTACCAGAATTTGTACCAGGGTTCTTCTTCATTGACCGGTACAGGTAGCCGGGCATCAGGAAAACTTTTTATCAGTACTGCTTCTGCATCATCAGCTAGGTCATACATGCCAAGTTTGCGATAAGAGTCAACCATGATGATTAGACTGTTGGATGTTGTGGGTGCCCCATCAAATACCTTAACGGCATAGTTGGCACGGCTAAGAGCAGCTGCATAGGCGCCGCGCTGATAATAGTAACTGGCGATATGATTCTCATGTTCGGCCACACGATTACGTAGAAAAATCATACGTTGGCGGGCATCCGGTGCATAACGGCTTTCCGGGAAGCGGCGGATGAGTTCGGCAAATGCTGAATAGGAGTTTCGGGCATCCTTTGGTGGTCGTTTACTCAGGTTCACATTGAAGAGCCGGTGAAAAGCGCTTTTTTCGCCACTAAACTGTGCTCTCCCACGCATGTAAATTGCATAATCAACGCGTGGGTGACTGGGGTTCTCGCGCTCAAATTGACGGGCAGCATCAATTACAGATTCAGGCTCATGATTACTGTAATAAGCAAATATCAGGTCGAGTTGTCCCTGGCGCGCCTGTTTACTAAAAGGGTAGCGAGCCTCCAGTGTCTCGTAATATGAAATTGAGGTCTGGTAATTCTTGTTGTTTAAAGCCATTTTGGCTTTGTCGTAATACTGCTGAGCATCAGATGTGATTTCTTTATCTTTTTTAAAAAGACAACCAGATATAGTAGCTGCAGCGCATATCACCATAAGAAAATGGGTGCAGTAGGAAACAGTTTGTCTGGATAGATATATCATTGGGGTTTGAAAGTGTCTGATAAATTGGCGATTCTGGACGCCGCGCGCAGTATAGCAGCGTGTTTATTCAGGTGTTGGATTGTGGGTAGATATTCTGGAATCATAGACTTAAAAACCTGACGTTAAGGTATCACTAAATGAATTGCTGCTTATGAATGACTCACTAAAGACTGCCAGTATTGCTGCAGAGCAGGAAGGCCGTCGTTTTGACCAGGTTTTAGCTGAATTATTTCCGGATTATTCACGATCCAGGCTGCAAAGCTGGGTAAGAGACGGCCGTATACTTTTGGATGGTGCTACGGTTCAGCCCAGATTTAAAGTTAAAGCAGGTCAGCAGGTTGAATTAAGCCCGGAAATTATTGAAAAGGGGGCGGAGGCGGCTGAGCCGATACCACTACAGGTGGTTTTTGAAGATGATGATCTAATAGTCATAAATAAACCAGTGGGGCTGGTGGTTCATCCGGGTGCTGGTAATCCGGCAGGTACATTGATGAATGGGCTGTTGCACTATGCTCCAGAGTTACAGGCATTACCTCGTGCTGGGATTTTGCATCGGCTTGATAAAGACACCAGCGGCTTGCTTTTGATAGCCCGCAGCCTTACGGCACATACCCGGTTGGTGCGTGATCTTGAGGCACGTTTGATAAAGCGCGAATACCGTGCGATCTGCAATGACCGGCTAACAGCTGGTGAAACGGTAGAGGCACCCATTGGCAGACATCGTACCCACCGAACCCGTATGGCTGTTACTGATGGTGGCAGGTCTGCTGTGACCCATTATCGGGTGCTGGCACGTTTTGCTGCCCATAGTTTTATTGCAGTTCGGTTGGAAACAGGACGTACTCACCAAATTCGTGTGCACCTTGCCTGGCGTCATCATGCGCTGATTGGGGATCCTGTATATGGTGGCCGTTTGAAAATCCCGCAAGGGGCAAGTAAAGAGCTGACAGATTCACTGAAGGGATTTCGTCGGCAGGCTTTGCATGCCAGTGACCTTGGTTTTGAGCATCCGGTTGCTGGTACAACAATGCAATTCCATGCGCCATTGCCGGAGGATTTACTTGGGTTGCTGCATGTACTTGGTGGAGGAACAGCGACCGACTACGAAGCTATGTTATGGCCCTGAGTAATCAGTCAGCTAGTAAATTTATTTATCCGGACTGGCCGGCACCTGATAATGTCTGTGCGGTTGCAACGACTCGTTACGGTGGTGTCAGTGAAGGTGGCTTCACCAGTTTGAATCTTGCTGATCATGTGGGTGATGACCCTAAGGCTGTTGCCAGCAATCGCAATTTGCTTATTGAATCAGCCGGGCTGCCTGCACAGCCTGCCTGGCTGATGCAGGTACATGGCACAACACTGGTGCAGGCTGATGCTACAGCAGGGTGCGTGGAGGCAGATGCAGCCTGGACTGCTACAGCCAATATTCCCTGTGTCATTCTTACAGCTGATTGTCTGCCAGTATTACTGTGTGATCGTGGTGGGACACAGGTGGCTGCAGTACATGCCGGGTGGCGGGGCTTGTGCGCAGGAGTGCTGGATAAAGCAGTTGAGCAATTTCTGGTGGCAGGGATCTCTTCCAAAGATATTCTGGCATGGCTGGGGCCGGCTATTGGGCCGGATGCTTATGAAGTGGATGCGTCAGTAAGGAATTTATTTATGGCCCGTCTGCCTGACTGTGCCAGTAGTTTTAGTGCAGTTGATGCCGGGCACTGGCATTTCAATTTGTATACAGCTGCCCGGGAAATTCTGGCCAGTTTGGGTGTAAGCCAGTCATTTGGTGGGGCTTTTTGTACCTACAGTGAAGACCGCTTTTATTCCTATAGACATCAGGCTGATTGTGGTCGTCAGGCATCATTGGTCTGGCTTGGAGTCTGACCCTTAAGAAAGTGAGGCCTGGGTTGGGCTAATAGCTTGTAATTGGTCAGTTAGTCTCCATATATATAGCTTAATCAAGCCTTTGACGAGGGTGTACTGATGCGGATGGACAAACTGACAAGCAAATTTCAACTGGCACTGGCTGAGGCCCAGTCATTGGCTGTGGGTCAGGATAACCAGTTTATTGAGCCTGTACATCTGCTGGTTGCTCTGCTGGATCAACAAGGGGGCACGGTCAGACACCTGCTTGCTAAGGCTGGCGTTAATGTCAATTTATTACGCTCCCGTCTGGGTGATGCAATAGATCAGCTTCCACATGTTGAAGGCACAGCGGGTGAAGTTCATCTCTCTAATGAACTGAGTAAGTTGCTTAATGTCACCGATAAGCTTGCTCAGGATATGGGGGATCAGTACATCTCAAGTGAGCTTTTTGTGCTGGCAGCCTGTAGTGACAAGGGGCAACTTGGAAAATTATTAAAAGAAGTCGGCGTGGAAGTCACGGCAGTTGACAAGGCAATTGAAGAGCTACGGGGTGGTGCACAGGTCACTGACCCCAATGATGAAGACACCCGCCAAGCACTGCAAAAATACACCATTGATGTCACTGAACAGGCCGAGCAGGGCAAGCTGGACCCGATCATTGGTCGTGATGAGGAAATTCGTCGCACAATACAAATCTTGCAACGGCGCACTAAGAACAACCCCGTGCTTATTGGTGAACCGGGTGTTGGTAAGACGGCCATTATTGAGGGGCTTGCACAGCGTATTGTTAATGGCGAAGTGCCGGAAGGCGTTAAGGGTAAGCGCATTCTGTCGCTTGACTTGGGTGCGTTGCTGGCAGGTGCAAAATTTCGTGGTGATTTTGAAGAGCGCTTAAAAGCTGTTCTGAATGACCTTTCCAAACAGGAAGGTCAGATAATCTTGTTTATAGATGAATTGCACATGATGGTTGGTGCAGGTAAAGCAGAAGGTTCAATGGATGCCGGCAATATGCTTAAGCCAGCACTTGCGCGTGGTGAATTACATTGTGTAGGTGCAACGACCCTTGATGAATACCGGCAGCATGTAGAAAAAGATGCAGCCCTTGAACGACGTTTTCAAAAAGTACTTGTGGAAGAGCCGACAGTAGAAGATACCATTGCAATTCTACGTGGACTAAAGGAACGCTATGAAGTGCATCATGGCGTTGAAATTACGGATCCTGCAATTGTGAGTGCAGCAACACTTTCACATCGCTACATCACGGACCGACAACTACCGGATAAAGCCATTGATCTGGTTGATGAGGCTGGGTCACGTATACGTATGGAAATTGATTCAAAGCCTGAGGCTATGGATCGGCTTGAGCGACGTATCATTCAATTGAAGATAGAGCGTGAGGCTTTAAATAAGGAAGAAGATGATGCTTCTGTGAAGCGGCTTAAGGACCTTGAAGAGCAATTAACTGAACTGGAGAAAGAATATTCTGATTTGGAAGAGATATGGAAGTCTGAAAAGGCGGCCATGCAGGGCACTACCCATATTAAAGAAGAGCTTGAGCGGGCACGCCTTGATCTGGAGACAGCTCATCGGGCGCAGGATTTACAGCGCATGTCTGAGTTGCAGTACGGGCGGATTCCAGAGCTTGAGCAGCAATTGATGCAGGCTGCAGAGCTGGAACATCAAGATAATCAGCTGATCCGTAATCGGGTAACTGATGAGGAAATTGCTGAAGTGGTTTCCCGCTGGACGGGTGTACCGGTGTCCAAGATGCTGGAAGGTGAAAAAGACAAGCTGCTGCGCATGGAGGATGCCATTGCTGAGCGTCTGGTAGGCCAAACTGAAGCTGTAACAGCTGTTGCCAATGCTATACGCCGGTCACGCGCTGGGTTAGCAGACCCCAATCGGCCCAATGGTTCATTTCTCTTTTTAGGCCCCACAGGTGTAGGTAAAACAGAATTGACACGCGCATTGGCGGAGTTCCTATTCGATACTGAAGAATCAATGGTGCGTATTGATATGTCTGAATTTATGGAGAAACATTCTGTTGCTCGTCTTATTGGCGCTCCCCCTGGTTATGTGGGCTATGAAGAAGGTGGTCAGCTAACAGAAGCAATACGTCGCCGTCCTTATTCAGTAGTGCTTCTTGATGAGGTTGAGAAAGCGCATCCGGATGTATTTAATGTGCTGTTACAGGTGCTTGATGATGGGCGGTTAACGGATGGTCATGGGCGTACCGTTGATTTTCGAAACACAGTTATCATCATGACGTCTAACCTGGGTTCACAGCAGATTCAGAATCTGGCAGGTGAAGATAACTATGCGGCCATGAAAGAGGCTGTCATGGAGGTTGTGTCTGAGCATTTTCGCCCTGAATTTATCAACCGTGTGGATGACCTTGTGGTCTTTCATCCGCTGGATCGTGGGCAGATTCGCAGTATTGTTGATATACAACTTGCGGGTTTACGTAAGCGCCTGCGTGAACATGACCTTGAGTTAGTGGTGTCGAATGAAGCAATGGATATGCTGGCGGATGCTGGTTTTGATCCGGTTTATGGTGCGCGACCACTGAAGCGGGCCATACAGCAGCGTTTGGAGAATCCGTTGGCAGAGGCTATTTTACGGGGTGATTTTGTACCCGGTGATGTGATTGATGTAGCACTTGAGGGTGGTGAGGTTCGGTTTATAAAATCCACTTGAGTAACTGCCTGAGGGCTTAATAGCACCTGATTAACCGGGTATTTTCGCCCGAAACTTGATTTTTCTGTCTGACTTACTTAAATAGAGCGCCCTGAGACTCTCGGGAGGCAGGTTCTGAGAGATAGGTGAACCGTTCGGGTTCACGGAGCACATGCATGCCAATTTATGAATATCAGTGTGGGGAATGCGAGCACGTATTTGATGCGCTGCAAAAGATGAGTGATGAGCCGCTCACTGATTGTCCTGATTGTGGTCAGTCTGAGTTGCGTAAGCTGGTATCCGCACCAAATTTTCGCCTTAAGGGTGGTGGTTGGTATGAGACAGATTTTAAAGATAAGAACCAGCGTAACCTTGCAGGCGGCACTGATGGTAAGGCTGCAGAAAAGGGGACAGACAAAAAACCGGACAAAGGTGCCAAAAAGCTTGGCGCAAAATCAGACAGCAAATCATCTGCTGGTAATAAGCCAGCGGGTGGGTCATCAGATTAGCTATATTTTTTATGGTGTTCGTTATAGCCTGTTGGATATGATTGACTGTAAATACCTATGGAATAACCAGTGAATTAAGCTATAAAGCTATGACTGGCACCCATACACAAATAGAATTGAGCTCCACATGAAACGTTTCCGCACCTATATAGTGACGGGCTTACTGGTCTGGCTTCCACTCGGCATCACAGCATTTCTTGTGAAGTTCATGGTCGACTTTGTGGATCGCAGCTTGTTACTGCTGCCTCTGGATTACCGCCCTGATACCTTGCTTAACATGCATATCCCCGGTCTGGGGATCGTGCTGACACTGATGGTGTTGCTGATTACCGGGGTGCTTGCAGCCAATTTTTTTGGCCGCAAGTTGGTGAATATCTGGGAGTCAATCCTGCAACGGATTCCACTGGTACGGTCGGTTTATTCCGCTGCCAAAAGTTTTGCAGAGGTGGTGCTGACTGATAACACTGAGTCGTTTAAAGAGGTGTTGTTGATTGAGTACCCGCGTAAGGGGCTCTACAGTCTCTGCTTTCAGACCTCAACCAGTCTTGGTGAGGTACAGGCCCGTACTGGAGAAGAGGTTATCTGTGTTTTTGTCCCAACCACGCCTAATCCTACCTCCGGTGTCATGATTATTGTGCCCAAAAAGGATGTGATTGTGCTTGATATGCAGGTAGAAGAGGCAGTAAAAATGGTGGTATCTCTGGGCGTGGTTGTGCCTGACTGGAACGGCCGGGTCTGATGGACACGGTTGCGAAACACCCGCTGCGGCCTTAACATCCTCGGCCTTTCCCGGCTGACAAGTCAGCCAGATAGCAGGCTTAGCTTTTTACCCGGTTTTCGGACCAGATTTTCGGACTACATAAATAATGCGCACACACTACTGTGGTGATCTCAATGCAACTCTGACCGGTGAAGAAATTGCCGTTACCGGCTGGGTACATCGCCGCCGCGATCATGGGGGCGTTATTTTTATTGATCTGCGTGACCGTGAGGGTATTTTGCAGGTTGTTTGTGACCCTGATACGGCTGAGCTGTTTGCTCAGGCAGAGCGCATCCGCAGTGAGTTTGTGCTGGCTATCAAGGGTAAGGTCAGGCCTCGACCGGAAGGCACGATTAATCCCAACATGCCCAGTGGTGAGATTGAGGTGTTGGCAACTGAACTGACCATACTAAATGCTGCTGAGACACCGCCTTTCCATCATGATGAAAAACCGCATGAGGATTTACGCTTGCAGTACAGGTATCTGGACCTGCGCCGCGAGGAAATGACTGAGCGGTTGAAGCTGCGCCACCGGGTAACCCGAAGTATGCGGAGTTTTCTTGATGAAAATGGGTTTCTTGATATTGAAACACCCATACTGACCCGTGCTACCCCTGAGGGTGCGCGTGACTATGTAGTACCCAGTCGTACCCAGCCAGGGAAATTCTTTGCTTTGCCACAGTCACCCCAGCTGTTCAAGCAGTTACTCATGATGTCCGGCATGGATCGTTACTATCAGATTGCACGTTGCTTCCGTGATGAAGACTTGCGTGCCGACCGGCAACCTGAATTTACCCAGCTTGATATTGAGATGTCATTCGTCGATGAAGAAGACATCATGACAATGATGGAAGGCCTGATGTGCCAGTTATTTGTTGAGGCTATAGCTGTAGAGCTGCCACAACCATTCCCGCGGTTGGGCTGGCATGAAGCTATGGAGCGCTTTGGCAGCGATAAACCTGATTTGCGCATCCCTCTTGAACTGGTGGATGTTGCAGACTTAATGGATGGCGTTGAGTTTAAGGTTTTTGCTGGACCAGCCGCTGACCCTGAAGGACGGGTTGCAGCGCTTAAGCTAACCGGTGGGGCGGAACTTTCACGTAAGGATATTGATGGTTATACCGAGTTTGTTAGTCGCTATGGTGCGAAGGGCCTGGCTTATATCAAGGTAAATGATCCTGCAGCAGGTCGTGATGGATTGCAGTCACCCATACTGAAGTTCCTGCCGGATGAAACAGTGCAGGGCATTATTGATCGTCTGCAGCTGGCGGCGGGTGATATTGTATTTTTTGGTGCTGATAAACGTACAGTAGTGTGTGATGCACTGGGCGCATTGCGTGAAAAACTGGGGCATGATCGCGGTCTGGTTGAAGGTGACTGGAGTCCGCTCTGGGTTGTCGACTTCCCATTATTTGAAAGAGATGAAAAGGAAGGTCGCTGGAGCGCCCTGCATCATCCCTTTACGGCCCCTGACAGTGCTGACGCGGATGCATTACGTAATGATCCGGGTAAAGCTGGGTCACGAGCTTACGACATGGTTCTAAATGGTACTGAGGTTGGTGGCGGTTCTATTCGTATACATGATGAACAAATGCAATCAGCAGTATTTGATGTATTGGGTATAGAGCCTGAAGAAGCGGAAACCAAGTTTGGCTTTTTACTGAAGGCACTCAAGTACGGTTGCCCGCCTCATGGTGGTATCGCATTTGGTCTTGATCGACTTATTATGCTGATGGCAGGTGCAGAAAGTATTCGTGATGTGATTGCCTTTCCAAAAACACAGTCAGCTAGCTGTTTACTTACGGATGCACCGGGTGAGGTTTCTCAGCAACAGTTGCGTGAGGTAGGTATTCGTCTGCGTAAGACGGAACAGAATTGATCCTGACCTTCTATTTATTTGTCTATGTCTAAAGACACTATCATCCTGGTTCATGGGCAGTGGATGACCGGTGCTGAGATGTTTTTGCTTAAACGCCGCCTGCGTTTAGCAGGGTTCCATGTTGAGCAGTTTAAGTATCGAATGGTGAGTAAATCACTGGAATATAACTGTGAACGTCTTGCTCACTTTATACGAGAACAGTGTGGGCAAGCTACTCACCTCATAGGACATAGTCTGGGTGGTGTGTTGTCTTTGCAAGCCCTGCAATGTTATCCGGATTTGCCCATCGACAAGGTTGTTTGCCTTGGCTCACCGCTGGTGGATAGTTTTGCCGGGCGTCACTTTCTACGCTTTGCTTCAGGTCGAGCCATCCTGGGTAAAACCCTGCCGCAAGCTGTTTTTGAAAACCCCCTGGATAGCTGGTCAGGGCTACAAACAGTAGGTGTGATTGCCGGTACCCGGTCTCTGGGATTAGGCAGCATTATTACTCAGTTGCCACGGCCAAATGATGGAATGGTGAGCTTGGCTGAAACCTGTTTGCCAGGCATAGATGATCATCTGGAAATAAATGTGGGTCATACGGGACTGGTATTATCAGCAGCTGTTGCCAGACAATGTGTCAGTTTTATCCGGCAGGGTAAATTTACCCGCTAACTATTTAAGCCTTTTTCTTCAGCCGGTACAGTGTGTCCAGTGCCTGCTTTGGTGTCATATTGTCCGGGTTCAGCTTAGCCAATTCATTGCTTAAGTGGTCATTGGGTGAGGTGGGTGGGGCAAGGTCAAACAATGGCGCTGTTTCATTTGTAGTTATTACTGCATCATTATTTAATGACTGTGCTTCAAGTATTCGCAGGTACTTTTCAGCGGATGTAATGACCTCTCTGGGTACACCGGCCAGTGCAGCAACTTGTAATCCGTAGCTTTGGTTTGCTGGGCCTTCCTTAACGGTGTGCATAAAGATCAGCTGTCCTGCATGTTCTGTAGCATCAAGATGCACATTGACGGTGGCTTCAATTTCATCTGCTAAAGATGTTAGTTCAAAATAATGAGTGGCAAATAATGTAAATGCACCAACATGTTTGCCGATGTAATGAGCGGTGGCCCATGCCAGTGATAGGCCATCAAAGGTGCTGGTTCCCCGACCAATTTCATCCATTAGTACCAGGCTGTGGTTGGTAGCGTTATGCAGGATGTTGGCAGTCTCGGTCATTTCAACCATGAAGGTTGAGCGCCCACCCGATAAATCATCGGCAGCACCTACACGAGTAAAAATTCTGTCTACCGGGCCAATTTCAACCAATTCAGCAGGAACAAAGCTGCCTATATGTGCCAGTAGTGCAATAAGTGCGGTCTGGCGCATGTAAGTTGATTTACCGCCCATATTGGGGCCGGTAATAATTAGTAGACGACGTTTATTGTGCATATCCAGATCATTGGCAATAAAAGGGTCTGCTATGACCTGCTCAACGACGCTGTGGCGCCCACCTTTGATTTTTATACCCGGTTGGTCTGTAAGTTTGGGTTGGGTGTACTCAAGTGTTACAGCCCGTTCTGCAAGGTTTGTCAGTACATCGGTTGTAGCTATAGCCTGGGCCATAAGCTGTAGTTCATTGAGTACATCCAGATGCAGTGTCAGCAGTTGCTCATAGAGCATTTTTTCCCGTGCCAGTGAACGTTCACGGGCACTCAACACCTGATCTTCAAAGCTTTTCAGTTCTGGTGTGATGTAGCGTTCAGCGCCCTTCAGGGTCTGACGTCGGATGTAGTTTTCGGGCGCCTTGTCAGCCTGGCCTTTACTGATTTCTATAAAGTAACCGTGTACTCGGTTGTAACCGACTTTCAGTGTGCTGATGCCGGTGCGGTCACGTTCGTTTTGTTCAAGGTTGGTCAGGAATCCATCGGCATTTGTGCTGAGTGCGCGTAGCTGATCAAGTTCTTCGTCATAACCTTCTTTAATAACGCCACCATCACGGATCAGCATGGGCGGTTCTGCAATGATGGCGCGCTTAAGTAACTGCAGTGTCAGCGTATGGTCGCCCATATCAATGGCTAGCTGGCTCAGTAATCCTGAGCGGTTGGCATCCAAGGTTGCTTTAAGATCAGGTAAAAGTTGCAGGCCATTGCGCAGATGAGCCAAATCACGGGGCCGGGCACTACCAAGTGCCACGCGTGACAGGATACGTTCCAGGTCTCCTATCTCGTTTAATAGTTCTGCAAGTGCGGTGTAGCCACCATTATGTAGTGCTGCTACTGCTTTATAGCGTTGTTGTAGAACTTTGTGGTCACGCAGGGGGCGGTTGATCCAGCGGCGTAATAAGCGACTGCCCATTGATGTTGTGCAGTGATCCATCACGCCAGCGAGGGTGTGCTCATGACGACCAACCAGGCTTTGATCAAGTTCAAGGTTGCGTCGGGTAGCTGCATCCATCAGTAATGCATCGGAACGTTGTTCAGCGGTCATGCTGGTCAGATGAGGCAGGGCCGTTCGCTGCGTATTTTTTACAAAATTAAGCAAAGCGCCTGCGGCACAGATTGCAGTACCCAGATCCGCACAGCCAAAACCGGATAAATCTTTAGTGCCAAATTGTGCGCATAAACTGCGGTGTGCGGTATCGGCTTCAAAATCCCAGGGAGGTAGTCGTTTTAAGCCAGGGCGGTTACTTATGGTGTTACTGTCTACCAGTGACTCCTCTACTAGTAACTCGGCGGGTTTTAAGCGGGTAAGTTCAGCTTCCAGAGTTGCCAGGGAATCTGCTTCAGTAACACTAAACTGACCGGTGCTGAGTTCCAGCCAGGCCAGGCCAAAGTGGTTAGCTTCAGCAAATACAGCAGCGATCAGGTTCTCCTGATGCGACTCGAGTAATGCTTCATCTGTCAGTGTGCCTGGTGTGACAATGCGCATGACCTTGCGCTCAACCGGGCCTTTGCTGGTTTTTGGGTCACCTGTCTGCTCAACAATGGCGACTGACTCACCCTTACGCACCAGTCGAACAAGATAGTTGTCGGCTGCATGATAAGGAATGCCCGCCATGGGGATGGGCTGGCCGGCAGATTTGCCCCGAGAGGTCAGGGTGATATCAATCAGTTCAGCAGCACGCCTGGCATCGTCATAAAACAACTCATAGAAGTCACCCATACGGTAGAACACGAGCATATCCGGGTGCTCAGCCTTAATGCGCAGGTACTGCGTCATCATGGGCGTATGTGTCTGTTCTTTAGCTACGGCGACCATTATTGGTTCTTGTGTGTCCGTTTTGTTAAGTCTGTTTAAGCTGCATACTAGCAGAGCATTGTTCTGCTGTGACGTGTAGCATCAATCTCGTTTATGCTGCGGAGCTTAACTACCCGGACATATCTTTGAATATATGCACATAGTTCACCTTGAAACAGGACGGCATCTTTATGGTGGTGCACGCCAGGTATTGATGCTGCTGGATGGACTGGCTCAAAAGGGCATACAGACCACACTGGTATGTCCGCCGGATAGTGCTGTCTCAACCGCAGTTGATACCCGTGCGATTAATGTGGTCACTCTGCCTATGCGGGGGGATCTGGATGTCAGCTTTGCAGGCCGGTTTAGTCGCTGGCTGAAGCAATCACAGCCTGATCTTGTGCATGTACATAGTCGTCGTGGTGCTGATTTGTGGGGTGGTCGGGCGGCTCACCGTGTGGGTGTGCCTGCTGTCTTGACCCGGCGGGTGGATAACCCAGAACTGCCGTTGCTGGGCGCATTGAAATACCGTGTGTATAAAAGGGTCATTGCTATTTCGGAGGCTATACGTCAGCAACTCATCATGGATGGTGTGGGTGCTGAGCGTATCCGGGTAGTTCGTAGTGTCATTCAGCCAGAAGATTGTCAGCCAGACTGGAGTCGTGGGCAGTTTCTGGAGGCCTTTGGCCTGGCTAAGGAGCATAAGGTTGTGGTTTGTGCTGCCCAGTTTATTTCCCGTAAGGGGCATACAGATTTGCTGGAGGCATGGTTGGCAGTGGTTAAGGCCTGTCCCCAAGCGCGGCTGGTGTTATTGGGGCAGGGACCGGAGGAGCAAACGCTTCGGGCAGCAGTGCAGCAGGCAGGACTGGAGTCAACTGTGCAGTTTGCGGGTTTTCGTAAAGATTTACGCCATTTTCTGGGCCGGGCAGATGTGCTGGTGCATCCAGCACTTAAAGAAGGATTGGGAATTTGTTTGCTGGAGGCACAGGCAGCCAGTGTTCCTGTAGTTGCAAGCCGGGCAGGTGGCATACCAGAGGCTGTGTCTGAGCAAGATTCCGCACTATTGGTGCCACCCGGGAACCCGGCAGCACTGGCAGAAGCACTGTGCCTGTTGCTTGTGGATAGTGATTTGCGTGCCCGCATGGGGGCAGCTGGATTTACCTATGTCAGCCAGAATTTTTCCCCAGAGGTTATGGTGTCAGGTAATCTTGATGTGTACCAGGAATTACTGGGCTAAACGGATCCGAACGGGGATAGCGAAACAGGTGAACGTCAACCATGTACTTATAGAGCGCCTGGCCAGTGAGCTTGCTAAACGTGATGCGAGCATCACGGTGGCTGAGTCATGTACCGGTGGCTGGATTGCCAAGAACCTGACAGATATTCCGGGAAGCTCTGCCTGGTTTGGATACGGCTTTGTCAGTTATGGCAATAATGCCAAGCGTGATCTGCTGGATGTTGATCAGGCGCTTCTGGATAAATTTGGTGCGGTGAGTTGTGAGGTGGCAGAGGCCATGGTGGGTGGCGCACTTGATCGGTCAGGAGCGGGTCTTGGGCTGGCTGTAACAGGCATTGCCGGCCCTGATGGTGGCACGCTGGAGAAGCCTGTTGGTACCGTATGGATGGCCTGGGCCTTACGTGGTCATGTGGGAAATAGTGAATGCCATCAATTTGATGGTGATCGGGATACGATACGACGTGTGACGGTAACCACCGCATTGCGTGGTGTTTTAGAGTATCTGGAAAAGACAGATGGCTGATTTTGGGTCGGCTAAAAAACGTTTATTTTTTGCACTGTGGCCTGATGATGAGGTGCGCAAGCTTGTTGTCACTGATACTGAGCGGGCTATAAGAGCTGCTGGTGCCAACCCGGTGTCGCCCTTCAATTACCATGTAACCCTGGCTTTTTTGGGTGCAGTATCAGCGTCTAGTCTGAATGACATTGTGCGTGTCTGTAGCGATATAAGATTTCGTCGTTTCTTGTTACAGCTTGATCGCACCGGCTATTGGCCCCGGTCCCGTATTGCCTGGCTTGGGCCTTCCCACTGCCCACTGGAACTGGAGGCACTGGTTGATGATATCTGGAATAAGCTTACTGACCTTGGCTTCCGGCAGGAATTACGCCCCTATAAGCCTCATATCAGTCTGTGTCGGGATGTCAGTGGTGGGTTTGGAATGCGTCTTGACAGGCCCATCGTCTGGCCAGTCAGTTCATTTATACTCGCACAATCAATACCGGGTGAGACGGGGCCGGTTTACACGGTGCTGGAACAGTTCGCTGCAGGCGATTGACCGTAAACGAAAAGCCTGGGTCTGACTGATTCCAGCTTGCTGCTGTTATCTGAATTCATTCCAAATTCATTAACTATTGATAAGAATGAAGGCTGTTAGTGCCGCTGAACTGTGGAATAATCAGACCAACCTATATCTTCATAACTTTTGCTCAGAGTCGATACCCACATGGATGACAACAAAAAGAAAGCGCTGGCTGCTGCCCTTGGCCAAATAGAAAAACAGTTCGGTAAAGGCTCGGTAATGCGGTTGGGTGATGCAGGTCCTAATCAGGGTGTTGAAACTATTTCCACGGGTTGTCTGGGGCTGGATGTAGCGCTGGGTATCGGTGGTTTACCAAAGGGGCGGGTTGTAGAAATTTATGGTCCTGAATCCTCAGGTAAGACCACAATGACTCTGCAGGTGGTTGCTGAATGTCAGAAGCAGGGTGGGACAGCAGCATTTGTTGACGCCGAACATGCACTTGATCCTTCGTATGCAGAAAAAGTGGGCGTTAAGTTGGATGACTTGCTGATTTCACAGCCGGATACTGGTGAGCAAGCACTTGAGATTACCGACATGCTGGTGCGTTCTGGTGCTGTTGATCTGGTTGTTGTTGATTCAGTTGCTGCGCTGACACCTAAAGCTGAGATTGAGGGTGAGATGGGTGACCATCATGTGGGTTTGCAGGCTCGGTTGATGTCGCAGGCGCTGCGTAAGCTGACGGCTAACAT
>JAAERX010000093.1 GCA_024229935.1 Gammaproteobacteria bacterium | reverse complement strand
TCGAACGGCAGCGGCCGACCGTCTTCGACCTGCCGATTATGAGTAGTACGCACAATCGAAACGTACTCCCGTAAGCCGAAGAAACGTAACGAGTTGCCTTAGCGGGGCAGAGCATCACTGCTGAAACCGAACCTATGCCGAACCTGGGGTGGGCCGGTTGGAGGGATTGATTGACGTAAGCTGAGGAACGTTAAGCAATTTTCCAGACCGAACTTCCGAACCATGGCTGAGCAGTCGCACGAGGCGGCCAGGTTGATGAAGAGGGGGATGCGGCGGTTTAAGTCAGTGAGGCGGGCTCAGCGATTCGTCACTTCTCATGCTGCTGTAAGTAATCTTTTCAATCTGGGTAGGCACCTGGTACGGGCTCAGCATTATCGTGATCTGAGGATGAGTGCGTTCAATGATTGGAGTAGGGCAGTAGCGTGATATCCAATACCGCTTCTAGCGGAGCCCGAGAAGTTAATTTGCCGGTACCTAGAATTATCTTAAAGCACGCCCTCGCAGAATTCATGTCATACTGGGGCAGATTGAAGCGAGACTGAAAATGGTACACACTCATAAAAAAATCACCTCATTTTTTCTCTTGATAGCGCTCTCGGCGTGCGACCGGTTTGAACAGCATCCTGAACCCGTGGATTTGCAACTGGCAAAGGAAATACACGAAAAAGCACTGGTTCTCGATGCCCAGCGCTTACTTAACCTAATGAAGAGAGAAACGGTTTGGGATAAGTAGCCAAATCACAGCGCCGTTTGTTGTAAGAAGCAGACCCTCGAATAAATTAGATTGGAATTTATCTAGTATTTCCTGACAGGCAACTGCCAGCCAAAAACAGTCAGAAGAGTATGAGGCTATCTAGCTTCTGAAAAATACTCAAAGTTGACGTTCTAGTATGAGAGTGTGATGACACTTCCTAAACTAAAATAGACATCCATATTTGACGAAGATTTTAAAACGGAAATTAACAACGAATGTTATAAGAGAACATTTTTTACATACATTCTATTCTGATACATCCTTCCTAAATTCACTCGGAGCTACCCCATTCCAGCGTATAAAAGCACGGCGAAAACTGGTCATAGCTGCGTAGCCTAGCAAGTGAGCTATATCCTCCACTGAAAGATCTGTTTCCATTAGGTACTTCTTTGCCAACAAGTTTCGCACTTCATCACAGATTACTCTAAAGTTAGTAGACTCATTTTCTAACCTCCGTTTAAGTGTGCTTTTACTTATATGTAATTTTCCCGCTACTTGAGCTAAATTCGGTAAATTTCCGGCTGCGTTAATCAAAATACGTCTAACAGCAGCCGCTAGATTTTCAGTGCGGTTTAACTTTCTCAGCATCTCTTCGCACTGCTGTTGGAATATAACATTCTCAGCGGGGTTAGCGCTTCTTATCGGTATGTTAAGAGCTTGTCCAGTCAATATTATTTCGCTGTAGTCTTGATCAAATAATAAGGGCGCGGGTATAAACTTTTTATACTTTAGGAAATAGTTTGGCTTTGTGTAGTTTAAATTTATAGCCGTTGTAGCCAATGCCTTGCCTGTTAGAAATTTCATTACGGAAAAGAGTTGCGAAAATGCCATTTCAGTCATTAGTCGTTGCTGAACAGGATTTCCTAGCTTCAAGTTAAAGCGAAGAGTGATTTCGTTATTTTCTTGGGCAATCACCCATAAGGTGCCATGCTTTAATAACCTGTGATAACGCACAAGTAATTTTATAGCCTGCCCCACATCAGAGCAGCTTTGTAGCGCAAAACCTATTGTGCCGAAGCTGCCTACGCCAAGCTGTTGGCCGAACCGTAGTGCTAAGGTTCTGTTGCCTGTTAGGGATACTGCCTTTTGTAAGAACTCTAACCAGTCAACATATTCGTTAGCCTTAATAGCAGTAAATAACGAATCCTCAATAATTTCTTCTCGTTCAAGTAGTTCTAGTAGTTGTTGTTTAAGAGCAGCTTCCGCTTTTGTGGGGGGCATTTATTTATCCAATAATGGTTATAAGAGAATTCTGGCATCTAACAATATGAGCTTAAATAACCATATTAATGAGCTTAAATGTATATATTAATGAGCTTATATGTTTAGTATAGCTTGGTTCATGATCACTATAATGACTCTCTCTTTAATGTCCAGAACTCTGTTATTTAGGTAAGGGGTCACTATGACTATTGAACTTGAATTTATGTATGAAGTACGCGCTGAGATAGGAACGCCTCAGATAGTGGGTAAAACACCCGCAGGCATTCGCATTATCTTTCCCGTTCTTGGTGGAACTGTGCGGGGGCCAGTTTTAAATGCCGAAATTTTGCCTCAGGCTGGAGGCGATTGGACCACGCTTCGACCCGATGGCAGTACTAGTTTAGATGTGCGTACTGTGTGTAAGGCTGAGAATGGTGACCTTATTTACTGTACCTATGGAGGCCGCATGTATGCGGATACTGACGAAGGTTTGGCGTTGGGAGCAGACATGAGCAAGCCTGATCCGGATGTAGGAAAAGATCAGTATTACTTACGAATTAACCCCTTATATGAAACCGCCTCAGAAACCTATGGATGGCTAAACAAAGTCGTTGCTATCGGTACTGGGCAAACCGGTGCGGGTGGTTTGCGTTACCAGGTTTATCAAGTGAAATAAATTGAATTAATTAAGGCGCGCCGGTATAGGCGCGATTCTATAAATGAGTTCCCCTATTAAATTTTTTGGCACGAATTAAGAAATTCTCTCACACAAGCAATGTATTTGAAGGTATAAATATGACTACAAACGACAAACTCGACATCATCGTCTTCGGAGCAACTGGCTTCACTGGAAAATTAGTAAGTGAATATTTGAATAAACAATACGGTACATCAGGTGAAGTGCGTTGGGGCATCGCGGGTCGTAACAATGACAAGCTACAGGCAGTAGCGGAAGAGTTAGAACTTGGTGATATTCCAGTTGTTATTGCTGACAGTGAAGATAAAGCCTCCTTAGATGCAATGGTGAGTCGATGTAAGGTGGTACTAAATACTGCCGGCCCTTATATGAAATACGGATCAAGTGTCGTTGAATCTTGTGCTCGCCTTGGTACTGATCACGTAGACTTAAACGGTGAGCCACTGTGGATGCATGAGGTACTTACTAAGTATGAAGAAACAGCGCGTAAAAGTGGCGCTCGCATCGTATTTTCTTGTGGTTTCGATTCCATTCCTTCTGATCTTGGCGTGCAGTTTCTACAGGAACAAGCCCAAGCTAAATATAGCCGTCCGTTTTCGCGTGTTAAATGCCGAGTTAAGAGAGTGGTTGGCGAAGTATCTGGCGGTAGTGTTGCCTCATTTGGTGAGACAATGGAAGTTTTGAAGACTCAGCCAGAGTTGTTCACAGTGTTTACCAACGCTTTCGCTTTGACGCCGGGTTTTGAAGGACCTGCACAGCCTGCGGGAGATAAGGAAATATTTGAGGAAGACCTGAACAGTTGGTCTGGTCCTTTCATTATGGCGGCTATCAACCCCAAAAATGTACATCGCACCAATCTTCTGTTGGGCCATCCATATGGGGAGGATTTTGTGTACGACGAAATGGCCATACTTAATAAAGATTCCTCCGGCAATACTGAAAATGCT
The DNA here is from genome assembly GCA_024229935.1 of Gammaproteobacteria bacterium. Lineage (GTDB taxonomy): Bacteria > Pseudomonadota > Gammaproteobacteria > Steroidobacterales. The sequence goes on along the minus strand of JAAERX010000093.1, from coordinate 3,541 downwards.
GAGTTTTCATTTGATATGAGCCTTAAGCCTGGTGAAGGCCCTTCGAAGGAGAAACAAGAAGCTGGCTACTATGAAATGTGGTTTGTAGGTAGTAACAATGAGGGCGATTCTCTCACGGCAATTATTACCGGAGATCAAGACCCAGGTTATGGCTCAACCTCCAAAATTATTTCAGAAGCCGCCGTATTTCTTTCTAAAAAACCAAAAGACGAAGATGGTGGAATCTTAACGCCAGCGTCAGCTATGGGATCAGAGCTCCGGGAAAAACTTGTGGCAAATGCGGGCCTAACATTCTCTATTTCGGAAACAATTCCGACATCTTCCACGCTTAGTCGTTAATGGTAAATGCCATAAATAATTTTCAGAGTTAATGATGAAAGATAATTATATTTTATACGGTAGTGCACCTTCTTGGGCTACAGCAAAAGTGCGCAGCTATATGCGCAAGCAGTGTATTCCATTTGTTGAGCGTCCACCAGGTGACCCGCGTTTTGCGGAAAAGATAATGCCGGTTGTGATGCGAAATATTATGCCAGTATTGGAGACCCCTGACGGCACCATTATTCAAGATACGGCAGACATCATAGATTACTTTGAGCATAAAACGGGCACTAATGATGAAAAGGTACTTTTACCTGCAACACCAGAGAGCGGGCTAATACGCGCGTTGACCCATTTCTTTGATATGTGTTGTTATGACGCACTCTTACGTCCAGTGCTTTATTTTCGATGGAATTTTCCAGATGATAATTTGGAATATGTGAAAAATGAATTTTCCAGCACTTATCTTCCGCCAGATGCCGATGAAAAAGCGAAAGAGCAGATGTTTGAGTGGGCGCGTACTGTTACGGCCTCCTTTGCCAAAAATGTCGGTGTAAACGCTGAGAGCATTCCTTTAATTGAGGCAAGTTATAGCGAATTGTTACAGCTGCTTGTTGAACACTTTAAAGGGCAGCCTTATTTATTGGGTGGCAGGCCTACCTACGGTGACTACGGGCTAATTGCATCGTTATATGCGCATCTCTATCGTGATCCTTATCCAGCTAAGTTAATGCGTCAGCAGGCGCCCGAAGTAGCCCGTTGGGTAGAGCGTATGAGCGGGCCTGGTCAATATCTGTGGGATCATCCTGATTCAACGGAAGACTTGATAGCTGATAATGCTGTACCGGATACGCTAAAGAATCTAATGCGATATTTCGCAGAAGAATACTTGCCTGAGATTACCGCCCATGCAATTTTTGCCAACGATTGGTTAGATGCAAGGCCGGAGCTGGAGCCAGGTACCAGTGGACTTGTGCATTTGACCGGTGTTTTGGGTCGGAATGAATTTGATTGGCGCGGTATCAAACTGAAAACTAGTGTGCGGATGTATAATTTTTATATGTTGCAACGTTTTCAAGATAGTGTGGAAGCAGCCAGTGAGAGCGAACAACAGGCAATCCAACTTTTGTTTGAAGAAACGGGTCTTTCCCCCTTACTAAAACTAAAAACCCACCGTCGTGTGGAGCGAGAAAAACATTTGGAAGTTTGGGGGGCGGATTTAAGATCCGTTCAATAAGAAATTGAAGATTAAGCGAGCGACAAAAATAATATTTTTATCGCTCGCTAATTATAGCCATAAATATACCCGATACGACTTAAATAATTCGAAAGGCAAATAGCAATGATGTTATATACGTTCTCTCTCGCACCTAGCCCACAGCGAGTGGAGATATTTATGAAAGAGAAAGGTATAAATATTCCCTCGGAAACTGTGGATATGATGAAGCAAGAACAGCTTTCCGATAACTATAAAGAAATAAATCCTAGAGGAACACTACCTGCGTTAGTGTTAGACGATGGTACTGTAATATCTGAGGTTGTTGCCATCTGCCGTTATTTGGAAATTTCAAACCCAGATACGCCCTTGTTACTGGGTGAGGACGCCAAACAGCAAGCCCTAATTGGTGAATGGGATCATCGACTTGAATCGGAATTCTTACTGCCTATTGCAGACGCACTGCGTAATCAAGGCGATGGGTTTAAAGGCAGAGCGCTGCCAGGTGTCTTGGATATCGAACAAATACCTCAGTTAGTGACTCGTAGCATTAAGCGGATCAAGGCGTTTCTTGAGATTCTCGATAAGCAGCTAAGTGATAATAAGTTCGTTGCGGGAGACACTTTTAGTATGGCTGATATTACGGCATATGTAGGTATTAGCTTCGCTGTCTGGGTGCAGATTAGTGTGCCTGAAGAACTAAAAAACATTAATCGCTGGTTTGACGAGATATCGAAAAGGAACAGCTTAAAATAAACACCAGTAGTGTCGCCTGGGTTTCTGTTGTAGCCCAACCAGGTTTTTAACTTATTATTAACGGTAGTGAAATGAAAACATTAAAGAGTTTAATGCAGGCTCAACAAAAAAAAGGTGCAGTTCTTATCGATCACGCAAGCGGAATGACAGGTGAGTTTCTGGATAACCAAACGGGATTGATTTGGATGAGTGTTGAGAGTATGACCCAGCATGAGTTTGGCAACTTTGAAGTTGATAACCAATTGACACCAGTTGGTGTTGCGCCTGGTGCTATGGATATGGCTATATTTCATTACTCGCCTAATGGGGAGGGTAAGCCTGTACTAGAGCGTACGATTAATGGTCGGCGTTTTATTAATGCGGCATCGGCGGAGATGGTGTCGACGCCATCACACCCTGGTGGAATGGCGGAAATTTCGGTTAACAAATCCCATTCGCTCGGTTTTGCGGCAGGCCGAAAATTGAACGTATTAAGTTTACCTGAAGGGGATTTTATTGAAGTAGTTGGAACTCAGGCTGCCGACGAACAACTTCGACTGCCAGTAGGAGCCACTTTAAAAACGATCACTCTAAAACAACCTTGGATTGTAAAGCTGCCGACACCCGCACGTACCTTATGGTGGTTTGAACATCTACGTAGTTTTCAAGGGCCTGTTAGCTTACCCACTAATAGTTAAATGAGGCTTTTTGTAGAAAAGAAATCCGTTTAGAAGCATCTTCATTTCTACAGTAAAATGTATCTGATGAGAGTTAAGGTCCGCTTTGTGTCGATAGCACTCATTCAAATCTGCCAACATCCAACAAATTGAACATTTTGCAACCGACCGGATATCCTCAACAAGCCGTCACTCGGATTTTGAAATTAATTTTTCCCACCTAAGCCAAATCATCCCGCGACTCCCAATTCAGTAAATAAATCTAATGTACCGGTTTTTGGAGCTGATTACGCCATTAACCCTGCGCTCTGCCAAATAAAATTGAGCATAACAACCGTAACCTCAATTTTCTGGCAGGACAACAAGCAATGAATAACGATTTCGAATCACCAACAAGTAATGAACCTTGGAATAAAGGTAAACTCATTGGGCAAAAAGCACCGTTAAAGCTCAAGTATAGGACAAATAAACGGCCTGCTGTGAGTAGATTTCCTCACTGGTGCTGCCAACTGAGCTGGAGAAATTTGCGAAATGCCCGCCTGCAGGCCTGAAAAATTGCTCGCTGAGTTGATTGTGCAATTCATAACCGCCC
>JAAERX010000092.1 GCA_024229935.1 Gammaproteobacteria bacterium | reverse complement strand
CCTGTTGCACTGGCATTCAGCCAGCTTTCCAAGGTCGCATCCGCTCCAGCAAATATCTGCGTCGGCAAAGTCAGACTATCGACTGAACCTTTTGCGCTGTTGTATGCGCTAAGGATTGCTGCTGTGTTGGTGTCGTTGACGTTGCCAAATGTCAAGCTAAGTTTTGCACTACTCGGCCTGCTGCCCCAGAGCCTGCGGGTGATCACGCCGGATTGAGAAGTTTGCGTTTTAGTGGGCCATGTTGGTGCAATAAAGCTGCGTCTTGTTGGTGCAATGCTGGGAAATGTTGTCGCCATCAGTCTTGAATGCTCCAGTTACCAGCGGTATCGAAGCCATCTGCTAGCTCCAGAATGTCTGAGCTGTTGGTTGGCATGTGTACTGCTTCAATTGTAAACGTGCCTTCTTCAGTTGGCGTTATGCGCTCAATCTGATAAGTGCGAACCTGTGTGCTGGGAAGCTTAACGGTAAACACAACTCCTGTAGGTGTTGCAGTTTTGCCGCTGTTACTGACAGCCAGCGTGGTGTCCGCTGGTGCTGTATCGGCATCACCGTTCCAGGCAATTACGTCGTACGAGCCATCAGCTAATGATTTTGTGCTGACCAATGCACCTTCAGGCGTTACGACGCCGTTATTAAACTCATCGTATTCAGTTGCATCCATCCCGACTTTGATGTAATCGCCCGGTGCCATTGCCATCAAAACGCCTTCATGCGTTGTTGTGAACGAAACAGTATGAGTAGGAATGCGCCTCATCCTGGCCACAAATTTGGCAGCATCAATGGCATGTTGTCGGCTGGTGCAATAGTCAGACATATCAATGGTTTCTAGAGATACCGTCTCGCTCGCTGATGATTCACGCACCAACACTTCGCGAACGGTCGGGAACATTCCTGG
>JAAERX010000091.1 GCA_024229935.1 Gammaproteobacteria bacterium | reverse complement strand
TAATAATTTGTTCTGTTACGTATGTGATTGGGCAGATGAAGGGCGTGGGTGTTGCGTTCTCGCGCTTTCTTGAGGTGGATTACGATACTGGTTTACAAATTGGTATGTTGATCGTGCTTTTTTATGCGGTGCTTGGGGGTATGAAGGGAATCACTTACACGCAGATCGCTCAGTATTGCGTATTAATACTGGCGTACACCATCCCTGCAATTTTTATCAGTCTGCAATTGACAGGCAATCCGATACCGCAGTTAGGATTGGGCAGCTCTTTGGCAGGCTCAGACGTATTCCTGCTAGATAAACTGGATCAGGTGGTGACGGAGCTGGGCTTTCGGGAATACACCACAGATGTCAGGCTCAGCGGCCTGAATATGTTTGCTTTCACACTGTCGCTCATGATTGGCACGGCCGGTCTGCCTCATGTGATTATCCGTTTCTTCACCGTGCCCTCCGTGCAGGCGGCGCGTTATTCCGCGGGTTGGGCATTGGTTTTCATAGCGATTCTTTACACTACGGCGCCTGCGG
>JAAERX010000090.1 GCA_024229935.1 Gammaproteobacteria bacterium | reverse complement strand
GACGCTAAAGCTCTGGCTGTTTCGGTTCTTGCTGCTATAACTTCTCGTTGCACTTGGTTATGAACTGCGGCCATCTTTTTAAATGCCATTAAATTGGCTGGCGTTGGGTCTAATGCTGCCTGTTTAGATACATTAGCAAGGTTGTCAGCGCTTCTGGCCCATAACTCACGCGCTGCTACTGATTGCTCAGCGTTTAGTGGTTGCCCTTGTCTGCGGTTGCTTAATGTTTCCCAAGCGTCAACACCTTCTGCATTTAGCTTCATTTGTTCAAAGCTTTGTTTACCTCTTCTAGCTTCGTCAATTTCTGGCTGCATCTTATCAGCCATGTCGCGCATTAAGGCTTTAACATCCTCTGGGCTATCAATCCTAGACCAATTAACAAACACTTCCCCCTCATCAACATCAACATTAGGCCTATTAATTAAATCTTCTGGCGATACATCAACTTCGGTCAAGTCTTTTGGTTTAGGTTCAAAGCCGTCAATAGCTGCCTGTATTTGTTCGGGTGTTATTTCCGGATCAAAAGATTCGCCCTGCTTAGAGCCAAACCCAGACTCAACAGCGTTTTCTTTAACTGCTTCTTTTTCTATTGCTTGCGCTTCTCGCTTGGCTATTCTTGCGTTACGTAAAACCTTTAAGCCTGTCAGTAACCCGTCAACAGCAACACCTATACCCAACCCCTCAACAGCGTTTTTAAATCTGCCTTCTGCTGCGTTATCATCAGGTGAAGCTGCCAAGAATTCTGTCACGGGGTTCTGTAATGCGGGTGATGACTCAACAAGGTTTGATAGCCTTTCTTCCTGTGGATCAAATACAGTGAAGTCGGCTAT
>JAAERX010000089.1 GCA_024229935.1 Gammaproteobacteria bacterium | reverse complement strand
TACTCATAACCTTTTGCCCCCAGTCGGGGGCTTTTGCTAATGTGCCGCATCGTGTTATGCGGTATATTGTCAAGATTAAAGGAGATTATCATGCTGATAGTTGAAGACGGGACAGTAGTGGCAGGTGCTAACAGCTATCAAACATTAGCTGAGGCAAGAACTGAGGCGGCACTATCTGGAATATTATTATCCACAGATGACACAGTGGCGGAGACGCAGTTAGTTCAGGCGTTTAGGTATTTGACTGATAACTATGAAAGCAAGGTTAGCGGTCAGCGTGTAAGCGCTGCGCAGACTTCCATGTTGCCCAGGGCGTTTATGTACGGCAACGGCTTTCTGATTAGCGATGACGTTATACCGGATGAGTTTAAACGCGCTCAGGTAATGGCTGCGGCAGTGGTCAATGAAGGCGTGGACCTTAACGGCTATGAGTCTGGCGGCGATCTTTCAGGCTTTAGTGTCGACGGTGTTTATTCTGAAACATACCAGCCGGGCGGCAGTTCGCCATCGGTAAAGATGCCAGCGGTTGAAAAGACGCTATCAGGCTTTTTCGATAATGTCGGAACATTGAGCCGAGGTAATTACTGGTGAGCGCTGCAAGCATAAGGGCTAAAGTTGCCGCTGGTTTGCGTAAAGCCATTGAGGCAACCGGCGCATCTAACTCTAAAAAAGTTTATCTCATACAAGAGGTGAAAGTTAGCGGCGGTGGCTACCCCGGTGATCCAGATGTATATGACACATCGTACATTGAGTTAGTGGACGCTATCGTAAAATCGTTTGACCCAAGGGACATCGACGGGCAGAACATTAAGTTTAATGACGTTA
>JAAERX010000088.1 GCA_024229935.1 Gammaproteobacteria bacterium | reverse complement strand
CTGCGCTAGTTCATCAGCATTACGAGCGCGGAAATATTGCCCGCCCGTCATTGTTGCAATTTCAGTCAAGGTTTTCTCATCCAAGTCACGAGAGGTATTGACGGTTTGTTTACCAAAGAAGCCTCGAACCTGCATTTCGCCGGCACCAATGCCAATAGTATAAATCTTGGCGTTGTTGTCTTTGGCAAGTTGCGCTGCTTCTAATGGTTCTAGTACTCCGGCTGTATTGCCGCCATCACTTAATAAAATAATCGTGCGCTGTGGGGCACTACTTTCAATAAAGGTTTTGGTCGCTAAACCTAGGCCTTCACCCATTGCTGTCATTTGCCCGACTAAACCTAGAACAGTACGGTCGAGTTGTTCTTCCACTGTTTTTCTATCAAAGGTGAGTGGGGTTTGTAGATAAGCGTGATCACCAAACAACACTAATCCAAGACGATCGCCTTTGCGCTCATCAATAAAATCAGACACGACTTTTTTAACCGCCGTTAAGCGATCCACAAAATCACCGCTATCGGTTTGCATGTCTTCTTCAGCCATTGAGCCAGATAAATCGACCACAAGCATCATGTCACGGTGTTCTGGTTGAATATCAACCGGATCGCCATACCAGACTGGACGAGCTAACGCGGCAATTAATAGCAGCCAAGCGACAGACAATAAACCAATGTTGATACGTTTATTTGGTTGCTTATATTCCCCTTGCTCTGGCAGTCGAGGAAGATGAATCGCAGTACCTACGTCTTTTTCAGGCACAAAAAAGTAAAACAGGAAGGGAATAGGTAATAAAAACCATGCCCACCACCAAACGAATTCAAGCATGTTGATTTCCTTTTGTTGTTGCCATTGTTACTTTTTTTGCAGGCAAAGCATGAGATAGCCAATAGCGCACATCATCGTAGAAGCGTTGTTGATTGGTTTCTGATAAAGGCTGTCGTCCATACAAAGCTTGCTCTAACATGTCAGAACGAGATGAGAAATGGACATTGGCTTGTTTTTTCACAGGTAGCTGCTGTTCAACAAAATACCACCAGGCTAACCCATGCAGTGAGGCAATGCGTTCACGAGGGAAGTGACTTAACGCCGCTTGTTTTAGTAACCGTGCAATGTCACTGGTTTGTTGTGGCGTTAAGCTCGCTAATTGCTTGAGTGCTAAACGCTTAAGCGCACCTTGTTTTTTCTTACGAAGAATAAGCCACACAATAGCAGCGGTAAGTAGTAGTAATCCAATAACCAAACCATAACCTTGTAGAGATAATCCCCACGATGGATCAGCGGGTAAATGAATATCCGCCAATGGCAATACGTTACTTACTGGTGCTTGTTGGGCTGAAGATAAAGACATTACATGACTCCTTTATCTTGTTGTGATGGATCTTGTGAAGACGTCAGTTGTG
>JAAERX010000087.1 GCA_024229935.1 Gammaproteobacteria bacterium | reverse complement strand
ACTTTGCCTGCAATTAATTCTATGCAGTACCAGTAAAGACCGTAACCCTCAAGGCCATAGTCAAGCATAACTTCTTGAAGCTTGGCATCCATGCTTGCGTCTGTGTCGTGTTTAAACCATTTCATAATCTACCCCTGAAAGCCAAGAGCTAATTGCGCTTGGTCCAATGCTATTTTGAATTCTTCTTCCTGCTCTTTTTTTACTACCTTATACTTGGCTAGCTCTCTGCCATGAATGCTGGCCGCGTCTTTGCTGTGCTCAATAGCTGCCACGATTGAGTTCAGGCTCATCATTGTTTCTGGCGCTTCGCTTAGTACCTTCTCCATTGCGTTAAATGCTGTAATATAGTTTTCTTTCCACTTGGCTGATTCGGGACCAGTAAAGCCCATGCAAAGAAAGGTAAACCCATCGCGGGTCATGTTAAAGCAAGGGAGTTTTTTGTTCTGTTCGGATACATAAGAGGACTGTGTAAAATTACACACTCTAAATTCTTCACTGCAATCAAGGCGGCGAATTGCTGTCAACACATCTCGATGGACCTTGTTAAACTTATCCGCAATGTCTTTCGATGAGACAGTAGGATTGCCATTATTCATATTAATTAAACCGTTCATATTCGTTATTCCTAGTTAAGAGAGTTTAATTTTAACACTCTTAACTAGGAGGTGCAAGTTTTGCAAGTCTTACAGCAGGCACAAAAAAACCCAACTTAATGGGCTGTGGGGTTACATTTTTTCGGCAGACTGGATGCAGTGTGCAAACAGCTTGCTCTCGAATTCATCAATCTGTACTTTTTGATATTTATCACCAATCTTGCGCGGCAAGGAGTAGATTGCTTTAACAATTTGAATAGTTAATATGTCTCCCTTTGAGGCGAGGTAGGCGGCCGGCATGGTAACGCCGTTGTATCTATCAAGAACGATTGATCGAGAGCCTTTGGAAATCTTGGCGCAAGTATCTATCTGTGCATCAGTTGGAGCCGCATTAGCTGGAGCCGCATCAGTTGGAGCCGCATTAGCTGGAGCCGCATTAGCTGATACTGGCAGCATTAGCGCTGCAATTAGTAAGTATTTCATGTTATTTCCTTTAAATAATTAATAAACTCTAAATTTTTCTTGCTGCTCGCTGCTTAATTCCTGCCATTTACCCAGCGCCGAATAATCTCGCATCGGCCTAAGCTGCTGGGCTTTTGGTTCATCATCCTTGCGCCGTAAAAATAACGGCCCGCAATGATTATGCCATTCAAAATAAATGTGCTTGTATTTATAGCCTCCATTTCTGCATATAATCATCATTCACACCTTGCCCGACTGGGCGTATTTTAGTTTTAAAATTCTAATTCGTTCTACATCATAGCCAAGAGCATCTAGCTTGTTTATCCACGACTCAGTTAAACGCGCCAGAGTCGGCGGAAAGTTGCACCAGTGTTCAAAATGGTTGCGTATCATATCCTT
>JAAERX010000086.1 GCA_024229935.1 Gammaproteobacteria bacterium | reverse complement strand
ATGAGAAGCCCGCGAAACTCAGACAACAAACAACAAACTAGACAGATACCTTTACGCCGTATTTCTTTTTGGCTACGTATCTGATATAATTGACTTGACCGGTGTGGCGAATGCGACCGGTTTTTGCACAGCGGATTTGACCCCACTGATGACGACCACGGTTTGTGGTGTTAAGAATAACTTTTACAGGATTGACATTTTGTTGTTTCATGGAAACCATAACTAAACTCTTTTCAAAAAAAACTAAAATTGTTTGTGTCTTACTCTATCATTATACAGTATATATCGGCATTGTCAAGCTTTTACCTTAGTTTATTTATAATTTTTTTATGGTACGGCGTTTGCAGTACGGAATCATCGTAAGTCGTTGGTATCAAAGGACTTACGTCACGCGCGCCGGGGCCGCGTCGTCGTAACCCCTTACTGTAAAAGGACTTACGGCGTTCACGCGACTTGTTTAGGAAGTACAGAGTAGGTCGTCAAGGATTCCCTGTTGTCGTTTCATAGCTATGGTGTAACCGCAATCACAACCAGAGCCATAACCATTGCCGCACTCAGGGCAATGCACCAACCAGCACTTGGCACCCTCACACCAGTCAACATACCAACCAGTGCGCTCAGTGTACTCATTTACAATTTCGATTTCGTTTGGTTTCATATTACCACCATGAATTATATTCTACTGTGTAACCGGCTTCGATAAGTTCCAAAGCCTCCTCAATAAAAGTCAAATCAGTTTCCTTGTAGCGAGCATCATTGCCACTGCCAAAGAAAAACCCCTGAGT
>JAAERX010000085.1 GCA_024229935.1 Gammaproteobacteria bacterium | reverse complement strand
TGTTTTTCAGACCTACAGAGATGTCGCCAACTTAGCTGTCCCGGGCATATTCGCAATACTTCTCAAATTCTTTGCCCTGCCGATTGTCTATGCAGGCGGGGCCGGTTGGACAATAGCTGGGGCAATAACGTCTCGGCATATCCCCCGAAAGATGTAAGATCGTGAAAAGTAACCTTCAGATAGCCTCGCCAGAGTTTGATGCAGTCTGGGCGGGGTATCCCTCCCTTTTAATTTCTCAATAAATACATAATGGGTGGGAGAATCTGAACTTCACCTACAAGGGCGTTATATCAGGAAGATAACTCTGTAGCCCTTACCTCCCCCAGTAAAGGAACCACGGCGCTAACACTCATCCGGCTCTATAAGCAAGATAAATAGTATTAGACGATTCACCACCCGTGTATGGATTCGCAAAGGTCACTAGGTGAGCTTTCGCAGATGCAAATACCTCGTCCAGCAAGCTAATGAACGCTTCATCCGGTGGATCGTTGGACCACAGGCCAAAGACACCGCCGGGATGCAACGAGGCCGCCAGGGCAGTAAGGCCAGAGTCGGTATAGAACGCGCTATTGCCCGTATCCAGCCAGTGGCTGGGAGAATGATCAATATCGAGCAACACGGCGTGAAACAAACGGCCTGGGTTATTCGGGT
>JAAERX010000084.1 GCA_024229935.1 Gammaproteobacteria bacterium | reverse complement strand
TACGGGTGCGTATCGATACACCGAAGGAATGGGATTACTACAACAATGGCGGCATCCTGCATTACGTGCTGCGTCAGCTGGCTTCAGCCACAGCTGCTGCCGCCTGATTATTGATAGTTAATCATCAGGCTCCCGGTTTGAGTCTTGTCCGGGGAGCTATAGTTAAAAGAAAAGGCTCGCAGATGCGAGCCTTTTTTCTGATTCTTTTCTTTTGCTGAAAGCTGATGTCATTTACCTGTGAGGCCTGAACATTCCTGTCTCCACGGGCGGTTACGATTGGCCCGGGCAATCTCATAAAGACCAAATGGACCCATTAATTGCGGAACAATATCTGCTTCTTTAGGCAGCTTATTAACGATCGCAAGACTGTAACAATTAAAAGGAATAATACCGTGGCTATAAATAAGTGCAGGAGGGATAGCAAACTGGTACATACAAAGACCTATGAGGCCAGCGGTACGCACGGGCCCATGGAAAACTTTTCCCAGATCAACTTGCCCAAGTAAAAGAAAAACCGGTAGCCAGATAACCCCAACCATTCGATTTGTATCCGCAGCCACCAATAACGGCAACAGGCATAATGCAAGCATGACTACAACAGTGACTGTTCGCTTTAGCCTTGCATGACTATCATTTGCACTATCAATAAAAGGCCGTGCTAATAGTGGGTACAAAATCCAGAGAGCTCCACCGCCCGCCAGAATACCCCACAGGTTGAAAGACCAGCTATTAAGAAAAGAGAGGCCTGACAATAAAATATCCAGGTACTCACTCGGTGACAGCCCGGCTGAACCCTCCCCCGGCACTGACATCAAAAAAACTATTGCCGCCATTGTGGCAGGCATCATATTAATCAGCATTTGCCTAAAACCTAACTTCCAGCAAATCCATGTTGCAAGAATACCCAAGTCAAAGAGTGTTTTTTCATGGGACATCACACCCAGAATCAGCAACAGACTAATTCCGGCGATCAGTTTAATATTGATGGCAGGAGTTATTCGTTCACTTAATAGTGCGGCACATGCGACCAGACTATATGGCACAACATCAATAAACCCTGCGGAACTGTAGGTTATTACGGTTACTGTACTGATTGAAAAAATATATCCCAATCCTACAAAAATCATAGTACTGTTTAAAGAGGTTTTGCGAGTGGCGAATAACGACCTGTAAAGCTGATACAACAGCATTGAAAGCCAGCAATACAGTGTGCCAAGAACCAGCAAGTTAAACTCAACAGGGCCCAAGCGAAAAAGCTGGGCAAGCGTTCCCAAAAGAGCCCGGGACTTCAAACCGGTAAAAAGACTTACTTCACGGTAGGCATCATAAGAAGAAAAATTGATAGGTACCCAAAGTGATGCAATCGCCAGTAAGAATGCAGCTGAAAGCAAAATAATGATAGAAGCACTACGCCAAGTCGTTGCATTCATGCGGGTCATTGCAACCAATTTTTATGCAGAGTTCTGGTGTAAAAGCATACTGCCCAATTAACTTTTTTGTCGTAATAAAGGCCTTGCAGCCAGATCCTGCTAATAGTTTTATGGCGAAGCATTTATTTAAAACTAATCACTGTCTGTGGCTGGGTGATCAGATGTAGATATTCTGACTTCATTGCTTCCCGTAGTTCCTGATAATCATCTTGATCAAGTAAATCATTTTCCTCTCCCGGGTCGGCGCTAAGATTATAGAATTCTTTCCAGACTATTCCGGCAACGGGATCAGAGTTGTTTGAGATCACAGAAAGCTTCCACAACTCATTATCTGAATCATATTTATAAAAAGCCCTGTCTATTACATTTCCCCGTTTTTCCTCAACAGAATCAGGGCTGCCCTGTACGATCAGATGGTCACGTGGAGGATAGTTTTCAACGCGATCCCCAAGCAATGCAGGCAATAGACTCTTGCTGTCATTAGCCTGATTAAAGGGTCGTTGGTGTCCCAGTAAAGAATAAAAAGTAGATGCAAGGTCTTGCAAACCAACCAATGCCTTACTCGAACTTCCCGGAAGTATTACAGACTGGTTGCTAACCCCATCACCCCACCTCGCCAACAATGGCACCCGATGACCACCCTCATAAATATGACCTTTCATCCCGCGAAATGGCACACCATCTTTAGCGCCCGAGGCGTTAACAACCACTTCTGGCTCACCCCACCATACAGGCCCATTATCACTGCTAAAGACGATAAGAGTGTTATCCAGCTGCCCCTTCTCCTTAAGAAAGTCAACAATCGCACCCACAATCAGGTCTATTTCTACAATAATGTCAGTACGATCTGACACATTGCTCACGCCAGCAACGCTATCTCCTTCTGTTGATGGGATATCATCCTTGGAGTCCTTCGCATTAAAATACTCAGGTTGTGAATAAGGTTTATGGAGCTGGGTGGTAGCATAATAAAGAAAAAATGGTGCGGGTGTGCTTGTTGATTGGCCTTGGCTAATGGCATGCTCCATAAACTCAATTGCTTTACGTGTAAGAATGCTGCCAGCTTTTCGACTATCATAATTATCAATTGCCCAGCCTGGTGCACCTGTTAGCCCGCCATTATGCATTGAATTCCAGCCTTGAGTACGCTCAAAACTACGATGTGCGGCTTCATTATTATTGAAGGGCTTGTAAGCGCCACTATTACTGTCATACCTGACTAATCGATCATTCTCAAAATAGGCATAAATCAAACTGGCCACGCCACCTGGCAGTAGAAATGAGTAATCAAACCCAAATTGCAGCGGCCCCCGGTCAAAACTGCGGGTAAAATCAATCTCACTATGGTTTTTTGTATAGCCTGTGCCGGACTTATTCCAGAAGGCATTTCCGTTATGCATTTTTCCGATAAAGCCAGTTTGGTACCCAGCCTCATTAAATAATGTACCTAATGTCTCCTGCCCGGGAATAATCATTGTCGAGGGTTCATAAATATTCCAGACACCACTGGAAATCCGCCCTCGATAAGGGTAATTGCCTGTCAGCACTGAATACCTTGAGGGAGAGCAGACGGCTGATGCTGAATGAGCATTGGAGAAAGCAATACCTGCTTCAGCCAGAGCGCTTAGGTTTGGTGTTTGAGCTACTGCTTCTTCATTATAAATATCAAGATCACCTAAACCCAGATCATCAACCAGAATCACTATTACATTTGGGTAGCCTATAGTGACCTGAACAGGCTCAGAAATGCTCTCACCATTAATAACCTGATACCAGAATTCATCGTGACCGCTAAATTTATATCTTGGCACATAGGTGAAAGAGCCATCATCATGCAGCACCAATTCACCATGTCTGGGATTGGAAACCAGTTGGGCTTTTAGCCCGCTGCCCATTGCGGCATCATTTGCCAGAACACCAGGCGCATCCCTGTGCAATGTCATTCCTGAGGCAATACTGAATGAATCTTTTGTTCCACCAATGCTTGGAAGCCGTTCTAATTCCCCATCACAGGCCGCTATAAATGGCAAAAGAATCAGTACTAAGAGAAATTGAGGTGGGCTGATTTTCATATAAAAAAGTAAGCTTCTTCTCATTTAGCCAGCTTCCAGAAAGAAATAGGTTTTACAGAAATTATACTCATTAGAGGGTCAAGTATAGGCCAATGAAATATTTTTTTGGAGATGAATAGCATTATCAAAAAGGACTAATGCTTTATCGCTGTTAGCGATGCTCAGCGTACGACGCCAGGTAATATGCCGTGAAGTTATCACCGGAGGTGCATAAGCTAAAAAGACACCTCAGCAAAAGGTGATTTCTCCGCTAATTCGGCCCTCTCAGCTGCTTGTCTTGGGCGTCAAAAAACTTTTCTTCCCAGAAAATATTGCAACTTTCCCTGGTATCGGTAGTTTCAATAAAATGCATAGTTGCATCTTTCTTATTCGATGTTGCAAGGAATGAACGATCTTCGATGAACCCCAGCTCTGTTCCAAAATAATTGTCGAAGATTAGCCGGAAAGTATTTACCGGAGAAATGTCATTGTAGAACCCACCTGAGCCCTCCAGACCAGGCAAGTACATCGCGTTAAGATCTGAAAAAACCTCAATTTGGCACATGCTGTCAAGTTGTTGCTGTTGATCCGGATTTGCCCTATTTTTTGCCCATGATAAGCGCAGACCATGGTCTCCCTGCAACACAATAATTGGCGGTGTTTCTGACTTCTCAAGTATGGTTTCTATTAATTCTGTAAGCAGAGTATTCAGATAATGAACCTGATCTGCGTAGCCCTTCACATCCTTTGAAACATGTTCTGCTTCACCAAATTTCCATGGTGAAATATTGGGAAAATTGCCGGAACGATTGTAGATAAAGGGGTCGTGAGGGGCCATGATGTGAGCGATGACAAATATCGGGCCTGCCTCTGAAGCAAGCTTTGCTGTTTCAGACAAAACAAAATCTACGCGATCACGAACAAAATTCTGTTTCCCGGCTGTCAGTTCTGATAGCCCTTCTTCGGTTTGGATGTCTGTCTGTTTAAACCCCAATATCCTCATGAAGGCTTTGCGATTCTTCCACCCAAACAACCGAGGTAGTGCGGTCGTGTTATACAACGCAGTCTCAAAACTGTTCATTGTGAACCAGCCGCCATCAAAAATGATGTCCTCCGCGCCGCCAGTTATCACGTACTGCCCCATCGATCGCACTGTTACTAACCGGTAATCAATGTTGCGTAATGCAATGGCTACCTTGCTGTTGAAGGTTTTGTCCCTTATGAGCTGCCGATAACCTTGCGGATATTCTTCCGTGAAGCCATTTTCGTCTGCGATGTAATCCAGATTCATAAGGCTTGAGAACACCAGCTCGGTGCGGTTGTAGTTGCCGTAACTGTTATCCGCTATTTGAAATCCCTTGGAGCTTAGAAATGCCAGGAAGTTGGAGTTGTCGTAACCGTAGTATTTCCTAAGTACATCAGACCGCTCATAAGCGTCGGTAAGAATATAAAAAATGCTGGGCGGAGAAGAAGTGGGTTGCTCAAAACTTGCAAACTCAACATTTTTTAGTTCAGGAGGCCTTTCGAAAATAAGTCCCTCATCCGCTAGTCCATAATTTCCAATCCGCAATAGCACCAAAAGCAGCATTGCGCCTACAATCAAATTGAGGGCCTGATTTATGGGCGTCCAGTTGCTTATGTATCGATGAACCACAAAGGTTAGTCCTATAAAGCTGAACGCTTCGATACAAAGTGTAATCAGAAGACGATTTGACAACTCATGTGGCAATGCCGCTTCAACGATAGGATGAATGAATGCCAGCACCAGCAAAAGTGCCGCAACGAAAGCTGCCGTATTAATCCTTCTAAATACAGCGAAAAAGAACAATATGGTTACGCTGGTGATGCCCAGTAACACAACACCGGATCGAAGCGCATGCCCCACAAAAACTTCACCTAGGTTCTCAGAAAAAATCAGACAGACAAAATAAATGCTGAGCAGAAATGGGTAAAGTGAAATTCGTGGTGCCAAAATAAGTCCCATGTTGTATCAGCCATCACGCCAGTACTTTTTTAGTGAGGGCTGGTTTCAAAGGTATTTTTATATCATTTCTTTGAATCCGGGTAATTGCCGAATTGTGGCCTGAAACAAAGATTTGTCTAAAAGTGTTTAGCAGTCATGCTGCCACTGCAGTTAACCTCCATTTTATCATACCCTGAGTTTTACTTTGAATTAAAAGGTTTGTTTTCGCCTCAACCAACCCAAACCTGCAAGAGCTGAACCGAACAGCCAGACAGCTGCTGGTACAGGCACAGCCGAACCCACAACGATGTCGTCTATAGAAACCGGATCATACGGGGCACTACTGGAATAGAACGTAATGTTGGTTAAATTCCGCCACTGACCCGTGCCTATGCCGCCGAGGTCAGAGAAACTGAATGAACCTGTCTGAGTAGTCGCGATACCTCGCCTCGGATTGGCGGCCCACCGATCAGCTCTACACCCCAGCCCAGAGCCTCGTTATCACCATCGCCGTTAAAGCCATCACCCAACGCCATGCCGAAAAACCCGTACCCCTGTGATTCAAAGGTTACATAGCCACTTGGATGTTGAAAAAAATTAGCTGCCTGCGGATTGTCAAAATCGATCAGGATGGTTGCCGCATTCCCGGCAATCGGGAACACAAACATCATGAGAAGTATCAGCTTCTTCATCACTATCCCCCTAT
Organism: Gammaproteobacteria bacterium; assembly: GCA_024229935.1. Classification (GTDB taxonomy): domain Bacteria; phylum Pseudomonadota; class Gammaproteobacteria; order Steroidobacterales. Next base: position 44,205 of record JAAERX010000084.1, on the reverse strand, counting down.
TCACCTGTATTAAAACTACAACATGTCCAACAGGATAGATACTCCATTGGACTGCGCAATGCAGTAATGCTGGTGCTCCATCAGGCGTAACCTGGAAACACCACAGAAATTCGCATAGCAAAGCCATTAAGCCTTATGTTAAGTGGCGGTAGAGAAACTGTTCAGCTGCCTGACGCTATCACAGCCAATCACGGTGGGAATTCTTCAGGAAAGCGCTAAATTGATGTACGCAATAAGCTTGGGAAGCTGAGGTTCTACCTCCAGTGCTGAGTTTCGCTCAGCTTGGGGAGCCCTATTCTTGCAGCTATACTAATATGCTACATCGCTTAACTTTAAGAAGTCTGTATTGGAAGCAAACGTTAATTTAAATGAATTAGAGCAACGCAATGCAGACATTGTGAGGCGCTTTAATGCGTGCTGGTCTAATCGGGATTGTGACCGTTTGTTGAGCCTGCTCAGTGAGGATGTGGCCTACATGGTTTATGAAGGTGGGCCTGTACATATAGGTCATGCGGCAGTTGCCGGAGCGGTAAAACCATTCATGGCCAAGTACGAGCGTATTGAGTTTAATATTCTGCGGCTTAACGTATACGGCTCGGTTGTTACCCATGAACGTACAGAAGATTACTATGCACCCGGTGGTGAGCGTGATACCCATTTTCATGTAGTGGGATTGCTGGTTATCAAAGATGACAAGATTGCCATTTGGCGTGACTACACGATGCCCGGTGTGGAGCAGATTGTTGGTCCGTTGGTGACTGTAAAGCACTAACCCCAGAGTAATCTCAGGGCTGGTTAACCTATGAGCCAGTTGGGGCTGGTTTGCCAGGCCTTATCAAGTTCCTTATCCAACTCCTGCCAGTGCGGTACGTATTTTTCGACCAGCTTCCAGTAACGTTTGGAATGGTTCATGTGGCGCAGATGGCACAGTTCATGAATGAGTACGTAATGCACCTGCTCTGGTGGTCGCAGTAGTAACGCGGCATTAAGGCTGATTGTTCCATTGGTTGAGCAACTGCCCCAGCGGGTCTTCTGCAGACGTATATGAATTCGTTTGGGCTGCAGTCCTATCGCTGCTCCGGTTTGCATGCACAGCTGGGGTAATACCTGTTTGGCGCGTTTTTTTAACCAGCTTTGCACCAGTGGCCAGCAATCAGGGCCATGCAGTGAGGGAGCCCGGATGGTTAACAAGCCGTCTGTTTCTTTAAAGCCGGTTTTACTGTTTACAGCAAAATGTATACGTATGGCTTCATCCAGAGCTGTAAGTTCTATGCTTTCAGGCAGGGTGGGCTCAGGTGCGCGTACTTGGGCAAATTGTGAGCGTGTTTTGCTGATCCAGTCACTGTGTTCCGCGACAAAGGCTTCAATGATCTTTGGCTGGGTACGTGGAGGTGCAACTATCTCAACACCGCCGTGGGGGAATACCTGAATCTTAAGGTTGCGCACTCGCTTGCTGGTACGCACGCGCCAGGCGAGTGGTTGTGGAGCATCACCCTGCTCTGCGTCTTCAAGCCAGTTAATCTGACCTGTATTTGCCTGATGTTCAGTGGAGTTGCTCACAGTTCTTCTTGAGGTTGCCGCTGTCTCTAAATATTCAACACCCTACATCATCGCATGTAAATGTTTTTTTAGGTATGCATGGACGAATCATGATACATGAGCGCTTTGATGGTGGTTGGGTTGGGGTTTTGACTCAGTGCTGCTGATATGGGTGTGCAGCGGATGATATTAACAGGCGCTAGTTTATAGGAGTTTCTAGCCGCCTGTCAGAGGTCCGGGTTGACTGTATACCTTGCCGATAATGAACAGAAATTTTATATAATTAACTAATTAATACCTTCTAAGGATGGCATGATGCTGGTCCACACTCACTTTCTGGAACTGTAACTTTCTGCATTCCTTCAAACTGAACTCCCGAGGTTGTCTGGCCTGTAATGATGCTTAGTGATTCCGATTCATGTTCAGCACAGGAAAAGCCAGCATCATTTGTAGAAAAAAGTACAGCCATGTCTGGTGCAGAATTGTTCCCAAAGTTAGCAATAAACGGTTCAGCGATAGCCTGAGCCTCGTTGGATCCAAACCTCAGTGAAGCAATATCAATCTCTGTTGCATCGAATTGTAATGGCCCCTCATTACCACGATCCTCGCTGAGAAATGCAACGCCAAACGTTGGTTTATTTGGGTCAATCAGATTTTCATTATCCCAAGGCTTAATATTAATTCCGATTGTTACTGGTGCGATAGCCTCACACAGGTCACCGGTGCCATTTAAATCGGTATCTAATTGCTGGGGGTTTGCTATCACAATACAATTGTCACAGGTATCGTCAATCCCATCATTATCAAAATCATGGGCTACAGCAGAATTAACACAACTAGCGGCAGAATCAGGCTGAAATTCTGCCAGTACATTTAACATTATTTTATGAGTATATGGATCCGCCGGTACCCGGTTTGTTTTGTCAAACAATCCATATGCCCAATCGATGGTGGCCGCATTAAACACTCGCCCTGAGTTATAGCCTGTGCTAAATTCGCCCATTGTTCCATAGCCCTGCCAGGTTTCTACAGCAGCAGGAGCGATGGCTATTATCTCAAAGCTATCGGGTGTTCCATCTGTCCCTGTTGGAATCGCATTGCCGTTCACCCACTCAAATTCTGCACCGTCAACCTCAATGCCGACTATGGTTTCCAAACGACCAAACTGGCTACCATTAGCCAGCCCAGTACCGGCAAGAAAACGGTGTTGGGCTGAACTAACAGTATATCCCCCATGACCTTCATTGAATGGCATGAACTTCCCATTCCTGTTTTCTGCACCAACCATGCCGCCCTTTCGAAAGCTTAGTCCAATTGTGCGGTTTTCGGGGTCGTTTATTGGCCAGTCATGCCAATAATAGGTAACCAGACTGTCATCAACACCCAGCATGGGATCAAGATATGGGTCTTTGTAGATCAGCATGAGGTTATCTTCGAAACGAACCTGCCACCACATATTATTACCGCCCAGGATAATTACGTTACCACCACCTGCAATAAAGTTGTCCAGTGCATTCCTCTGATTGCCGGACCAGTACTCACTATGTGCAACAAGGATTACGGTCTGATAGGCATATAGCAAATCAGGGTTAACCTCGATATCCATCATGGATGCATACTCAGTAGTAATCCCCATGTATTGGGTCCAGTTCTGGAAGAATTCTTCCTGCCACTGAGATGTATTGTTACCTGGCCGTGAGATTGAGAGCTCTCCGGCTCGCCCCAGTTCGGGCACTTTATGCCAGTATGAAGATGCACCACCCCATCGGTTATAAGACATCTGATGTGGTGCGGTGTCCAGTACTAATATTTGTGACTCGCTGCCGGGTATATCATCCCTAACAACAAAGCTGAGTATCAAGCTTTGATTATATGCATAGGTTTTATTTGTGCTGATCTGGATACGATATAATCCACTTTCCCAATACTCCGGGATTGTGATTTCAAAAGGATCACCCCAGTCGCAGCAGTCTCTCCATGCGTCAGTAGGGATGGTTTGTTGTATGCCGGGAATATGTTCGTATTGTGCCCTGACAACACCAAACGCTGGTCGCATTGAATAAATACGAAAATGAAACTCGGGCAGGCTGGTATTGGTATATAGAAGCAGGGTTCCACCCTGCTCCACACTAAAAGCAGAAAGGTAGGCTTCTACGGGTGCAGCAGACATAGATGCTGCATTAACCTCCATAATGGGAGGTGCATTGCCATGCTCAATAATTTTGTTGCTTTGCGGCCCTTGTTGCGAACTGTCATTGTTAATAGAAGTGCAACCGCTAGCAAAAGCGAGCGCAAGTGAAAATAAAAGTGTTTGCACACTTGTGCGTTTTTGTATCCCCAAGTTGTTCCCCTAACTCCCTACCTCCCTACCTCCCTAATTCCCTACCTACCTCTCTAACTCCCTAACTTACTGCAATAACGTTTTATTTATAATTGCATTGCGACCTGAGAATATTTATAGCACTTTCTTAAGCAGTAGATTAACGGGCTGTATAGGTAGTTACCGAAAGAATATTTAGAGTTAATATAAGTTAATGCAGGGTTTAGAGCCTGACTCTGGCTGTAAAATAATAAAGTTTAGTGGCTTGAGCTTGGGGTTGCCCTATTAGCTGGTTAGTGTTGTATGTGGTTTTTAGTGCGCCTCTTTTAGTGCACCTCTTTCAGTGCGGCACAGATAACACAGTTTGTGTATCAGTGTGCAATGTACATTCTTAAAATAATCAAATTAATTAAGACAAGATTTATTCTGATAGCACTATCAGTTGTGTGTCTGCCCTAACGCTTAGCCGTGATTATGTATGGGTAATCTGAAGTTTTTTCCTGTTAGACTTCTGGTTTGTTCAACATTCAGTTTTTTATATGAATCATACGTAAATGATTATTTTTGTATGCATGACCTTATCGACATTGGTGCCAACCTGACGCATGACAGCTTTGACTGTGACCGGGATGAAGTCATAGCACGTGCAGCCGAGGTTGGTGTACGACGGATGATTGTTACGGGTGCAAGTCATGAGGGGTCACAGCAAGCAGCTGCCCTGGCAGCCAACCGGCCCGGAGAGCTGTATGCAACTGCAGGTGTGCATCCACATCATGCGTCTGAGTACAACGAGGCCACTGATAGTTTGTTGCGTGAACTATCCAGGCTAGAACAGGTGGTGGCTGTGGGTGAATGTGGGCTGGATTATTTTCGTAATTTCTCACCGGTTGAAGACCAGCAAACAGCCTTTGCGGCACAGCTGGAGATTGCGACAGATATAGCTAAGCCGGTATTTCTGCATCAACGGGATGCGCATGAAGATTTCATTGCTATGCTGCGTGAATACCAAGGTGGGATAAGTGGTGGTGTGGCCCATTGTTTTACTGCTGGGCCTGAAGAAATGCATGAATACCTCGAGATGGGTTTTTATATAGGTATCACTGGCTGGATTTGTGATGAGCGGCGTGGCCATTTACTGCGTGAGGCCGTACGGGAACTGCGGCTTGACCGGGTGCTGCTGGAGACCGATGCGCCTTATCTGACACCACGTGACTTGCCGGAAAAGAACTTTGGCAGGCGCAATGAGCCAGTGGTGTTGCCCCACGTGCTAAAGACACTGGCGGCCTATATGAAATGTGATGAAGCTGAACTGGCTATTGCAGCTACACGTAATACAGAACAATTGTTTGGCTTAAGTTTGGCCTGATCTGTATTTTTTTAACTATCTGTAGTCAGGCTGTCTACCTCTACAACAGTGGCATTGGCCACCAGTTTTTCCCATGACGGCCAAAAAGCGTCAGGTGCAGAGCTTTGTTGGGCGAACTCACTTTCAAGTTCGTCCAGTAGTTTGCTTAGGCTGATAACATGGTTGGGGAAGCCCTTATTAAAATCAGCCTGATCAGTGAAAGCAATGTAACCAAAAACGGGTACATCAGGAAGCAAATGTTTGACTGCAGCGGTCCGGTCATACAGGCCGTCCTGAGGATTAGAGAAAGCGAAGCGTTTTTCACCCGTAATAACAGCCCACTCTTGCATGGTGTCACCGCCAAAAATATTGCCTGCCACATCCTTGATGTTTACGATAATGATACCGCGTGAGCACAGCAGGGCATTCTCAATGTGAATTTCACCGCCCTCACCATCCGGTATCAAGAAATCACCAAGGAATGCGGTACTGGCTTTGCGAAATCGAGCACGTGGCTCTTCACTCTTTTTTTTTCGAACCAGCATAAATAATAAGAGTGCAAATACCGCCCCTGTGATTAGCAGGATTAATGTGCGGGTATCAATAAGCATTCGTTAAGGTGTGCTTTGCTCAGAGCCTGCTGATAACTTCATCGATGCTGGGTTCAATAGTGTCAAAGCTTGCAGGCCATTCAAGCAGGTGAGCCAGTTCTTCAGGTATTGCAATAGGTGTGCCAATTAATGGTTCGACAATCTCATCGAATTTGGCGGCATGTGCTGTGGCGGCAATGATCCAATGGGCTTGCTGTCGCTCATCTTCAGGCAGGTTGCGATAGACCTCAAAAGCAGTTGCTGTATGCGGACACCAGGCAATACCGTAGTCCTTAAATTCAGTAACTATGCGGGTTTGTATAGCCTCATCAGTTACAGAAAATGCGCGTAGGCGGTTGCTTAGTTCATTAGCATCGCCCCATAGGTTACGCAGACGTTCCATATTACTTGGGTTGCCCACGTCCATTGCCGAGGCCAGCGTTGCAATACTATTACGTGGCTGCCACTCACCTTTTTCCAGGTAATCAGGAATACTGCGGTTGGCATTGGTGGCAAGAATCAGCTCGCCAATGGGAAGGCCTCTTTGTTTGGCCCAGGCACAGGCAAAGGCATTACCAAGGTTGCCGGTAGGTACGATGTAGTTACTGCTCTTACCATGTGCTGCCTGGTAATCAAGACTGGTCTTAGCGTAATAAACTGATTGCGGTAATAAACGGCCAACGTTAATGCTGTTAGCTGAGCAGAGATTAAATTTATTACTGGCCTTTGTATTAGCAAACAGTTCTTTTGCCAGCCGCTGACAGTCATCAAATTCACCTTTGACTGCCAGTGAGATGATGTTGTCACCCCAACAGGTAAGCTGATGCTGTTGCCTCGGTGATACACGCCCTTCAGGAAACAGAACTACTACGCGTGTGCCTGGTTGCTTATGAAATGCAGCTGCAACTGCACCACCTGTGTCACCGGAAGTTGCAACAACTATAGTTGCCTCGCTATCGCCACGCTGCTGAATAATTTTTGACATGGTGGCGGCAAGAAAACGTGCGCCAAAGTCTTTAAATGCTGCGGTGGGCCCATGGAAGAGCTCCAGCACACTCAGATGTTCATTTCTCTTGCCATTACTGTCACTAATTGTGTGCAGTGGTGCTGGAAAATTGAATGCCTGGGTGCAGATATCCTCTAGACTATCGGTAAGTTCAGAACCGGCAAAAAAAGGTTTAAGCAGCTCTAGAGCTACTTTATCAATGGGGGCATTAACGGGAATCCTGTCAAGATCAGCAGCAGGTAGTTGACCGGGAATATAAAGCCCTCCATCAGGGGCAGTTCCGGCCATGATGGCATCTTCAAGTGCAACCGCTGTTTCTATTCCGCCTCGTGTGCTGATGTATTGCATGATCTTTAACCCGGTGCGCCTAGATACCGTGCAAGTCGTAGCAAGTCGGCAAATACGCCTGCAGCAGTAACGGCCGGTCCGGCGCCGGGTCCCTGCACAACAAGTGGGTTGTCACTGTAACGCCCTGAAACAAAACGTACGATGTTATCGGTCAGGTTAATGTGAGCAAAAGAATGCTCTGCAGGCAATGACTCAAGTTTCACAGTTGCCTTACCGTTTTTGTCCAGGCTGCCAACATAGCGCAGTACCTGATTATTGCTGCTGGCAGTTTGGTAACGTTTGAGCATGTCATTGTCATAACTGCCTAACTCATCTAAGAAATCGTCTATAGATTTATCTTCCAGTGATACAGGCACCAGACTTTCAACGGCTATATCCTCCAGTTCCAGCTTCAAACCAAGTTCACGCGCTAAAATAATTAGTTTGCGTGCGACATCCATGCCTGACAGGTCATCCCTTGGGTCTGGTTCGGTATAGCCGTTATCCCTTGCTTCACGCACAATGGCGGAGAATGGGGTTGAACCATCAAATACATTAAAGAGGTAGGCCAGCGTGCCGGAAAAAATACCTTCTATAGCTGCAATATCATCCCCAGTCTCCTTAAGGTCACGCAGAGTTTGAATAATGGGTAACCCCGCCCCTACACTGGTTTCATAAAGAAAATGACTGTGAGTACTGCGCCGACTGGTGAGCAACTCATTGTAATATTGCAACGGACCACTCTGGGCTTTCTTGTTGGCGGTAACAACATGTATGCCCTGATTGAACCAGTCAGTGTAGCGATCAGATACTGCATTACTTGCAGTGCAGTCAACTATGGCTGCATGTGGCAGGTGCTCTGCATTGACGTGGGTATTGAAACGATCCCAGTCGAGTTCTTCGCCCTGCTCTGCCAGTTCTGCCTGCCAGTTTTGCAGGTCTATGCTGCGTTCGGCCAGCAGCATACGACTTGAGCTTGCAATTGCCCTGAGGCGAAAATCCAGATTAAAGTCATCGCGTAGATGTTTTACCTGAGCAGCCATCTGGGCTAATAAAGTTGAGCCAACATTACCGGGTCCCACGAGTCCTACTGATAGGGTTTCAGTGGATAAATAAAAGCCTGCATGTGCAGCCCGCAAGGCACGGGTTGCAACCTCAGAATCGATCACAGCAGAAATATTGCGCTCTGATGAACCCTGGGCAATGGCGCGGACATTGATGCCCGCATTGCCGAGGGTGCCAAGGAAACGTGAGGCAATGCCTGGGGTGCCGGCCATGCCATCACCTACGACTGCAATAATGCTGCAGCCACTGCGGATTTCAATGCGCTGAATCTGGTTTTGTTCAAGCTCTGATGCAAAAGCCTCACGTACCGTAGTGTCGGCATGCGCTGCCATGTCACCTGGCACACAAAAACATATGGAATGTTCTGAGCTTGCTTGTGAAATGAGGATGACAGATATGCCGGCATTGCGTAATGCACCAAACAGGCGGTCAGCGGTACCGGGCACGCCGATCATGCCGGTGCCTTCAAGATTTACCAGGGCAACGTTTTCAACCGTGGTAATACCTTTAATAGGTTGACCTGCATCGGCAGAGGCGCTGATCTTTGAGCCAGCCGCTTTAGGATTGAAGGTGCTCTTGATATAAATTGGGATGGCCTGCTGTACTGCAGGTGACATGGTTTGTGGGTGAATAACCTTGGCACCAAAATAGGCCAGTTCCATTGCTTCGCTGTAGGTCAGTTCATGAATAACTGCAGCTTCAGGCACCCGATTGGGGTCAGCACTCATTACGCCGGCGACATCAGTCCAGATAGTTATTTCTGCTGCATGCAGCAAAGTGCCAATTATGGATGCACTGTAGTCACTACCGTTGCGCCCTAAGGTAGTCTGCAACCCTTCTGCGTCACTGGCTATAAAGCCGGTAATAATGACTATTACGGCTTGTTCTTTGGGGAAATGTTCATTAACCAACTCGCCAGAGCGCTTCCAGGCAACAGCCGGGCCTAACTCACCGGATTCAACAATGAGTAGCTTGCGGGCATCCATCCAGACAATGGAGCGATTTTGTGAATCACGGTCTCGTTCTTGTTCAAGATAAGCACTGAGTAGACGGGTAGACCAGATTTCACCGTAACCGGCAATAATGTCATGACTTCTTTGTGCAGCAGAGCCAACGAGAGCGATGGAGTTAAGAATGTCAGTAATATCACTAAGTTCATCCTCAAAGTGAGTCAGGATGTGTTTGTGGCTTGCTGCATCGTTGAGTAATTCATTGCTGGTTGCAAGGTAGCGCTGGCGTATTGCATTCACACGGGTCCCAATAGAATCGGCTGATAGAATTGCACAGTCGATTAATGCCAGCAGAGCATTGGTCATGCCGCCCATGGCTGAAACAACCACGGCCTGTCTGGGGGCGGTTTGAGCGTGCAGCAGCCCAGCTACCCGGCGGAAGCAATCGGCATCCCCCACGCTGGTGCCACCAAATTTATGTACGACCCATTGATTAGAATGGGTGTCTGAGCTGTCGCCGTTCATCCTGCAAAATCCTTAAATTTACGGAACTGATATCACTGTTATTGGTACGCCGTGTAGCGGCATACGGGCGCGTATGATAACCGTATCTCCCCAAAAGGGGGCTATATTTGGCAGGATTACGCCATCCTTAGTGCCTGTCGCTTGCAAGGAGCGACTTGGGCGGCAACAATTGCCGCTATGCATATGAGCGCAAAACAATTTCGTGACTGGGAACACAAGGCAATTACTATCCTTGGGATGTCTGGTGTGGGTAAAACTACCCTATCCAATCACCTGCCTCAAAGCAGCTGGTTTCATTACTCAGGTGATTACCGTATTGGTACCCGCTACCTTGATGAGCCCATTATGGACAACATCAGGCAGCAGGCCATGCAGGTAGGTTTTCTGAGGGATCTATTACGCAGTGATTCTATTTATATAGCCAACAACATCACCATTCATAACCTGGAACCCATCTCTTCATTTTTGGGGCAACTGGGGTCATCAGCTCAGGGCGGTCTGGGTCTGGATGAATTTCTGCGGCGCCAGCATCTGCATCGTGAAGCAGAGAACCATGCTATGGTTGATGTTGCCAGCTTCATGGCAAAGGCACAAGAAATCTATGGTTATCAACACTTTCTGAATGATACCGGTGGTAGTGTCTGTGAACTGGATAGCCCGGAAGCTGAGTGTGTGCTGGCTGAAAATACCGTTGTGCTTTATATCCGGGCAGATGAAGATATGGAGCAAGAGTTAATACACCGTTCAGAAAGCAACCCCAAGCCAATGTATTATAACGAGAAATTTCTTATAAGCCAGCTAAGCACTTATCTGGATACAGCGGGTTTGTCAGATGCTGATGAGATGGACCCCAAGGCCTTTGCCCGCTGGATATTTCCCCAACTTGTGCAGCATCGTCGACCTTTATACCAGGCCCTGGCTGATAAATATGGCTACACCATTACGGCTGCTGAGGCTGCGCAGGTAACTAGTGAAGCTGACTTTCTGGAGCTGGTTGAAGCATCAATTGGTCGGGCGGACTCTTAGTCTTAGTAAACGTGAGCTGACAAATTCTTTTACTGGGATTTGCCAGCCAGCCTTGTCGCTGTTTTCAGCTGGTTGTTGGGGGCACTGAACTGATCGATGGGTTATCTGATTAAAGAAGCCAAGGTTATCCTGGTTACATAGAGTGAACGCCTTACTTCACTCTTGCTGTATTGGCCAAACGTGGCCTGTTACGGCAGGGATCTGACCAGAAGGCGGTTGTATTTCGTCCGGAAGGTGGTTGTATTGTTGGGAAGTGGCTGATTAGTACTTTTTCGTGACAGAGTCTGTGTAACTTTACTCGACTTATGCGCTAGACTTCGCCTGCAATAGCCATATCAGAACTTTAATGAGTGATCAAACCGGGTCGCACGGCCCATTACAAGGCATCAGAGTCCTCGAACTGGGACAACTGATTGCGGGACCTTTTACCGGATCTTTTCTGGGGTATTTCGGTGCTGAAGTAATTAAGGTTGAGCAGCCAGGTGCGGGTGATCCATTGCGTAAGTGGCGCATGATGGATGGTGATACATCTGTTTGGTGGGCCAGCATGGCACGCAATAAAAAATGCATTACTGCCAATTTGCGTACTGAAGAAGGCCGAGAGATCGTAAGAAAGCTTGCCGCACAGAGTGATGTGTTAATTGAAAACTTTCGGCCTGGTGCAATGGAAAAGTGGGGTCTTGGTCCTGATGACCTGCGCAACGACAATCCCGGTCTTATTTATGCGCGTGTGTCTGGTTATGGTCAGGACGGTCCCTACTCCAACCGACTTGGCTTTGCCTCTGTATGTGAAGGCATAGGTGGTTTTCGCTATTTGAATGGGTTTCCAGACCGTCCACCGGCACGACCAAACCTGAGCATGGGTGACACACTTGCAGCTTTGCATACCGCTCTGGGTATAGTCATGGCTTGTGTTCGTAAATTAAGTGATCCTGAGCACCGTGGTCAGGTTGTGGATGTGGCTATTTATGAGGCAGTTTTTAATCTGCTTGAATCAGTTGTTCCTGAATACGATCGGGGTGGAGAAATTCGTGAGTGCTCCGGTTCAACACTGACAGGTATTGTGCCGACAAACACCTACCGCTGTTCTGATGGTAAGGATGTAATCATCGGTGCAAATGGCGATTCAATTTTTAAACGTTTGTGTGTAGCCATGGACCGTCAGGATATGGCAGACAATCCTCATTTTGCTGATAATGCTGGTCGGGTTGAGCACGAGCCTGAAATTGATGCAGTTATTGCGGCTTGGATGCATACAATGACGAGTGTTGATGCACTTAAAATTCTTGAGGATGCTGAAGTCCCCTGCGGGCCGATTTATAGTGTTGCTGATATGTTTGCAGACGAGCATTTTAAGGCTCGAGGACTGTTTGAAACTGTTGAATCAAATGGAAAGCCACTGGCTATACCCGCCATGATTCCTAAATTGAGTGATACCCCTGGTGAGACCCTCTGGCCGGGACCCGAACTGGGTGCGCACAATGATGAGGTTCTGGGGTCTCTGCTTGGCATGAACAATGAGCAGATAGCTGCATTAAAGAAATCAGGCGCTATCTGATACCCGCCCCTTTCTGAACAGCCCTGAGCTTAAATTGCCAGATTAATTGCCTTGGGTTAATTCCCAAGACCCGTTACTTCAACTGCGTATTCCCAGATTTTTCTGCGTAACTCGTTATCGTGTGTGAACTTGGATGATTCCTTGAGTTTGCAATGTTCCCAATAATGACCGGTAGCGGCATCAAGGTCTGGAGTTGTTGTTAACCATATATGGGTTTTTGCGCCACTTTCTACAGATTGTAAAAAAGGTTTAACAAGCTTTACTCCTAGCCCCATGACACCGCGCATGTGTTTAAAAATGTTTGTTTTGATGAAATACCCTGGTGACACTGCATAAACTGATACACCAGTGCCATCAAGGATCTCTGCAAGGTCATAAGAAAATGCTACGAGGCATAGCTTTGATCTGGCGTATGCCTGAAAGCCGCAGCCATGATTTACTTTGTGCCATTTTTTTTTGTTATCAATGTCTTCCCAGTCGAGTCCCTTTGCCATTTTATGCGCATCGGAGCAGATATTAATAATACGTGCGGGTGTTGATGTGCGTAATTTATCGAGCAATAGATTGGTGAGTAAAAAAGGCCCCAGAAAATTAGTAGCCATAGTCATCTCAATGCCGTCAGCACTTTCTCGCCGGATAGATTCAGTTAAACCGGCGTTGTTTACCAGAATATCAATGTGCTCATAGTCATGGTTAACCTGTTCTGCAAGTGCTCTTACCTGTGCCATTGAGCTGATGTCGCATTCGATAAAGTCAAAATTAACATTACCGGTTTTGGTGGTTATTTCTTCTTTAGCTGCCTGACCGTTAGCCACATCAAAATCTACACCGATAACATGCATACCTGCCTCGGCTGCAGCCATAGCCGTTAGTCTACCCATGCCGCTGGCGGTGCCTGTGATCAGGCAGGTTTTATCTTTCATTGCAGGATTGCCTTTAGGTGTATTGCATAAACTAACTGAGCATTGCAGGGTCCATGCCCATGCTGCGCATTTGTTCTTCAATGACTTCACGGGTTATCAGTTGAATGCCCTTTTCTTCTGCGTAATCTTCAACGTTACCGATAGCCATCTCAAGTATTCCTGCAGGGGTCTTGCGTATCAGTGCCTGAGCTTCTTCATCCCAATCCATGCTGAGATTGAGATCATTACTGGTATCAATTCCCGCCGCGGCGGCCCGCTCAGCTTTGGCCGCTTCTTTGTCCTGTTTGCGCTGACGTTTGTCCCAGTAAGGTGAGCCTTCTGGTCGAGTGGCTTCCAGGATGGCTCGTGCATCAGGGGTAGTGCTCAGAATTGATATCATGCTGTCGGTATATTTCATTGGCACAATTACAAACATTTCCTCTGGCTTGAGCCGGTTATTCATGCGTCCACCAATATCTCCGGGCGTAATGACTACATTATCTTCATGCCAGGGCGTGGCAAATAGTTCACTGCAAAAGGATGTGCCGGCTGCACCATGCGGAGGTGTACCATCAATAACTGAGCGTGCCGCACCTATAAAATTGGCCCAATGTGGATTGCATACAACCACGATCCAGTCCACTGTGATGCCTTCTGGAATGTTATTCAGGGGAGCTGCACCAATAGCTTTTACCATGCCAGGAGGAAGCACAAAATTGCCTGCTTTGGTGCGAGCTGCTGCAATATTCGTATAGGGCTCAATATTTCGGGCTATATATTGGCCTGTGCGTATTTCCTCGGTGCCTTCATGAAAGCCACCGGTAAAGGCACCGGTCATGCAATCCTGATGTTCCCTATCAACGTGAACAATGTCATCATTGTCCATGGCGCTGCGGATGATAGCGCAAGGGTCCACTTTAATACCTTGGTAGGCTTTAGGAACCTCATCGTAAAATAAGCTGATACCGACAGGGTTGCCACGTACTTTACCGTGCAGGATATCGTGTATTTCCATGAATTCAGCCATAGCGCCTCTCTTGATGAATGCCTGATATTGCTCTGTGTTGGTAATTTTCAGATACCACTGTAAAATATGTAATTACATATAACAACTGCTGGATCACCCCGCCTGAAGGAGTTTCATTTGGCTTATGAAATGCTGCCCTATCTTCTGAACCGCGTAACATCGCGTGCCAACCAGTTGTGGGTGACAACCTTACGAGATCATGGACTAACTATAGGGCGTTGGCAGGTGCTTAGTGTGTTATCTCGGTTTGATGGCAGTCGTATTGGTACGATTGCTGATCTTAGTGGTGGTGAGCAGCCGGCAGTTAGTCGGGTGATCGATCAGATGGAACGTGATGGGGTTGTGACCCGCCGCCCTGCTCTGGATGACAGTCGTGCTGTGGAAGTATGGATTACACCCCTTGGACGAGAACTGACAGCTGAACTTATGCCACATGCAGAAGCATTTGTGCAAAGAATGCTCCGTACACTTAAGGATGCTGAAATAAAACAACTGACCGCATCCCTTGAACGTTTATTTAGTGACTTACAGGAAGAAGAATAAATATGTCTGAAGCCCCATTTTCTTTACAGTTTATTGAAGGATTAATTAGTCAAAGTCTCACAGCTTGTGACTGGACTGAGCAGCTGGCAGCAGACAGGGGTCCTTATATGCAGTTGCATCAGGCTGAGAATAAAGATGCTACAGCGGGCTATGTGCGTTACTGGATTGCACCGTCTGGTGACAATCTGGATCGTATGATTCATCTGCGGTTGATTGCCGGGCCTGTAGAAACGCAATTGTTATTTATTATGGGGCGGGCTGATAGTTCTATGCCCCACTTTCATGCTCAGGCGGTGCAGTTTCCGCCTGCAGGTTTTGTCTATAACGTCGATTTTATTCCCCGGCTTGACCCGGTTGATTACCCTGAATGGTTTGACCTCGTATTTGGGCCGTTGCGTCGCCCCTATAAAAAAGCGACATCTGATAGGGATAATTCCTGTGCCCAGGCTCCTGCCAACCCAGCGCTTGCTGTTTACATGTCTCCGTGGGGTATTGCCAGTAGCCAGACAGACCAGGATGAGCTAGAGCGGGTAACACCCTGTATAGTTGCGTATCTGGAGCAATATATTGCACTGGCGAGTCAGAATAGTTGGTCAGTTACTGATCCTGTGGCTCAGTGTGAGCGGGACAGGCGGCATCTTGAGCGGTTCTTTGCAGATGATCTGGACCCACGTGCCTGGAATGGCGTCTATCGTATCGTTGGTGATGAGGCAGGTCTGGCTATCAAGGCTTTAATGCAAACCCCAGCCAAGTAAATACATTTAAAAACTACAATTAATTGATGAAAAATGGAGATAAAATGAAGATTGCGATTGTTGGAGCAGCATATACGGGTTTGGCCGCTGCTAAATACCTGAAGGCCAAGGGTCATATTATTAGTGTGACTACAACCAATGATGCTCGCGTGGCTGAACTGGAAGCTGTTGCTGATCGTGTAGTCGTTATGAAAGGTAGTGATCGGGACAAAATGCGTGAACTCATTGCCGGGCAGGATATCGTTTTACTGACAATGGCAGGCGGCATGGTTGAGCGTGATGGTAAGTATGTTATGGACCTTGATCTGTATACCGATGCGTATACTGGTACGGCGCAATCACTGGTTGATGCTATCGATGCTGCTGATAGCCTGAAACAGATTGTATTTACGGGGTCCTGGAGTGCTTATGGTAATGCCGGTGGTGCTGATGTGGTTAATGAAGATACTCCTGCAACGCCGGCATCTCCGTTTGCACAGGTATATATCGACACTGAGAACCTATTGTTTGGTCTTGAGAATGATACGCGTAAGGTTTGTGTGTACCGAACAGGCACCATTTATGGCCCGCAGGTAGGGTTTGTTCCGCGTGGCTTGCAGGTATCTACCCTGCCTATGGCGGGTTTGCCGGTGCCGTTTGATGGTGGTGCACCTGCAGCCATTATTCATCGGGATGATGTTGTACGTGCACTGGATTTTGCTATCGAAAATCACTTATCGGGTATTTATAACCTGATCAATGACATCACTGAGACTAAGGAGTCTTTCTTCGGCAAAATCATTGAAGCAGCCGGAAAGGAACCTATTCAGTGGGTTGCACCGGGAAGCGGCCCAAAGAGTTTGTCAAACCAGAAACTGAAGGATGCAGGTTTTGTGTTGGGTGACCCTGATACTGCAAAGGATGGCCAGAGTTTTATAGATAGCTGAGGCAGTAGAGTTAAGGTTATGAGGCCTGCTGTATGGCCATAAAGCGTTTTGAGGGGCAACCAGGCACAACGGTTAGTGTTGAATACGAGTCTAGCATTCTGGCTGATAACCCGCTGGGTGACCCTTCCCTGCGAAAATTTCATGTCTGGTTGCCACCAGGCTATGACCGTAATGCCGGGCATGCACGTGGCAAGCGATTCCCTGTGTTGTTTGATCTGGTGGGCTATACCGGGTCTGGTCAGTCACATACCAACTGGCAGGGTTTTGATGAGAATGTACCCGAACGTGCCGCACGGCTGATGCATACACATAAAATGACTGGCTGCATTATTGTTTTTCCAGATTGTTTTACTTCGCTAGGTGGCAACCAGTATGTCAATTCAACAGCTATTGGTAATTATGCAGATTATCTAACGCAGGAACTGATTCCGTTTATTGATACAGAGTTTCGGACTCTCGCAGGACGCGAGCATCGAGGTTGCTTTGGTAAGTCCTCAGGTGGTTATGGTTCGCTTATCCACGGTATGAAGTACGCAAAATACTGGGGTGCAATTGCATGTCATTCCGGTGATAGCTATTTTGATTTTATTTATCGTTCTGACTGGCCAAATACCCTGACTCAGCTAGCGCGTTTTAAAGAACCCAAACAGCGTCCCGGTGTATGGCAGATTTCAGGACAAGGCAATAATACTGGTCTGGAAGCAGGTAAGGATGATGGGCGAATTGTTGCCTTTTTAAAGCATGTATGGAAACGTGAGCGCCTAAACCCTAATGAAATGCATTGCCTAATGAATTTGTGTATGGCAGCAACTTATGACCCGGACCCTTCTGTAGCAAACGGATTTCGCGTGCCTTTTGATCTTGATACCGGTGAGCTTATTCCAGAACGTTGGCGGCAGTGGTTAAGACATGATCCCATTAACCTTGTTAAACGCTCAAAGGCCAATCTGGCAAAGCTAAAAGGCATCTATATAGATTGTGGCTGGCGCGATCAATATCACATTCAGTACGGTAGCCGAATACTCTCGCAGCGCTTGCATGCCATTGGTATTGAGCACTGCTATGAGGAATTTGATGGTACCCATTCGGGTATTGATAATCGTATGGATACCAGCCTACCTTTTCTCCAGCGTATATTGCGAGGCTAAAACCTTTTATAAACAATAATTTATTTAGAAGCTTTACTTATTCTCTCAAAAGCCTGGACTTCTCCGTGCTATGCTATTGCCTATAAAGGGACAAAAGTTACTGTTCACCGCAGTATAAATAATTATGGCTCCTGCCCCCAAAAAAAATGAAGTATTCGGTGATTACGCAGCATTTTTAAATGCTCTTCTCCCGCAAGCTGTCGGTTTTATGTTTCATGACCGTCATGGGCGTTTATTCTGGCATGATCGTTCGCCTGACATCAGTCAGTTGAATGATGAATACCATACAACCTTAAGCAAGATGCTGACGCATGGTGAATTGCCGGGTGAAGAAGGCCGTATACATTTGCGTGATTGCACCGCCTATCTCGTGCGAATTGTAAGTGATAAGGGTCGTGTTCTGGGTGTGTTAACAGCATTGGCTAATGTTGAAATGAGTGGCATGCCTTATACGTTTTGCTGTGATCTCCTAAAACCCGCGCTCCGTAGTCTTTCGCGTGAGCTAAGCCTTCGGGTGCATTTGCTTGATGTAACCAACAAACTGAATGTGCATAGCGGTGAACATTCTTTTCTGAAGGTATTAAGTGAGAAGGCACGCTCCAGTAATAGTTGTAATGAGTCCTTACGCAGCATTCTTGATATGACGCTAGAGCATCTGATGCTTGATGGTGCAGTATTGCTAGCGCCAGGGCGGGCTATTGCTATTGAAACAGGGGCTAATCCGGTTGATATGACCGAGGCAGAGTTATTGCTGGATGCCATGCGGGACATAGCGGATGAAAATAAGGATAACGTTGCAGATGCACTTGCCAACCGCCCTGCTCCTGATCCACGTGAACGCTCACGTGTCTGGCCAATTATTTCAGACGGTAAACGACTAACAGGCATACTTGTGCTGTCACGATCAACCAAGATGGTTAGGCTCACAGACCATTCTGTCAGTCTGGCAAGTTTTGTTGCATCAACAGTTGAGCATGTTATCGAGCGTGGTTTTGACTCACTGACGGGTTTAATTAGCTGGCCTGGATTTGAGCATTCACTGGAAATCGCCTGTCAGGAAGGCGGTGAAAACCATTCATTGATGTATATGGATATTGATCAGCTGCATGTTGTTAATGATACTTTTGGCCGGTCTACAGGTGATGAGATTCTGCTAAGTTTTGCTGCCATCATCCGCTCTGTATTGCCAGGGCAAATAATTACACGTGTTACGAGTGATAGTTTTGCGGCTATGCTGAAGGATGTTGATCTTGATGAGGCTCAGTCACTTGGTAAAGAAATTTGTTTGCAGCTGCGTAATCTTGATTATGCTAATGGCAATCAGAAGTTCCGCCCATCTGCAAGTATAGGTGTTGCCCCTTTAACTCCATCAGCAGAAGAAATTCACAGTGTACTGGTGCCTGCACAAGTGGCCTGTCAGGCAGCGAAGGATCGTGGCCGAAGTCGTTGTGAAATTTTTCAGTCATCAGATACGAGCATTGTTAGGCGTATGGATGAGCTGAGCTTAGTGGGGTCAATTCAAAGTGCAATTGAAGGTGGCCGGCTAGTCCTTTATGCACAGCCTATAATTAAAACAGATAATGTTACTGATTTTGCATACTTTGAAATTCTGGTCAGGATGCTGAACCCGGCAGGTGAAGCTCTCAAGCCATCTGAATTTCTTGGTGCTGCTGAACGCTATCAGCTTATGCAGGAACTGGATCGCTGGGTTGTAAACAAGGCTATTGACACCCTTATTGATAAAGGTGTGGATGCATCAGGCAAGCCGCTTCATTTTTCGGTTAATCTTTCCGGACAAAGTTTGGGTAATGATCAGTTCCTTGATTTTGTGCGTGGCGAACTCTCCCGCAGCGGTGTCTCACCGGATCGTTTATGTTTTGAAATTACTGAAACTGTTGCGGTAGCAAACCTGCAAAAAGCCCAGCTCTTTATGGATGAGCTTAAGCGGATTGGCTGCCAGTTCTCTTTAGATGATTTTGGTACGGGTCTTAGTTCATTTGCCTATCTGAAGTTATTTGCGGTTGATCAACTCAAGATTGACGGCGGCTTTATTAAAGATATAGCTGAAAATGAATTGTCACAGTCCATGGTATCTGCAATTGTAGAGATTGCGCGTGTTATGAATATTCAGACAGTTGCTGAACATGTACAGGATGAGGTGACGTTGAGTGTGATTCGTGATCTGGGTATTGATTGGGCGCAGGGTTACCATGTGGGAGAGCCTGTGAGATTGGGTTCCCTGTTTGCTAATAGTGCTGTTGCTGATATGGCAACTCTGGAAGATGTTGATGCCACCATTCTTTTGTCTGAAATCTGCTAAAGTAGCTGAATAAATACCCTTAATAACGTTATATAGTTCCAGTGGCTCTTGTAAGCACGCTTTACCAGCGGTAGCCTCCGCACTTATGAACACATCTATAAATTCTGCACCAATGCCTTCCTGGCGGGAGCGTTGCAAGGAACTTGGACTTGACCCTCAGGAGCTCAAGTCAGTCTCCTCACGTTATGAAATGTATAAGTCCTTTACTGATGCTCAGGGTGGTGAAACGCTGGGCCTGGCTCGCTGGTATAAGTGGTATAGAGTTGAAAAACTCTCTGAAGGGCATGCAATGGTGACGCCTCCGGTACAGGGATGTTCGGTTGGTCCGGAAATTGAAACTACGGCTCCGGTGATTGGTGAGCCGGACTTTCTGCAGTTGCTTGAGCTGTATCGGGCTGCAAAAACCTGATTTTATGAGAGGCTAAAGTTTGCGCCGCTGTTTGGACACATTTATTAAGGCCCCTCCCGCACTGAAGCGCCACAGGTAGAATGCCCTTCCCCGTTACTCATAGGCCATTTAATATATGAATAGTTCGAGAGCAGCGTACGATCTGAGGTCCTTTGCGGCCTTCCTTGAAGAGCATGGCGAGCTTGTGCGTATCAGTAAGGAAGTGGAACGGCAATATGAGTTACCAGCCCTGCTTGAACAACTTGAACAACAGCACAAGGCTTTTATTTTTGACAATATTAAAGGCGCCAGCTTCCCATTGATTGGGGGGTTGCTGAATAGTACTACGCGTCTTGGTCAGGCTATTGGTAACGATATTAGTGTCCCATATGATCATCGTAATCATGCTGCAGCTTATGGAGCCGCTAGTGAAAACCCTGTTGCTCATATCGAGGTTGAAACCGGTCCGGTAAAAGATGTTGTTATCACGGGTGATGACATTGATCTTGCTGATCTGCCTGTACCTACATTTTTTGAACTTGATAGTGGCGCTTTTATAACAGGTGCTGTTGGGATTAGTCAGGATCAAAGTGATAACCGTCTTAATATGGGTTTTTACCGCTCTCTGATTACTGGTAAAGACACTCTTGTGATTAATGCCAGCTCGATGAGTGACCTGCGACAGATTTATGCAACAGCAGAAGAAAGTGGCGTGGCTATGCCTATTGCTCTGGCTATAGGTGTACCACCGGCTTTACTCATGGCGGCATCGGGTAAGACACCACCCGGTTTGTCTGAGCTTGATCTGGCAGGTGGGCTGATGGGCCAGGCTGTTGAGATGGTTAAATGCGAAACTAGTAATTTGTTGGTACCTGCTATTGCAGAGATTGTTATTGAGGGTGTGGTTGATTTTACTAATAAGGTTGAAAACACATTGGGTGAATTTGCCGGTCAGTACGGCCCGGAAACGGCACCAACTACACGGGTTACTGCCATTACACATCGAAAGAATGCTATGTATTACTCAATCATGGCGGGCCGTAATCCTGAGCATAATACTATTGGTGCCATATCAACCTACGGTATGCAGAGGGTCATTGCTGGTAATTTGTGTGAACAGTTTCTGAATATTAAAGACATTAATATTGCCTGCGAACCTAAATTGGGGGCGATGCTGCACATATTTATCTCAATTGATAAGCAAAATGATGCAGAACCACGCAAGCTACTGGAGGCTGCTTTTGCAGCAACTGCAGGAATATTTCCTGTCAGTATGATTGTGAAGCGTATTGTGATCGTTGATGATGATATTGATGTTTATAATCTTGAAGAAGTTGAGTGGGCAATTTGGACGCGCTTGTCTACTGTTGACAAGATTATGACAATTGCTAACGTAAAGAGCTGGGAACTTGAGCGTTGTGTTAATGAGAATATGGAATCTGCACGTGTCGGCATTGATGGAACAATGGATATGAATGCGGTTGATAAGCTGATTAAACCTGTTATACCCGGTTGTGAAAATGTGCGTCTTGAGGATTATCTGGATTAATATTTTATAAATTGTTTAAGTAAGGTAATTGAGGCAGGAAACCATATGATTGACCCATATATAGCCGTTGCACTACAGACTACGGTAAGGCATGTTGCCTCCCGTGATGAGGTTGAACGCAACCTTAAGCACATAGGCAATATGATTGATCTGGTGACGCATATATGCTCGCTTGAGTTGCCTGTTCGACTTATCTGTCTTGGAGAAGGTGCGATCCAGGGTTTTGTTGATGAGATTGTCAACATGAGTCCGCCCGAGTATGCCGAAACCATGGCAACTACTCTGCCTGGTCCGGAAACAGACTTTCTGGCCGAAAAAGCCCGTCAAAAAGGCTGTTTTATTATGGGGCAGCTAAAGGTCACGTTGCCTGAATTCCCGGAACGGTTTTTCAACGCTATTTTTATACTCGACCCGAATGGCGAAATTATCTACAAACATTACAAGAATGTGGTGCTATTTGTTGAGCATTCATCTACACCGCATGATGTCTATGATGAGTGGGTTAAATTACATGGCGATGGTCTGGATGCGTTCTTCCCTGTTGCTGAGACAGAAATTGGTAATATAGGTGGTAGTGTAGGAGTCGAAGGCTCCTTCCCTGAAAGCTATCGTGGCTTTGCGTTGAATGGTGCTGAGATATTATATCGCTCTTCCCTGCCTGAGCCTTGGGTGTCGCGTGAGATATTTGAAGTTCAAAACCGGGCTCGTGCAATGGATAACACCGCTTATATGGTTGCACCAAATACAGGCTCACTCATCATGCCTGGTGAAGAAGGAAATGCACCCACTGTTATTGGTGGGGCTCTGGGCGGCCGTTCATCTATAGTTGATTACAAAGGTCATGTAATGGCCGACAGCACCATAGTCGATGATTGTTATGTGGCTGCGGAGATTAATATTGATGCTTTGCGTAACTACCGGGAACAATCGAAGTTTCAGAACTGGATTCCTTATCTCCGTTCCGAGATATACAGCAAGCTCTATGAGCAACCTATCTGGCCCAAAAACAATCCGAACATGCGACATGAAGAAGCCGAGGTGGTTTTTAATAAAGCTGTTGCTAATCTACAAAAACGTGGGACGTATAAAAAACGTTAGCTCGGTTTACCTGTATTTGCATAATTCATGTGTCTGGCAGGTGCTATCTTAATATCGCTATAGACCTGTACAGCAATCGATACAAAAATTGTCTGGCCTTGGTTCTTTTGTTCAGCCGCTTTATTAATAAAGCCGGGTCTGTAGTGCTATCAGCACAATAAGCAAGCAGAACTTTATTTGCTTGAGCTGTAGAGAAGTTGGCTTGGTTCAAGCCATATTTGATAAGCATGTAGATGTCATAGAGCGCAGGTGTTCTACTATGAATTGATTTAGTGAATACTTGGCCATATGGCATATCGAATGCAAGATGCTGTTCATCAGCTTTCTCGGCAGCAAGAATATTGCGTGGCAAAGCGGTCATCCAGAGAATTCCGGCTCGGTGTAAATGAGCTAGCAATTCTCCAGTGCCCCTCAACAGGGAAAGGTATTCGGGGCTGTCAGCTTCAAGCTCTGCCAATACATTACTCATATCCCGTTGCTCGATAAATAGGGTGGTGAGTGAGTTGTAGTGGAGAATTCCACGTCTGCGCATTTCAGCCCATTTTAAGGGTGGAATAACGGGCGCTCCGGCTTTATAGGCTGTGTGCAGAATTTTAAATTCTCTTTCGGCTCGTGATGTTAGATGCCAGGTGCGCCACTGCAGATGTTCAGGTACTCGATAAAGTTTCTGGCAGCTCCGGTTGCCTGAATTATCTGCAGGTGACAGAAAGATACGTACGCGTGACTCCTTCTTGATCAGTTGCTGGGAGTTATTAGTGTCTGACTCCAGATAATTCTTGCAGATTTCTTGTGAATCTGAAGTTACCCATAGCTTCTTAAGGGAGTCTGATAATGAAGTGTCCATATCGTCAGGTAGGCTTTAGTCGGTTAATTGGGTTATGAAAAATGAGTATGGAGTATCTTAATCCACCTGCTCTTTCAATATTGCCATTATTTACGCTAGATTGATTGTCTGTAAAGACTGATCTGTATCGTTTTCAGGATGTCTGAGAATATATGATGTGCTATCTTATTCAAAAGGCTCTAGGGGGATTCTGCATGGATTGGTTTTCAAATGTATGATGACGCAATCCTGCAATCGGTTGTTGTCGCCTGCCCTGACTGTGATTTGCTAAACCAAGTGCCAGAATTGGTGCCCGGTGATTCGGCCTTTTGCATCCGTTGTAATGCAACCTTAGCGCGTAACCCCAAAGACGGCTTAGAGCGTGGCCTGGCGCTGACCTGTACGGCGGCTATATTATTTGTAGTGGCTAATGTATTTCCATTTCTGTCTTTTGGTATGGATGGTTTAGTTACTCATACGACTTTGGTTACCGGCATTGTAGGGCTCTACAATCAGGGGATGGTTTTTGTTGCTGCGGTGGTTGCTGTCACTATAGTTATTGTGCCGACACTGGTGCTTGTAGGGTTGATGTATTTGCTTTTTCCTTTACGCTCGGGTCGTTGTCTGCCTGGATCAGAGCTGGTGATCAGATGGATAATTCGTATGTATGCCTGGAATATGGTCGAGGTATTCATGATCGGTATTGTCGTAGCCGCAGTTAAGCTGCATACAATGGCAGTCCTCATTCCGGGTTTGGCTGCCTGGTCATTTATGCTGCTTATTTTTGTATTTGCCTGGCTTTCAATAAGTGTTGATGTGAGAGTGCTCTGGTCTCGCCTGGAGGCAGCGCGATGAATACATCATTGTCGGTCATTACCGGACGTTCTGAGGCCCTACTCAGTTGCCATGCCTGTGGCCTCTTAACTCCCTGTAGTTCACCTGATGATGTGCCAGCCGGGCATGAGCGTTGTTCTCGCTGTGGCAGTGCTTTACACATGCGTTACACCGATAGCCTGAATCGTACCTGGGCTTTATTAATAACCGCTGTCATTTTGTATATACCCGCAAACCTTTTGCCGATTACCCAAACATCTTCGCTGGGTCTTACTCAAGATAAAACGATCATGCAGGGAGTAATCTATTTCCTGCAGCATGGTGAATGGCCAATTGCAGTGGTTATATTTACTGCCAGCATTCTGGTGCCGCTGCTTAAGATGGCGGTGCTTTTATACCTGTTAATATCAGTACAAAGAGGGTCGTCTAAGCGTGCGCTGGAGCGGACTAAAATTTATCGAATAATTGAATTTATTGGGCGCTGGAGCATGATTGATATTTTTGTGGTCGTAATAATGGTTGCGCTTGTTCAATTAGGTACTCTAGCGAGTATTGCAGCTGGTGAAGGTGCTTTATATTTTTGTGCTGTGGTAATTATCACGATGTTTGCTTCTGCATCATTTGATCCTCGCTTAATTTGGGATCGATGTGAAACAGATGGTTAACCAAAGTTTTAACTGAGAATGAAATGACTGACATTGCAAATGCGGAAAAAAAGACAGCTAGGGAAAGTGGCTTTTCTCCAGTATGGATCATACCTATAGTCGCATTACTGATTGGTTTATTTCTGATCTTCCGTCTTGTCACTGAATCCGGGCCTACAATTGTAATCCACTTCGCTGAAGGAACGGGCATTGAAGCAGGCAAGACCAAAGTAAAGTTTAAGGATGTTGAAATTGGTAGTGTTACTAATATAGATATAAGAAAAGATTTATTAGGGGTAGATGTTACGGTAGCGATGAATCGAGCAGCTGCAGAGTACATGACTGAAAAAACCAGCTTCTGGGTGGTGCGGCCACGCATATCAGGGGGTGGTGTGAGTGGCTTGAGTACCCTTTTGTCTGGAGCCTATATAGGTGTTGATCTGGTTGCAAAAGGTGAGCGCAAGAAATCATTTACGGGGCTCAAACGTCCGCCTGTTATTCAGTCAACTGAATTGGGCACCATGTATAAACTGCATTCTGAACATCTTGGTAGATTGAATTTTGGTACCCCGGTTTTTTATAAACAGATCCAAGTCGGTAGTGTTGTCGATTACAAGCTCGATGATGATGGGCAGATCGGTCTGGAAGTATTTATAACAAAACCCTATGACAAATATGTCAACAGAGCTACTCGGTTCTGGAATGCTAGTGGAATTGATGTGCTGTTGAGTGCTGACGGGATTGAAATTAATACCGAGTCGCTAGTTACAATTATTGGTGGCGGTATTGCATTCGATACATTTGGAGATATGGGGCAGGATGCTTCAGAAACTGTATCAGGAGACCATGAGTTTCGGCTTTACAGTAGTGAGACCGCAAGTCGCCATAAAAAGTACCGTGAAAGGAAGCGCTACGTCTTGTACTTTGATAACCCGGTGCGCGGTTTGTTGGAAGGAGCTCCTGTTGAGCTGCGTGGCTATAAAATTGGTGAAGTTGTAGATATAAGTTTTGAATTTGATACTGACAGTGATGAGTTTAGGATTCCTGTGCTCATTGAAATTGAACCGGAACGAATTAAGGTGGTTGGATCGGAACCCTTAATTGAAGGCATAAGTAACACTGAGACACTCGTGTCTAAAGGGCTCCGAGCGCAACTGAAAATAGGTAATCTTGTTTTGGGCAGGCTTATCGTTGCATTTGATTTTTATCCAGATGCACCTGCCGCAAAGCTTGATTATTCCGGTGGATACTTGGAATTACCGACCATGCAAAATACTATCAGTGTCATTACTGAAGATGCTCGGGTTCTGATTGCTGAACTACGTGAAACAGGTAAGACCTTTAATGATATTTTGAATTCAACTGAGTTTCGCTCAAGTTTAACCAATCTGTCAGATACGCTGGTGAATATCCAAGGCATTTCGGTGCAGTTAGATGAAGAGACCACACCTGAGGTTGCTAAAGCTTTGGCTGAAGTGACTGAGGCGGCACGGTCATTTCGTATACTGGTTGATTATCTTGAACAACACCCTGAAGCCATTATCAAAGGGAAGGAATAACTGTCATGAATATTGAGCGCACAGTTACGCTGCGGATTATCTTGGTAGTTATCACCCTGACATTTTTTCTAAGTGCATGTGGCCGAAGCCCTGCGGTAAAGTATTACACCTTAAGTGAGACTCTGGTTGCAGTAACTGCTGAACCCAGTGAGATGGCAGTTAAAATTGGGCCAGCCAGTTTTCCACCTTCACTGGTACGTAACCAGATTGTCACGCGTGAGGGTGATGCTCAGCTAAAAATTGATGAATTTAATGTATGGAGTGCGCCGCTTCAATATGAATTCTTGCGTGTATTGGGCGATAACATTGCAGCTGAGCTTAATACTGACCGGATAGTGATCTACCCTACTTCTGCGTCATTCGGTGTTGATTACCGTGTGGTACTGGATGTGATTCAGTTCGATGGAATGCTAGGTGAAAATTTAATCCTGCGGCTGCGTTGGTCAATTAAGCCACCGGGAGGTGAGGTGGTTGCGGTGGGTAGCTTTAGCAATACCCAGGTTATAGCGCAGGGTGATAAAAGTTATGTTGCGCTCGTTGCCGCTCACAATGCAGCCATTGCTGAGTTAAGTCAGGTCATTGCTATAGAGCTAAGCAGCCTTGGTAAGCCAGTAGTTAATTGATCCTGTTAGGAGTCTGAGCTATTAGCTTTATTAATTCTGGCGGTAACAGACTCTGAGATTTTATAAGGCTTCCAATCTTGTGTTGGCGTGTATACACCCCACTCCACCATTTTATTGACCTGATGTTTAACCAGTTCTTTTTGGTCAGCCTCATCAAATGGTGGGCTATCCATGCAAAGATTCTTCGGGTAGACGCCACCTTTCGCCATCATCGCGTCATAGATTACTTTGTATTCCTCTGCTCGAATATCTTTAACGAGGTTTTGCCATTGTGCACGTAATCGAAAGTCTCGAAGTCCATCAATATCAAGTATGGCACTGACGGAACTTTCCCCTCCCCCTAGGTATTGTGATATGACATTCCCGCGATAATCAAAAATCTGGCTTTTGCCACAGGAAATCACATGATCAGGGTCGCCTGGTAATGAGATTGCACCAATATTGGGTGAGAGCACGTAACAGGTGTTGAATACCGCATGTGAACGGTTCTGCATTTCAGCCATGCCATTACCCATCCAGGGTTCTGGATACTGCGTACGCCAGATAATTTCAGCTCCATTCATGGCAAGACCGCGAGCGGCTTCCGGATAACTACCTTCCGCACAAATTAGCGTACCTATGTTGCCGATTTCGGTTTTTGCCACTGGCCATATAG
The DNA here is from genome assembly GCA_024229935.1 of Gammaproteobacteria bacterium. Classification (GTDB taxonomy): domain Bacteria; phylum Pseudomonadota; class Gammaproteobacteria; order Steroidobacterales. Next base: position 16,160 of record JAAERX010000084.1, on the reverse strand, counting down.
CCTCATGAAGTTTGACTGGATCGTCACCGTATTTTTCTATGTAGTGATCCCAGATGTCACTGGGTGCAACATTAGGTTCGTACTGATAGAAAGCGGTCTTGTAATGTTTATGGATAATCTTGCCGTTGGGATCGATAATGAATGCGATATTGAATATTTTGTCTTCAATGAATTCAGGGTCTTTACAGATCATCTGGGCAATGATGTGGGTGTTCATCTGGCGAGCTATATCACCCAAAAAACGGCTTTCAGGTCCGTCTATTTCCGGGACAATGTTCTGATAGATTCGAGCGTGCTCTTCCCCACCACCTAATGCCCAACCACCTATACCCCCTTCAGAGATGGCAACCAGTTTTACGGGTAAATCCAGGCTGCAATTCCAGACGGCAAAGCCAATGCTTTTGGCCAGTCGTTCCAGGTCCTTCATATAGTCATCCCGACTGATTGCCATGGTTGATTTGTTCTGTATGCCAACCGCTGAATATTGTAAGTGCATTTTGTTTTGTGACCTGTGATGAGAAAAAGCTAAAGTTAATTTGAACAGTGAAGTTCTGGCGAATGATTTTAAACACTGTATGGGTGCATTGGCGACTCCATATACCCTGTTGACTATGTGATTCATGAGATTTGTTCCGCATAGCGGACACTATTTGACCACCCTCCGCACAGGGTGGGTTTTACCGCATAGCTTGCGTTAGTATCATTTGATACCGTCAGCAATGGTCCCGGAACAATACGAACAGTTTTTCTGCCAGGAAGAACGATCAGAACCGGTGCCCACTGGCCTTTTAATTGAAATCTGCGGGTAGCAGCTTACATGCTGACTTTCTGCTGTGTATCTGGGAGATAGAAATGGTTGATCAACGTGATGACAACTACTCGGGCGTCTGGGATGGTCGAATGGGTTTTGGTAATAAGACTGCTCTGGTCGTGATTGACCTCTTACAGGGCTATACCACTGAGGGGTCTCCTTTATATGCGCCTGGCGTTGTTAAAGCTGTTGCTGAGATGCCCGAGTTGCTTAAAGCTGCACGAGCAACTGACATGCCTATTATTCACACTCAGGTGCGTTATAACCCCCATACCTTTATTGACGGTGGTGTGTGGATCAAGAAAGCGCCTGTATTGAAGAGCCTTGTTGAAGGTGACCCTTATGCACAATTCTGTGAAGGGCTTGAGCCTTTACCGGAAGAGTTATTGATAACGAAGAATTATGCGAGTGTCTTCTTTGGTACTTCATTTGCTGCGACATTAACTGCTGCTGGCGTAGATACATTGATGATTACGGGTTGTACAACATCTGGCTGTATACGTGCCACTGCAGTGGATGCCGTGCAAAATGGTTTCAGACCTATCTGTGTGCGTGAATGCATTGGTGATCGACATGATGACCCACATGAAGCGAACTTATTCGATATTAATGCCAAATATGGTGATGTTATAAGCAAAACGGAAGCGCTTGAGTACATTAGCACTCTATAAAATTTAAGATAAATCCACCCGACCAAACTATCAGGGGCAAACAACCATGGCTACCAGAAAAAAAGTGAAGAAAAAAGCGGCTAAAAAGCCAGCTACCCGGAAAACGGCTAAGAAAGCCAATGATAAACTTACGCAGAGCCAGCACTATGACTATGTGCCAATTATTGATCGTAAGCCCTTCAAGTTACCTAAAGGGGCGCGTGTTGCAGTTATGCCGTATATCAATATTGAGCACTTCCCTGCTGCAATTCCAGGTACGCCACTAATTCCAGGTACTGCTGGGTTTTCACCTGACCCGCTTAACTATGGTTGGCGTGATTACGGTAACCGGGTTGGTCTTTGGAGAATGATGGATATGATGGATGCGTGTGGCATGCGCGGCACAGTTTGTCTGAACGGTGAAATCATTCGTGAATACCCTCGCATTATCGAGGAAGGTGAAAAACGTGACTGGGCTTGGATTGGTCATGGTGTTAATAATGCACCTGCAAACTTCATTGGTAATGTGCGTAATCCCGATGGTAGCCTGAGTGAACTTGCGGAAGCCAAAGAACGTGAAATTCTTGAGGCAACGCTGAATACGATGCAGAAAACCCTGGGTCGTAAAACGAAGGGTTGGTTATCGCCATTCCTGACTCATACTGATAACACACCTCGCCTGCTTGAAGAGTATGGTGTCGAGTATTTGTGTGATTATACGGCTGATGATCATCCGTTTAAGTTCAACACACCAAAAGACAATCTGATTTCTGTGCCGTATACGGTTGAGATTAATGATATTCCGGCCTTCCTGAACCTGGGCGTATCTTCTGAAGCCTTCGGTGACATGATTATTGATCAGTTTGATATTCTGTATGAAGAAGGTGCCACCAATGCTCGCTGTATGCCTATTTGTTTGCATACCTTCCATGTTGGGCAGCCAAACAAATTCAAGCATCTGCGTCGTGCATTTGAATACATCGCAAGTCATAAGGATGTCTGGTTGACTACAGGTGATGAGGTAAATGACTGGTACCGCAAGCAATATATGTAAGCCAGTTTGAAGTAGTTCTTAAAGCTGGGTATAAAATGGCTGATGCTTCCGGGCGTTGGCCATTTTTTATTTCTGAAACAGTAGAAACCTGGGTGGCCTAACAGACTGCCTGTTGGACAGAGGGACTGGCCCGCCTAAATGAGTATGTAATTACATATATAATGGTGCGCTATAGCCAGCTACTATTTAAAATGAGGCTTTTGACATGTGGAAAAAGAAAACCCAGCAAGACCATGAGACCGGTGAAGGTACACCAATCCCTACTCAGATAGTGTCGAATGAAGAGTTTCCGCCTCTGCCACAGACACCTGATCAGAAGAAAGTAGAATTCCGGGTAAAGGAACTGGCGGATCAATTTGCCAGCAAGCTGGGTATTAGCCGTCGTGATTTTCTAAAAACCTCGGGTGGCATGGCAACAGGCTTTCTTGCCATGAATGAAGTGTTTGGCGAGAACTATCAGGTTAATCTGGCTGAAGCCATGGATGCATCTGCCTATAAAGAACTGTGGCCAAAGACAGAGTTTATCTTTGATGCCCAGACGCACCATGTTAAGGACAGCATCAAGGGGCCGACTATGTTCCGGACAATGACTGCCAAGGCAGGAATTAATCCTGACCTTGAAGGTATAACGCCCGGACCAGAGACCCTGCATCGCGGTAATTTTGTGAAAGAAATCTTCTTTGATAGCGACACGGTTATGGCGATTATGACAGGTGCCGTCATTGGACCGCCCAAGCACCATGCACTTCCTGTTGAAGATATGGTGGGTACCCGTAATGTGGTTAATGAGGCTGCAGGTTCGCAACGTATGCTGAGCCATGGCCTGGCTAACCCGATGGATCCTGCTTTTGTACCAGAAGGTATGGATTACCAGGTAAATGAACTAAAAATTGATGGCTGGAAGTGTTACACAGGTAACCCAACGGGTGCCTGGCTTATGGATGATAAAGAGGTAGCCTATCCATTCTTTGAGAAATCGCTCAAGCTGGGTATCAATAATATCAGTCTGCATAAAGGGCTGCCCCTGCCCGGTCGCTTTGAAAGATTTTTCAAACCTGATGACATCATGCAGGCAGCCAAAGACTTTCCAGATATCAATTTTATCATCTATCACTCTGGTATGAAGCACATGATGACTATGCTGCCACCGGGTCAAAGTGGTATAGATGCCGATGGTTATCTGCCTTGGACGACTGATTTGTGTCGCATGAAAAAAGAAAACCCGGATGTCACCAATGTTTACCCTGAACTGGGTGCAGTGTTTGGGCATTCAGTAGTCACTCACCCAGAGATCTGTGGTCACCTGCTGGGGCAGTTGAACGAGGCATTTGGTGCTGACCATATTATCTGGGGCACCGATTGCATCTGGTGGGGTTCACCACAGTGGTTAATTGAGGCCTTCCGCCGTTATCAACAGCCAGAAAATCTGCAGAAACAATTCTCTTACGAGAGTTTCACGCCTGCTGAACGAGAGCTTATATTTGGTAAAAACCTTGCAGGTCTCTATGGCATTGATATAGAGGCCGCACGTACAGCGATACCCGGTGATTCACTAAGTACGATGAAGAGTGCCTATATTGATCACGGTGCTGCACCTAGTAACACTCAATACGGTTGGGTTGCAGTTTAGGGGTGAGCTAATGATTGGCACAACAAGAAAACAGGTGCTTGGACTGCTAATATCCGGGCTGCTGGTTTCAGGTGCATATGCGGACGAGGCTGAACGTGTATCTGCACTCGAAGCTGATAATTGTTTTCCACGTGGTGAGCTGCGTGGTGATATTAATAATGGTAAGGCACTGCATTATGAGCACTGTGTGGCTTGTCATGGCCTTACCGGGCAGGCAGATGTGGTCGTCATGCATATGGATGAAACGCCACCTGATCAGAGTGATCCGGAATATATGCAGACACTCTCGGATGGCTACCTGTATATTGCAATCTGTCGTGGCGGTGAAGGTGTTGGTAAATCCTACGTCATGTCTCCCTGGGGTGATTTTTTCACTGACCAGGAGATTAAGGATATGGTTGCGTGGGTGCGGACTTTTTCCGATACCTAATATTAGGTAGTTTCTGGTTTTATTACATAAATTAATGATATTAATGTAATAATAAGCTGTCGCCTTAAGTAAGTTTGAAGGAGTGCAGTCGATAGTGACAGCTGTTATTGAGGTACGTAACCCCTACACCGGGAAGCGGGACTACAGCTTTGAGGACCCTGCTCCGGCAGATATTGTGGCGGCTGCTTCACACGTGCGCCGAAATCAGCCTATTTGGGCAGCCTTCACACTGGATAAACGGCTTAAGTGTCTTGAGGCATTTGCGGCAGCAATCAGCCGTAACCGTGATGCAATACTTGCAGCCTTGATACAGGATACGGGTCGAATAACGGTTGCAAACATGGAGCTGGATGCTCTGGATGCATTCATTCAGCGTACACTCAAAGACGCGCCTGCTGCCCTTGCTGCGAGCCAGCCTCAAACAGCCAGTGTCCCCATTGTTGAAGGCAGTTCTAATCATAAACCGTATGGCGTGGTTGGTAATATTTCCCCGTGGAATTTTCCAATTATTTTGTCTTTTCTGGATACCTTCCCTGCTTTGGCTGCAGGTAATGCGGTGCTCATCAAGCCAAGTGAGGTAACGCCGCGCTGGGTTGAACCCATGCGATCTGCCATTGCCGAGTGTCCGGAACTTGCCGATGTACTGGGTATAGTGGTGGGTACTGGTCAGGCAGGTGCTGCAGTTGTTGAGCAGGTTGATGCAGTGGTTTTCACAGGCAGTGTAACCACAGGGCGCAAGGTTGCTGAAGCAGCGGCAAAACAGTTTATTCCAGCATTTCTGGAACTGGGTGGCAAAGACCCGGCCATAGTCCTGGCCAGTGCGGATATAGCCTTGGCAGCTCGTACCACGACCTTCTGCTCCGTCCAAAGTGCCGGGCAGGCCTGCCAGTCACTTGAGCGTATCTATGTCGCTCGTGAGCATTATGAAGAATTTGTCGACCTTGCGGTAACAACAGCAGAAAACCTGGAGATTAATTACCCGGATATGGATACCGGCGTGGTTGGTCCTTTCATATTCGAAGATCAGGGTGCGATTGTTTTGCGTCAATTGGCTGATGCCAAGGGTGCGGGTGCAACGATCCACTGTGGGGGTGAATTGCTTAACCATGGTGGGTTCTGGATGCGCCCTACTGTCGTAACAGATGTAACGCATGAGATGAGTCTGATGCAGGATGAAACCTTTGGTCCGGTCATGTGCATCATGCCATTTGACAGTGAGGATGAAGCAATACGACTGGCGAATGACAGTCAGTATGGTTTATCAGCTGCGGTGTTTGCTGGTACGGTTGATGAAGGCCGTGAATTTGCTCGTACTATTCATGCAGGGGCAATCAGTGTCAATGATGCAGCCTTAACTGTACTGATTCATGAATTTGAACATGATGCCTTTGGTTTATCAGGCATGGGTGCAAGCCGGGCCGGTTTATCTGCCTATACACGCTTTACTCGTAAACAGGCTGTGATGGTCAATGTAGCTGACCAACCCTTGTTGCCAACTGCATTTGGTAAAACCGGCCCAAACTAGAGATTGTAAATAATGGATATCGATATTGTTCTGGATTCGCATCTGCCGCCCCAGGAACTGGCAGAACTCGGTGTGCTTGCAGAGCAACATGGTATTCACTGTGTCTGGAATGCAAGTTATCTGGATGGTCGTGACCCCTTTAGCGCCATGGTGCCGCTTGCACAGGCCACCAGCCGCATAAAAATAGCCCCCATGGCGCTCAATGCGTATGAGATGCATCCCTATCGTATTGCGATGGCGCTGCAGTCCCTGAATGAATTTGCGGACGGCCGTGCTCAAACCATGATCGGTGGGGGTGGTGAAGTGGTTATGAGTCTCGGTATTCCGTTTGATAAACGGGTGCGCTACGTGCGTGAATGCCTGGAGTTTGTCAAAGGTGCCACCACGCAAAGACCGTTTAACTATGACGGTGAGCTATTTAGCATCTCCGATTACAACCCGGACTGGACTACAGCTGAACCGCCGTTTATTTATTCCGCTGCGAACCGGCCACAGATGTTGCGGATGGCGGCCAAAGCGGCTGATGGGATCTTCATGAGTGATCTGTCACCGGGCCTCGCAAAAGGAGCTCTGGAAGCGGTGCACAGTCGCATGGATGAAATTGGTCGGGACAAGACCGGCTTTCGCTCTAATAACTTTATGGCCATGTATATTTATGACGACCTGGCGGAAGCCCGTCACGAGGCGCGTCGCTGGATTGGTTTCCGAGCCATATTCCGGGAATACATGATGCGTGAATTTATGAATGAGGCTGAATTTCAGCAGATACTGGAGTACATTCCACAGATCTATGCAATGGCGCCAAAAAACGAGAGTTATGTCGAGGGTCTGGATGATGAGTTACTGGAACGTTGTGTAGATAACCTCACCCTGACCGGCACCACAGATGACCTTGATGGCATTGTCGAACACCTGCTTGAATACAAAGCGCTGGGCATGACTGAAGTATGTATTGAGCTGAAAAAGCATCAGGTTAAGAATATAAAAATGCTGGGCGAACGAATATTGCCAGCACTTCAATAAAGCCATTTTTCGCGCTACATTAATTCTGCGTTACAGGGGATTATGGTTATGCCATCAAACAAGACTACCGGGTTGTGTATCCTTGTAGCCGGTGTGGCCATTATTTCCAGAGCTACCAGATGTCCGGTTCAGTCGACTTACAACTGGGTTCTGCCTTCTCAGGCTCAGCTACGGATGGAGTTATGCTTCGATATATAGGCGGTGGTATATTTGCTGCAGTGGGTGCCATATTGGTATTCAGAAAGTAATGCAATTTATTTATTGTTTAGCTTGAGGTGATGGGGTTGGCTAGTTAATGGTCAGGGAGGCGACAATCAGAATTATATTCTGCCAGGCTTTACTCATGCTTCTGTTCTGCGGAAGTGTTTTTGCTGAAAACCAACCGTTGATTCCGTTGGACGAAATTGCACGCCTTCCTCAGTTCAGTTCACCAAAGCTTTCGCCAAATGGAAAGTACATCGCCTTCACACAGACTGAAAATGGCAAGATTTATATAATCACCAAAAAATTAGGCAGCTCTAATGAAGGTGAGAATCAGTTTCTTGCCAAAATTGGTACAGATATAATGAAATTCAGTCAATTTGACTGGGCCAATAATGAACGCTTGCTAATTAAGCTCAGGTCAACCGTCGGCTATCGAGGTGACCTGCGTAATCTCAACAGAATAGGAACAATTCATCGAGATGGTATAGACCCTGTTATTTTTAATATGAAACCGAATGACTGGGGGTACTTCCGCCAGCATACTGAAGTGGTTGACTGGCTGGAGAATGACCCGGAGCATATTCTTGCTGCGCTTGATGATGAGCCTCGCGGCTGGGCGCAGCCTCGGGTGCATAAGGTTAATGTAGTTACTGGTAAGCGGGAAATTGTCGCACGTAATTTTGGGCATATATATGACTGGTATGCTGATCCAAATGGAGATATACGTATTGGGGTACGTTACAAATTAACATTTGGTAAGTCTGATGTAGAGATACTGCATCGGAAAACCATTGATGACAATTGGGAGACTCTGCAGGAGGTAAGCTATTTTGATAAAGAAAAGCTGATCCCCTATCGTTTTGACAAAGAAGACCCAAATATATTGCTTGTTGTTAATCGAGCTACAAATGCGGAGGATGAAAATAAGGAATTATTTAAATATGACCTGACTACGAATAAAGTAGTCGGTAACTATGTAAATGAGAAGCGCAAAAAACTAATTGATCTGGTTGAAAAAGCTTTTCCCGATCTGCAGGCTAAAATAATATCGCTCAACCAAAAGGAAGACATGGCATTTTTCGCTGTTTATTCAGATATTTTTTCGCCGGAATACTACCTTCTTGATTTGCAGCGTAAAAGCCTGGATTTTGTTGCTGCCGAGTATCCCCATCTCATCAATTACCAGCTATCACCAATGTCGGCTGTAAGCTATACAGCCAGTGATGGAGTGGAAATACCTGCCTTTCTTACCCTGCCAGCAGAATCATCCGGCAAAGATATGCCGTTGATAGTGTTTCCTCATGGAGGGCCATGGGCGCATGATGAATGGGGCTTTGATAACTATGTGCAGTTCATGGCAAACCGCGGCTATGCGGTATTTCAGCCGCAATTCAGAGGCTCCACAGGCTATGGGATTGAGCATGAACAGGCTGGCTATGGTGAATGGGGACAGACCATTCAGGATGACATTACCGATGGGGTTGAATGGTTGATCAAAACGGGTGTAGCAGACCCGGAGCGTATCTGTATTGTTGGTGAAAGTTTTGGTGGTTATGCAGCCGCAATGGGTACGGCCAAAACTCCGGATCTGTATAAATGTGCAATTAGTGTTAATGGTGTACTGGATCTGAAATTATATATAGATAGTGGACGAAAAATGGTATTTGAAAATATAAACAGGGCCATGTGGAATAGCCGCAAGGAGGCTGAGGAAACCTCACCCTATCACCTGGCTGAGAACATTAAGGCCCCGGTACTGCTTATTGCCAGTGAACGGGACACGGTTGTCCCGGTTAAACACTCCAGGAAGATGTACAAACGTCTGAAAAAGCTTGATGTGGAAGTTGAGTATGTAGAGCTGCCTGATGGTGAGCACTGGCGTACAAATGAGCGCCATGAACTAATTAAACTTGAGGCAATAGAGAAATTTCTTGCCACGCATCTTGGGTCTGTGCAGGTGCCCACCAAGGAGTAAAATCAGGCTGCTTTTCTGGCCTCATGCAATTTAAAGTCACAGGTGAAATCTGCAAATACGGCATTGGGTTCAAAGGCCAATGGGCGATAAGTGATATGCCCGTAACCACTCACCAAAGAGGTTGCTTTAATCAGCCCTGCTGATGACACCACCGCACCAAAGTTCTGCCGGTCCTCAAACATCATTGGATCCCAGCCATGGTACATAAAGGTCATGCCTGGTTGTATACCAGAGCTTACATGCGCATTGGCGATGAAATAGCCGGCGGTGTTAAAGATTTTGATGAGGTCACCATCATTCACACCTCGCTGGGCAGCATCTTCAATGCTGACATAGATATCGGGCTCACCACGTTGCAGGCTGAGGAGTAATGAATCATCACGCCACATACTGTGAATGCCATGTCGTGCATGCCCCATGAGCATATGCAGTGGATGATCTTTCACTGTTATGGGTTCGCGGTATGTGGGGAGGGCTTCACCCTCGGCCATAAACCAGTCGTGATCGATATAAAACTGCTGGCGTCCGGTCAGAGTTGGGTACGGAGTTTTGTTCTTCCATGCCTGTAGCATAACTGAACCGTAAGGCGCATCTTCACCGTACATAACACCATCAGTATCCTTATTCCTAACGATGCCCTTCTTAGCCAGTTCATCAAAGTTATCAATGGGTATGCCTTCATTGATACGTAACAGGAAGTCACAAACAGCTTTATTGGTTGTGATGCTGCCATTCATCGTGAAGAGTTTGTGGTATTGCGTAAGATCACGACTCACGGGCATAAAGCCCATGAAGTTATCTTCTACAGGTGCAATATTCCGCTCTGTAGCTCGTTTACTGATGGCTTTAGCCAGTGCTTCATAAACAGCAAAATCGTCTTTTGCTTCACCCAGTGGTGGCACGGCTTCGTCAAGTACCTGGGCATAAGGTGTGCGTGGTTCAAGCATGAAGTCTTGGCGTTCATAATGGTGGGCTACGGGTAAAACATAATCAGCATACATACCGGTAATACCCATATCCGGGGCTGCCACAACTATTGTTTCAAGCTTTTGAAAAGCTTCCTCACGCCAGCGCTTGCCAGATGAACGCCAGTTTGCTGCATTACTACCTGAGTAAATACCCATCTTCCATGGTGTTTGGCTGTAATCGGGTTGCCAGTGATTTGCTAATGCCTGCTGGAAGGCCTCATCAACCTCAGCCGAAATTTCATCACCATACACTTCAGCGTTGAATTCTTTCAGGTTGGCTTTCTGGTAATCCCAGCGTGCCATGGTAGCGATACGCAAAGTGGGTGGCAGGTCAGCAAACATAAATGCGAACTGATCATGTTCTTTGGGCATGTTCCATATCTGTAGCCCGGTACCGGGTTTACCCAGATTACCGGTTAGGGATAGAAGTAACATGAAAGATCGCTGGATAAGGTCACCGTGTAACCATTTGCATACCCGGTATCCGGAGAAAATCATGGCAGTTTCAGCAGCAGCAAAGGTACGTGCTGTTTGCCTTACAACATCCGGATGCACGCCGGTAATCGCCTGAGTTTGTTCGGGTGTGTAAGCCTGCAATTCTTTATGCAGGTTGGTGAATACAGTGGTGACCTGTACGGGTCCTGCTGGGGTTTCTGCGGTCCACTCGCCTTCAAGTGCAGGCTTTAATTTGCCCAGACGTAAGCTACCGTGTGGGTGTACAGGTTCCATTGAGCCTGCAGGTGGTGGTGGTCCGCCCGTGCCTGGTGCGGCAGTAATAGAGCCTGTTGTTTCGTCAAAGATGTAAAACAGGTTGTCTCTTGAGGCTTCCCCACCCTCGCCCTTTTCACCAAGCACATCGGTTTCACGCAGGAACTTGCCGTTGTCATTTCGGACAAGGAAAGGCATATCGGTTTGTTCGAGGATGTAATCACGCTTGAAGGTGCCATCTGCCAGAATCACCTGCACCATGCTGAGTGCGAGTGCTGCATCCGTACCCGGTTTGGGGTTTAGCCATTTGTTTGAATGCATGGCAGTCGGAGTGAATTCAGGTGACACTGAAATAATCTCGGTGCCGTTATAGCGAGCCTCCCAAAAAAAATGGGCATCCGGTATTCGGGTAACGGCTGGATTGGCGTACCAGACCAGGCAACATTTCGATTTAAAAATGGCGGCCATGGTGTCAGCTATCAACGGTACACCAACGGTCATGTATGTGCCGGTGGGTAAATCGCCCACCCCTGCGAAGGCTTCCGGGGTTTCAGTGCCTGCAATTGTTGCAAATCGCCCAAGTGCTGCAAACGATGCACGTTTAAGTACCATCTGGGTACCAAGCTGGGTGCTGATAGAAGTAGGGCCAAACTCGATGTTGTAATCTATAAATTTATCAGCAATTTCACCTGCAGCCTGCTCCCAGGTAATGCGTTCCCATTTACCTTCACCACGCTCACCGATACGTTTCATGGGATACAGCACGCGCTGCTTGCCATACATGTATTTCGCATGACGTAACCCTTTGTTGCAGCCACGGGGTCCATAATCCGGTGTGTCGCTGGTGGAAGGCTGATACTCACCCTGTTGCTCTTCCCGCCAGACTATACCGTTACGTACATAGACGTTGAATGCACAGTTACCCGTGCAGTTAGTGCCATGCGTGCCCCGTGCAACCCGGTCCCAGGTCCACTTGTTACGCATGATGTCTTCCCAACGTCGGTAAGCCTGAGTGTTTGACTGCGCGGCTACACCCCCATATTTGAGGGTCATCAATGCCCCGCCACTGCTGGCAAGGAAAGTACGTCTGGTCGTTGTTGCCACTGCCATTCAGATCTCCGTTTGTAGCTGTTTAGCCGTGTTGGCCAGGCATCACAAAATCATCCTCACTAATGGGCCCGATAGCCCAATCCACAAGTGAAATCCGGTCATTGCCAAAAAACAGCTGGTCGCCAATAAATACACTAGGTGTTCCAAAGCCACCCTGACGTATCAGCTCCTCAGTCCAGTTATTGACCTGCGTTGATGTTTTAGTGTGCGTTAATTGCTGTAAAAATTCAGCCCGATGCAAACCAATATCTGCAGCAAGATCTGCCAGAATATCTGCTGAACTGATATCTTTACCTGCACTAAAGTAGGCGGCAAAGATTTGCAGGCTAAAATCAACTCCTTTGTTATGCTCAGCTTCTGTTGCTATCACTGTAGCAGCTGCTGCAGCTAATGATGAGTCAACGGGCCAGCCAGCAGGTAATTTGATAGTGATTCCCCAGAACTGGGCCCACAGTTCCAAGTCCTTGCGTTGCCAAGCAGCCTTTGCAGGATTCATGGCGAGACGATTGAGTTGAAGTGGTGGATTTTCAGTTGTAAGTACGGTATCGACAATGACAGGTCGAAGCTCAATACGGGTGGCATTGCGGTCCGCTACATCCTGGAGCCTTACCAGTGCCAGGTAGCTCCATGGGCAGGAAAAATCGTAATAAAAGCGCAGTGCATTCATCAGCGCTGGCGTAAATCTGTCTTTAGTACCTTACCGCTGGCATTACGCGGTAATGCTTCTATAAAGGCGATTTCTTTAGGTGTTTTCATACTTGAAATGCGACCCTCACAGAATGCTGCAACCCCATCTGCATCCAGTTCCTTGCCGGGCGCCAGGACAATAAATGCCTTTAGTTTTTCGCCCCACTTCTCATCTGCAATACCAATTACAGCTGTATCGCTGATTGCCGGGTGCTGCAGCAGTGTTTCTTCTATATCCCGTGGGTAAATGTTGATCCCACCGGAAATGACCATATCTTTCTTGCGATCTACAATATACAAATGCCCCTCTGAATCCTTCTTAGCAAGATCACCCACAGTCACCCAGCCAGCGTGAAAAGCTTCAGCAGTCTCGTCCGGTCTCCTCCAATAACCATTGAAAAGACATGAGCTTGTAGAGAAAAGCTCACCTACCTCGTCAGACTTACAGAGGCTCCCGTCTTCACGGCGTATCTCAATTTGCGTGCCGGGAAAAGCCTGGCCTACACAGGCTGTTTTACGCAGCTGGTCTCCAGGACGCAGGTTTGAAACTATGCTGGCCTCAGTAGAGCCGTAAGTCTCATGCAGAATTTGTCCAAAATGCCCGATGATCTTTTCCTTCATTGTCTGTGGCAGTGGCGCTGCATTTGAAATGATGGTGTGCAGGGTCTTTGATGTGTGTTCGTCGAGAAAGCTCTGCTCAAGACTGAAAATTGCATGGAAGTGAGTGGGTACCCCAAAAAAGCCGGTAATTTTCTCATCACGGAACTTGCGTACCACCTGTTCGGGTTCAAAGCGATCCATTATTTCAGCATAGCCACCAAAAAATATGGGTGCCAGAGCAAAGATCATGCCGGCACCGTGACACATAGGTGCAATGGCAAGGAATCTATCATCAGGTGCAAAACAGCCGTATTCGACTGCCATGGCATACAGGCTGATAACCCGTGAACGGTGAGGTACTAATACACCCTTAGGCTTGCCAGTGGTGCCAGAGGTATAGGGAATGGTGAATGTATCCCACTCTTCTACAGTAGGTAACGTTTTAAGCGGTGAGGTTTGTGCCAGCCAGCCTTCAAATTCCGGTCCTATGACAATAATCTTGCCAACAGTTTTGAATGCCCTATCTTTTAAAGCCTCTGCAGAAGTCTGATCAGCGAACAGGACCCGTGCCTCAGCATCATCACAGATGGCGACAATTTCGGGCGGAGACAGCCGAGGGTTAACCGTTGCTGTACCTATACCGGCCTGAGATGCACCCAGAATGATTTCCAGATACTCAATGGAATTTGCGGCAACAATGGCAGCATGTTCTCCATGCTTAAGTCCAATGTTATCTATAATGCCTGCGCATACCTGATCAACCCGCTCCATGAGCTCGCCGTAGCTACGCTGCTGTTCATGATGTTTAAGGGCAATCTTGCCTGGGTTGCGTTGCATGGCTGCCCGCACACCACCTGGCAGGGATAGATGTTCAAAAGAGAATGGCAATTCAATTGAAGATGTCATGGTGATTGGACTGTGTGCTATTTAGGAAAATTAAAGATGCGCAGTGCGTTATCGCGCATCAGTAACTGTTTGGCATCATCACGAAAACCAAGTTCATCTATTTCTGCGACAGCACGCTCCGGACTGATGACCGGCCAATCAGTTCCAAACAGCACTTTGTGCTTGCCGTATGTATTGGCATAGTGGATGAACTCTGGTGGCCAGTGTTTGGGGGCATAAGCATCACCTGCTGTATAGACATTTTCATGTTTCCAGCACATGGAAATCATTTCTTGAGTCCAGGGTATACCGATATGAATACCAATTAATTTAAGTTCTGGGAAATCGATGGCAACCTGATCCAATGTGATGGGTCTGCCTACGCTGGGCAGACGGCGTTCACGTGAATAGACAAGATTGTGTCCGACTTGCATCATAATGGGTACATCAAGCTCACAACACTTAGCGTAATAGGGATAGTAGAGAGCGGCGTCTGGTGCAAGTTCACACCAGTGTGGATACAGATGTGCACCGACAAAACCGTATTCTGTTACGGCTTGCTCCAGATCACGCAGTCCCTGCATGCCGCGATAAGGGTCTATGCCCGCAAGGCCGGAAAAACGATCCGGGTATTGCTGGCATACCTTATGTACGACATCGTAGGGTAATTCAAACCCACCCTTTTTATTGATATCACCGGCTCGAACAGCAATCAGTAAAGAGCGTTCGATACCTGCTTTGTCCATCATTGTCAGGTAGTTTTCGACTGTAACACCATCACGTATATCGGCTGGCATACGTACCTGTGTTTTAAAGTCTTCATCCAAACCTGTCTGTCCGTTTGCCACTGTTTCAGGTGTGAACAGGTTACAGACGATATCAATTGCTCCGGCCATTTAAATTCCTGTTGTTAGCTGTCGCCACTTACCGTGATCAAGTTAAGATTGGTGTTACTGACCGTCTAAATCCCAGTCACCTGTAGTGCGTGAACGCACCGGTATGCCAGCCATTAATGGCCCCTGTGTTTTTGGGTCATAGTTAACAGCATTGCCTTCAACGATGACGCGTTCATTAGTGGTAATCCAGTTAATCAGGCTGCCATCAAGGCGGAAAAATCCTGCCCAGCCACGTTCTTCTCCCGCTACAAAATGGCCATGTTTAACCATAGCTGGACGGAAGAAATAGGTGCCTACATCCAGTGTGCCAAAGTTATAGACAAGGTGTCCGTCGAGACTGTAAGCCTCTTCAAATACCGGGTGATGTACCAGGCGGTTGTCAGACCAGCCTGGTGGAGCCCAGGCGAGCATAGAAACAAAACCTGAGTTGTTGTCTTCTGGTGATGAGGGGTCGTGGTAGAGCAATTTAAGCTTCAGGAAACGTTGTGTGTCACCTTCATAGGCATTGGGCATCCATTCCATACGGTGTGAATCCACAATGCTTAATTCACCCTGAGCACGTGATGCAGTATTGCCGCCTCGAGAAATAAATTTTGCTCGATTTTTACGTGAGACTGAAAAACCCCAGTCACCGTATTCACGGAACATTAGGACCTCGGTACCAGCAGCCACTTCAATTTTTGGAATGGCAAGACCTGCTGGTGCACGCCAGTAACCGCCTTTAACAAGATAACGGTCACCAATACGAATTTTACCCTGCACGATATACCACTCAAGATCGGCATGATGGTATCCGGCCGGCCGACTCCATGCCTTATCAAACATTACCCGTAAGGATGCAGACCCATCTTCTTCGTCATAGGAGAGATTGCGTTGTTTTACGCCTTTACCCTGCCCACGAGGAAGTTCAGCATCATGCCAGCAGAGGTCGCTTTCCTGTATACATTCGACGTGAGGTCTCACTTGGTCACTCCTGTTTTCTTCTTGGTTTTCTTCTTGGTTTT
>JAAERX010000083.1 GCA_024229935.1 Gammaproteobacteria bacterium | reverse complement strand
GTCCACGAA
This sequence comes from Gammaproteobacteria bacterium, assembly GCA_024229935.1. GTDB lineage: Bacteria > Pseudomonadota > Gammaproteobacteria > Steroidobacterales. Next base: position 29,350 of record JAAERX010000083.1, on the reverse strand, counting down.
GCCCGGTACCGCGTTGTCCGCGAAGCCCGGTACCGCGTTGTCCACGAAGGCCAGTACCGCGTTGTCCACGAAGGCCAGTACCGCGTTGTCCGCGAAGGCCAGTACCGCGTTGTCCGCGAAGGCCAGTACCGCGTTGTCCACGAAGCCCGGTACCGCGTTGTCCACGAAGGCCAGTACCGCGTTGTCCACGAAGCCCGGTACCGCGTTGTCCGCGAAGCCCGGTACCGCGTTGTCCACGAAGGCCAGTACCGCGTTGTCCACGAAGGCCAGTACCGCGTTGTCCACGAAGGCCAGTACCGCGTTGTCCGCGAAGCCCGGTACCGCGTTGTCCGCGAAGCCCGGTACCGCGTTGTCCACGAAGGCCTTTTAGTTGATTTATTTCAAGTGGAGATAAGATTTCTTTGCCGGATAGGGCAATTAAATTATTGTCTATCGTGCCTGTGGTGAATCCAATAAACTCAGCAACATCACCTTTAGTAAGTCCAGATAGATTTGGGTTAAATAATGCATTTTGAAAATCAATTGTTGCATTCCCGGAAGTTATGGTTCCGAAGGTAGTGTCTATATTTTCAACAATAATGCGTGAATAAGAATAGGAAGATCCAGGTACATAGGTAGTTGGGATGCGTTGAATTAATGTGGCTAAGCCAACGCCCGGGTCAATCATTTCACCTGCTATTGATACGTATTCGCCAGTAGAGATGATGTTAGTTGGGTTTACTGTGCTCGTTGCCGAGTCATATAAGGTAGAAACATCATCAATGATAAAATTTAGACCATTGACTGAGATTGTAGAATTTTTAGAGTCAATGTCCGTGACTTGGCCAACTGCAAGTAATGGAATTCCATCAACATGTCGGCGTGAATCAAGGCCAACAATTCCAATTCCATCCAGATGGGTGAATGTGTCAAAGTTTCCCCAAGCGGCTTGATGGCTTGTTGTCCCAGATGGATTTGCAATAGCGCTTGCAGAAGTGAATAAGGCTAAAGCCAAAGTCAAATAGGCTAGTCTTAGAATAAGATGAAATTCTTTAGTGTTTAACATTGAATAATGACCTAAATAAAAAGTAACTTTCCTGGCTAGCTTCTGTCGATTTTGGTTTTGTCTTCATGTTTAATGAAGTGATAAACGCCTATGCCTGTATTAATTGTTTTTGATTTGCTTTTGCTGTTTGGTCTGTCAAGTTGCGATAACCAGTTGTCAATTTGGTCAAGATAAACTTGTGAGTGTTTTTTTATAAACCTTCTAAATCTAGGTAAATCCTCAGGGTGAATACCATCATCCGCATATACTTGGCGTTCTAACAATCTTTTATCTGGGTTGCTTTCAGTTATGTTGTGATCCATCGTTGTTACGATATTTTCTACAGCTTCTGTCAGGTGTTCCATGCCGTGTGTGACGTCTCCTTCTAGGAGGTAGGTTCGTGTAACTGCTTTAAACCAGCCTTCAGATGTTTCTCTAACTACACCCACCCGTAATAGCTCTTTCAGTAATGCAGATGCATCAGCATCTGGACAATACCGTTCGCAAAGCAGCTTAAAACTCTTTCCATGCTGGTCATCAATCCTTAGTTCCAGCGGTACTCCATATGGGCCAGTAAATTCTGAGTCTGTATGCCAACCAGCAAGAATATGAACAACCTGATTGAGTGTTGAATTAAGCCGTTCGCTTGCAGCTAATTCTTGCTCATGCCTAATGTGTTCAACTTCTTCCTTTGTCAGTCCGGTTAAAATTGCCAACCGTGATTGAGATGCCTTTGCTTCACCTACCTTAAAATCTCTGGAGGCAACCTCTACATAGGCTTGCCTGGCTACTTCAGAAAATTCACTAAACGAGACTCCGTTACGTATGAGAATCCGTATTAACGGTCCCAGCAGTCGGGCGTATGCAGCGAGTAGCCCACGCTTAGGTGATTCTTCCATTCATTAAACATATTATTGTTAGTTAAAGACCAAGATATGTGCTGGTTATTGTCTAGTCAATAATATTACATAAGCAAATTCCGATGGTTAGGAAGGATTTCTAAGGCTGAATAAAAAGCATATATATATCAGATGCTTAATGCCTTTTTCTAATGAGGGTCGTTTGTCTAGCGTTGCTGAAAAGCAATATTATTGTCAAAAGGAAGCTGGATTATTGTTAACTATGCGCAGAAATATACCCTTGTAAAAAGGATATATTGTTAAATTAGCTGATATAAGGGATGCTGCAGTGAGGCGGAGTTACGCCTGCTTTTGGCGTTGCTGGGGTACCCGGCTATTACTGTGGTTTAAACGCTCACTCGGGTGGTAAGGCATTAATGATAAGGGCATGAATATCTGTTTCCAGCATCTCGCCTAATGCCTCATATACAAGTCGGTGACGTTTAATCAGAGGTTTACCATTAAAGGCAGCAGACACAATGTTTATCTGGAAATGACCTTTGCCATCTCGTGCTCCTGCATGGCCCGCATGTAAATGACTTTGGTCATCTATTTCAAGGCTGACGGGCTGAAAAGCCTGTTCAAGCCGTGTTCTGATTTTTTCTATGCGTTCAGTATTCATGGTAATACGTATTTAAAAGGTTTAACGACTACATTGGCGTACACCCCGGCATCAACATAGGGGTCAGTGTCAGCCCATGCCTGTGCTGCAGCAAGGTTGTCAAACTCAGCCACAACCAGGCTACCGGTGAAACCATTTGCTCCGGGGTCATTGCTATCAATAGCAGGGTGTGGGCCTGCAAGTTTGAGTCGGCCCTCATCGCGTAGTTGCTTGAGGCGCGCTATGTGTTGCGGGCGGGCACTGGTGCGTAGCGGCAGGCTATCAGCTACATCTTCACTAATAATGGCGTAGAACATTACTGGGGATCTCCTTTATCTTGTTTGTCCTCATCAGGCATATATTTCGATAGCCATAATGTTTGTAGTACAAGAAAGACAAAAGTAATGCCAAATAGCCCAAAAAGTTTGAAGTTCACCCAGGTGGCTTCATCATACTGATATGCGACATAGATGTTAGCTGCTCCAGCAAAAATGAAGAAAGCAACCCATGCCAGATTTAGCTGAACCCAGGTTCTAGCCGGTAATTCCATTTCATCTTTTGAAACAGCCTGCATCATGCGTTTAACAAATGGTTGTTTGCCGATGAACTGACTGGCAAGAAAGATAACCGCAAATGTCCAGTAAAGACCGGTTGGTTTCCACTTAAAGAAAAGAGGGTTATCAAGGTACAGGCTGACGCCACCAAGCAGAAAAACCAACACTGTAGAGATAATCAGCATGCGGCTTAATTCCCGCTTTAACAGCCAGGTAGCTGCAATTTGCAGAGTCACAGCACCCATGATGACAATTATGGCAACTGACATGTCGCCTGTAATCCAGTAGGCCGTAACGAAGGCGATGACTGGCAAAAAATCGAGTAATGCTTGCATATTATTTATTGATACCTAGAGTGTGCCTAAACCAGTCTCAAGATATGCTTAAGTGCATAGCCAGATACGGGCAAAAAATAAGGTCTACATGATACTTAATAAATTAGTGGTTGTACGTTACCCTGAGTGCATGAGATGACAGAGGTGCTTGAAATTCATCCGGTAAATCCTGAGCCACGGTGTGTATCCCGGGTGGTGGATGAATTGCGTTCAGGCAAGCTTGTGGTCTACCCAACTGATTCCTGTTATGCATTTGGGTTTCATATGGGTGATAAAAACCCTATTCGTGAAATTCAGCGCATTCGTCAGACGGCACGCAGTCATAATTTCACATTAATCTGTCGTGATTTGGCTGAAATCTCTACCTATGCAAAAGTTGATAACGCGTGTTACCGCTTACTTAAAGCGCATACACCGGGTCCTTATACATTCATTCTGCCTGCAACCAGAGATGTGCCTCGACGCTTGCAGAACCCACGCAGCAAGACGATAGGCATACGTGTGCCCGACCATCCTGTACCTCAGGCAATACTAAAGGTTCTGGGAGAATCTTTTATGAGTTCTACCCTGATACTGCCAGGTGATGAGTTGCCAATGACAGATGCTGATGAGATAGAGCAGCGTTTACGTGGAGATGTTGATTTAATTATTAATGCAGGCAGTTGTGGCATAGAACCGACCACGGTGGTGGATCTGACGCAAGGTTATCCTGTGCTATTGCGTGAGGGTAAAGGTAAGGCAGATGATTTTGTCTGAAGCCATGTGTTTGCATCTATATACTTCAGTACATGGATAATTTTGATTTTAGTCAGATACTGCAGGGAATAGCCGTAGGGGTGCTTCCTATACTGTTTGCAGTCACGCTGCATGAAGTTGCGCACGGTTGGATGGCCAGACGGCTAGGTGACCGTACTGCAGAGATGCTGGGCCGACTGTCGCTGAATCCAATTAAGCATATCGACCCCATTGGTACGGTTCTGGTACCGATCTTTTTGTTTGCTACAGTAGGCTTTTTATTTGGTTGGGCAAAGCCGGTTCCGGTTGCATTTCGTAACTTGAATAACCCCAAACGCGATATGGTTTGGGTGGCACTTGCGGGGCCATTCGCCAATATCGTGATGGGGGTTTTCTGGGCACTTATATACAAGCTAACAATTTTGTCAGGGCTGGCGACCAGTTTTGTTGGTGGGTGGCTGCTTTCAATGGCCGAGATCGGAATAATTATCAATGCCTTACTGGCAGCTTTTAATTTACTTCCGATCCCGCCACTTGATGGGGGGCGGGTTTTACGTGGCCTGGTAAATGAATCTATGGGCTATTTTTTGGATCGCATTGAGCCTTTCGGCCTTATAATACTGGTGTTCTTGTTGTGGCAAGGATGGCTATGGGTTCTGGTGGCCCCGTTGCTGACTTTGGTAAAGAATCTAATTATTTTTGTGGTGGGTTGAGAGCGTGAATATGCCTGAGAGTGATGCGGCTGCGAAGCCGGAGCTCCAAGTTGTGGAAAATGCAGATCCGTCAGTTCTGACGGCTGATGTTGTTCCTGAGTCTGAAGAAGAGAGTGTCAAGAACCCTGCTCAGACTGAAATGCCGTTTGCGGTTGTCGAGGGTGAGGCGGTTACTGAACTGCCGCAGGATTTGTATATCCCCCCGCATGCACTTGAAGTGTTTCTTGAGGCCTTTGAAGGCCCGCTGGATCTGTTGCTTTATCTGATCCGCAGACAAAATCTCGACATCCTGAATATACCGATTACTGAGATTACCCGGCAGTACGTCGAATACATTGAATTGATGAAGGAAGTGCAGCTTGACCTTGCAGGTGAGTATCTGTTGATGGCGGCTATGCTGGCAGAAATTAAATCACGAATGTTATTGCCGCGTGTTGAAGAAGATGCTGAGGAAGAGCATGACCCGCGAGCAGAACTGGTGCGTCGTTTGCTCGAATATGAGCGTTATAAGAAAGCGGCTGACTCCATTACTGAACTGCCACGTATGGAGAAAGACAATTTTCAGGCATCAGCAAAACCAACCGAAAGGAAGGTGGTGGAGAAATTACCCGACCTGCAACTCAAGGAATTGCTGGTTGCGTTTAAGGATGTGCTTTCACGTGCCGAATTACTGGCGCATCACCACATTCAGTCTGAGCGATTGTCTGTGCGTCAGCGTATGTCTGAAGTGCTGGAACGTATAAAGAGTAATGAGTTTACTGAATTTAAGGATCTGTTTGACCTGTCAGAAGGTCGTATGGGTGTGACGGTTACATTTTTATCACTGCTTGAGCTTCTCAAGGAAGCATTAATTGAGCTTACGCAGGGTGAGGCTTATTCACCTATACATGTACGTGCAGCCTGCAATGTTAAGGCTGTGCCTGATTTGCCGATGAGTTCGGAGTTCGATGAGTCAGACCCGGATCCTTCAGAAAGTCATTAATTCAGGGAAGTTTTAACCAGGGAAGCAATAAATGGATTCTCCGTTACTGAAAAATATTATTGAAGCAGCACTGCTTGCTGCAGGCGGCCCGCTTACTGTCGATCAGTTTGCTGCATTATTTGGGGATAAGGATGGCCCGGATAAGACGGCAATTCGTGCAGCCTTAAAAGAATTACAGGCTGATTGTGAAGGGCGAGGCATAGAGGTCATTGAGGTTGCTAGTGGTTTTCGTATTCAGGTACGTGAATCCATGTCGCAGTGGCTTACAAAGCTCTGGGAAGAACGTCCGCCGAGGTATTCACGCGCTCTGATGGAAACGCTGGCGATTGTTGCTTACCGACAGCCTGTTACCCGTGGTGATATTGAAGAGATACGTGGTGTTAGTGTAACCACCAACATTATTCGTACCTTGCTTGAACGTGACTGGATAAAAGTGGTTGGGCATCGTGATGTACCAGGAAAACCGGCAATATTTGGTACAACCCGGCTATTTCTGGATTATTTCAATCTTAAGAAACTTGATGATTTGCCGCCACTTGCCGAACTTGCAGCGCTGGAGCCAGTAGATATACAGCTTGAGTTGGGTACGGCTGATCAGTTGTCAGAAGCACAGGAGGGAGTTGATGAACCTGTGCCTGATGCAGAAGCCGGTGAGGGTGAGATTGCTGAAGCGGTTGTTACTGAAGATGTTCAGGTTCAGGCAGGGGATATTGTTAACGAGGCTGCAGAGAATGAAGAAGCTGCGGATACCAGTACGCCCGAAACATTGTCATTTGAAGATGATGACGAGGGTGAAGAGGATCTTGAGCTTAGTGAAGAAGAAATTGCAGCAGCAGCAGCTCGCATTGATGCAATTACGGCTGAACTGTCCGGGAAATCAGAGTCCAGAGAAGATGTTGCACCAGGCGCTGTATCACCCCTGGTTGGATTAAATGCGCCGGGTGAAGAGCCACTGGAACCGGCGACAGTTGCATCACTGGACGAGGCACGGGCGGCTGCGACTGAAAGTACCGAGCAGGTTGCGGATGATACTTCTGATGAGATTGTTAACGAGCAGACTGCTGAGGTTGTTCCGCTAAAAAAATCCTGATCCTTTTTTCGGCATCTTTTTCAGATGCCAGCTGGAGTAAGTGTAATGGCCGAACGGCTACAAAAGTGGCTGGCCGGGCAGGGGCTGGGTTCGCGACGCGAAATTGAACGCTGGATTACAGCGGGTCGGATTTCTGTGGACGGTGAGTTAGCTGAACTTGGCCTGAAGGTTGATGGTGTTGAACGTATTGAGATTGATGGCAAAGCTATCCGCATGCCAAAGCATGAGAAAAAGCCACGTACGCTTCTCTATCACAAACCCCCTGGTGAAATATGTACGCGCTCTGACCCGCAGGGACGCCGCACTATATTTGAGTCACTGCCTAAAGTCTTAGGCGCACGCTGGGTCAGTGTTGGGCGGCTCGATTTTCAGACGACGGGTTTGCTGATTCTTACTACTGATGGTGAACTGGCTAATCGCCTGATGCACCCCTCCAGTGAGTTGCAGCGTGAGTATATTGTGCGTGCATTTGGTGAACCCACAGAAGAACAACTTGCTGAACTAAAGCACGGTGTGGAACTGGAAGACGGCAAGGCAAAATTTGAGGACATTATTGTTACCGAGGGAGAGGGGGCTAATCGTTCTTACCGGGTGTCTGTTAGTGAAGGTCGTAATCGTATTGTGCGCCGTTTATTTGAGGCTATTGGTTGCCGGGTAAACCGGCTATTACGGGTTAGTTACGGTCCGGTTAAATTGCCACGGGATTTACGACCGGGTAAATACCGGGAAATGGCTGAACGTGAGGTCGACATACTCAGGGAATTTCTTAAGTAACACTGCCCTGACTGAACTCGTATTTACTGTTGGGTATCAATACTTAACTATTAGTTTAGCCAGCGTGAGCCTGGAAAATAGTTGCTTAACCAGCGGTCAAATCCCAGCCATTGCCCAGAAGACCAGCAAAGAAAAATAATATTCAATATAAAGAAGGGCAATAGTGAGGCATCGTAATAACCGCCTATCGCCAGGTTAAACAGAATAAACAGGCTGACTCCGGCAGCCCAGCGTGTTGTTAGCCCTAACAGCAAGCCAATTGCTACATAGAGCTCACCAAAAACAAGAATCCAGGCAATGACTTTGTATAGCGGTATGGCAAATGACTGCAGGTAGAGTACAGCAAAACTATCCGGTGGCATCTCGGTCAGACGGTCCAGATAAATTCTTTCCAGAATGTCAGTGCTAAGCCAGCTCTTATTAACTTTGTTCAGTCCTGCTGCCAGCCAGAAAACACCAAACAGGGTGCGTAGCAGGAGATGCAAAACTATCCCGGTAAATTTAAGCGGATGCGCCCTAAGCCAGCTTATGCTCCAGATAGGTGTGCTGTAGTTTGTAGTTCTGCTCATGGTGTTTCAACTGCAGTGCTGGCAGAAATTGTCTCAAGTGATTCCCATAGTGGCATGCGCTGACAATAACCCGCAGTTTTATTATCAATGTCCCTGACCCACCTTCCATCACGGCGATCGATGGAGAGGTTGCTAAAGCTGATTAAAGGTGGTTCAAGGGCTAGATGTGTTTCGGTCTTTATCGGTCCGCTCCAGTTTGCTTGACTAACCTGATAGGCCAGTACGGGACGACTGTGACCCTGAGCCAGGGATTCAGAATCAAAGTTGGCAATAAACCATTCCCAGATGGTGCTCATTTGAGACCAAAATGTTCGTGTCTGCACGTGGTACAGCGTGAAGTTACCTGTTGCCGGGATTTTCTTATGTGTGCGGGGTTGATTGCTGGCTTCACACAGCACTATGGCTTCACACATGGTGCACAACTCGCCGAATTCACCAACGAGTAAAAACCCATGGTATTTTTCATTGTTGACCTGCGCCTTTGCGGGCAGTGAAAAAACTGCAAGCAGAACTGCAACAATGAGTGGGCGCATCATGTGGAAATGATGGGTTATTGAGTGATTCCTTGCAAGTGTATATATCAGGGTTCGATCAAATATACGTTGTCGGCATTTAAGGGTGGTAAATAAGAAAACACATAGTCGATTTCTGCACGATATCAGTCATTGCCCAAATCTGCGATGGTGATACGTGTTCCGGGGTGCCGATCAGGTGCGTCAATATTACAGCCATCTGTAATCGGAGTTACCTACTGGTAGTCAGACTGTTTAATGGGCATCCAGGGTCTGGTCTTTGCATCAAACTCTGGTGAAACTAATAAGCTGAACCAGTCGGACACAACCCAGGCGCCGTTGCTTTTCGTAATGTCTATCTGTTCTTTATTGTCACTAAGTGCTATGCCTAAGAATTCTAAGCAGGGCAGCTACTGACAGTCTAGGCTTTGTCCTGAAATGCCCTTGCTGTCTGGACCCAGCAGATAGAGATATGTAGACATAATGTCAGCCGGAGTCAGCAGGGCAGTCGGGTCTTCCCCAGGGTAGGCAACCTTGCGCATTGCGGTGCGGGTAGCGCCGGGGTTGATACAGTTTACGCGGATATTTTCGACTTCATCAGCCAGTGTTTGCATCAGGCCTTCAGTGCCGAATTTTGACACAGCATAAGCGCCCCAATAGGCACGTCCCTTACGTCCCACACCACTTGATGTGAATACAACACTTGGGCCAGATGATTTCTGTAGCAACGGTAACAGTGTCTGGGTGAGGATGAACGGTGCGTTGAGATTTACATGCATGACGTCAAGCCATGTTTTTACTTCGTAATGCTCAATTGGGCTGCGATGGCCGAGTATGCCGGCATTGTGTAATAAGCCGTCAAGTCGGCCAAATTGTTCTTCCAGTCCATCCGCTATGTTCTGATAGTCATCTCCCTGGGCTTTGGCAAAGTCTATTACGGCAATGGTTGGTGTGGGACTGCCATCAGCTTCGATAGCATCGTACACAGCTTCAAGCTTGGCCTGGGTGCGCCCAACCAGTGCAACTGTTGCGCCGTGTTTTGCAAAGCTGCGTGCAGCAACTGAGCCTATGCCGTCACCGGCCCCAGTGACCATGATGATGTGGTCCTTGAGTAAATCCGGTGCAGGGTTGTAATTATCAGAATCAAACTTGCTGGATGGGTTATTCAAAATATTTTGCTCATGCGTTGGTTGTTGGTGGCGGCTCATGCCACTTCTGATGTTAGTTAGTTATTTATTGAGGTCGTTCTTCAATGTCCGGCGTATCACTGCTATCGCTATCTGTTTTTAGATCGTCGGCAATGAGTTTTAATTCTCTTGCGGTTATATCAATAGATTCCGGGAGTTGATTATCTTTTCCAGAGTCAGCGCCGAGTTCACGAATTTTGCGAGTTGTTGGCAGTACCCGGGTTTCAAGAGAAGCAACGGCCTTGTTATAGGAAGTGACGCTTGCATTCAGGCGAGCTCCAACTGTGGTCAGATGGCCTGTAAATGTTCCAAGCCTGTCCTGCATCTGAATGGCAAGTTTTTTGATTTCCTCAGCGTTATCAGCAAGGTTAAGTTGCATCCACCCATAAGCAACTACCTTGAGGAGTGCAATCAGGCTGGTAGGGGTTGCCAGCAAAACTTTTTGTGCCAGCGCATCTTCAAGCAACGTTGGTTTTTCATCGAGAGCTGCAGTAAGAAACTGATCGCCAGGAACAAACAGGATGACAAACTCAGGTGACTTCTCAAATTGTTCTATATAAGCCTTGCTGGATAATTCTTTGATACGTGCGTTTACATTTGTGGCATGACGCTTTAATGCTTCTTTTCTTGAGGCTTCATCGCTTGCTTCTGTTGCATCCAGGTAGGCATCCAGTGGTGTTTTAACATCAACCACCAGCTGACCTTTTTCTGGCAGGCGCACGATCATGTCGGGACGGTAGCCACGGTTGTCTTCATCCGTGGTGTGAACCTGTTCGCTGAAGTCGCAGTGATTGACCATGCCGGCGAGTTCAGCGAGTCGGCGCAGTGTCATCTCGCCCCATTGGCCGCGTACCTGGGGGCGACGTAATGCGCTAACCAGTTTGCTGGTTTCAGAGCGCAGTGTTTCATGGCTCTGGGCCATTGATTTCAGCTGCTCACTAATACCGCCATAGGCTTCTTTACGGGTTTTTTCGATCTCACTGATTTGCTGGGTGGTTTTCTCCAGCGCTTCTTTAATAGGTTTGACGAGATGTTCAACCGCCTGTTCTCGTTCTTTCAGGTTAGCGGTTGCCTGGGTTTGATGTTTGTCAAAGTTTTGTTCGGCCAGTTGCAGGAAAGCCTTGTTGGTTTTTGCAAGTGATTCATGTGCGAGTTCACTGAATGAGGCCATAAGGCTCTCACGTACTGTACTCAGAGCAGCATCTTGTTCGGCTATGCGTGCCTCATCGGTTTTAATAAGTGTGTCTTTGACTGCAATGTCACTTTCCAGTTTTGCAAGTTGATTGCGACCCAGCAGATACTGGATAAGCATGCCAAGTAAAAAACCGCCGGCAGCACTGATGATGAATAAGAGAGTGGTTTCAGTCATTAATAGGGTTATCGTGAGTCAGTAGCAGCGTCAGTAATTCTTCAGGATGGTCAATTGTATAGTCTGCGCCCCAGCTGTTGGGGTCTTCATTGGAAATAATGTAGCCCCAGGAACAGGCTACTGTTAGTGTCCCTGCGGCCTGACCTGATTGCACATCTTTACGATGATCGCCCACATATGCGACAGATTCAGCCGCAAGCCCCAGTTTGTCGAGGGCATAGTTGATGGGATCAGGGTGGGGCTTGTTTCTGGCTGCTGTATCACCACCCACTACAACCCGGCAGTTTGTCAGCAGATTAAGCTTTTCAAGTATGGGTAGTGCCAGTCGTTCCAGCTTGTTGGTCACGACACCCCAGGAGATGGTTTCATCCTCCAGCCGGGACAGCATTTCAGTTATGCCGGGGTAGGGGCGAGTTTGTTCACAGATATGCGCTGAATATATCTCCACCAGTTGCTGGCATAAGCTTTGTTGTATTTCTTCTGGGTGTTCTGGAAAAGCCAGTCGGGTCAGGCCAATTGCGCCGGTAGAGACATGCTGGGCGATAAGACTGTATTCCGGAGGTGTGACATTCTGATTGGCACATACGGTGAATAATGCATTGGCCAGATCAGGAGCGGTATCAAGCAGCGTGCCATCCAGGTCAAACAGTACGGCATCCAGTGTATGCAGTAACGGCTGGGTACTCATGCAGGCACGGTGAAATGAATCAGGTAGTTGACATCGATGTTGTCACTCAGGCTGAAACTGCCACCAAAAGGTGCGGCACTTAGTCCTGAAATATGACTGAATTCCAGTCCGCTATTGATACCCCAGCGGCGTAACTCTGAAGGCCGTATAAAGCGTTCATAGTCATGCGTACCTTTAGGTAGCATGCGCATCACATATTCCGCACCGACAATGGCCATCATGAATGCTTTGAGGTTGCGGTTGATAGTGGAAAAAAAGACATCGCCACCGGGGCGGGCAAGTTGTCTGCATGCAGTGACAAGACTTTGTGGGTCAGGTACGTGCTCAATAACTTCCATGCAGCTTACGATGTCATAGCTGCCAGCCTCTGTCTCAGCCAGTTTTTCTGCAGAGCTTTGCAGGTAGCGTACATTTTGTAACCCGGATTTTTGCAGATGCATTTTTGCAACACTGAGTGGGCCATTGGCCATATCAATGCCTGTGACATCTGCGCCGCGTTCAGCCAGCCCTTCTGATAACAAGCCCCCGCCGCAGCCAACATCAAGGCATTTTTTGCCGCTAATGCCCGCACGTTGTTCAACGTAATCAAGCCGCACCGGGTTTAGCTGATGCAGAGGTTTGAACTCACCCTGAGGGTCCCACCAGCGACTTGCCAGTGCATCAAACTTTTGCAGTTCATGTGGGTCAATATTCTGCTTTGCTGTATTCATGATGGATTGTCCTGCATACGGTTCAGCCATGCATTGGCCCGCTCAAGTATCTCTGTTGCATTCATAGTGGTAAATCCATTTTCACCATACAGTTGTCGGCCGGCAACCCAGACATCACTCACCTGATCTCGCTGGGCGCTGTAAACAAGCTGTGACAAAGGGTTATGTACTGGCTGACATGAAGGTGCAGACAGGTCTACACAGACCATATCAGCTGATTTGCCTGTAACCAGTGAGCCGGTTTCATTAGCAATACCCAGCGCACGTGCGCCATTTATTGTAGCCATCTCAAGCGCTACATTAGCAGGCAGTGTTGCCGCATTACCGCTGTGTACTTTAGCCAGTAATGCGGCGGAGCGGAGTTCACCCAGCATATCAAGGTCATTATTGCTGGCTGCACCATCTGTTCCCAGTGCAACGTTGATGCCGGCTGCTATTAATGGCTCAAGTGAACAGATGCCACTTGCCAGTTTCATATTGGATTCGGGGCAATGCACCACTGAGATGCCCCTGGCGGCCAGTAATTCAATTTCTTCAGTATCCAGTTGTGTCATGTGTACTGCATTAAGCTGGGGGCTTAATAAGCCAAGTTTCTCAAGGCGAGCGAGGGGACGCATACCTGTGGTATCTAAAGCGTTTTGAATTTCATTGGCAGTTTCATGCACGTGTATGTGGATATTGACATCCAGTTGGTTGGCGAGGGTGATGATTCGCTTAAATGCATCATCATCGACGGTGTAGGGTGCATGGGGCGCAAATGAAGTATCAACAAGTGGGTGATCGCGATAGCGGTCATGCACTACGAGACCACGCGCCAGATATTCATCCGTATCGGCAGCCCAGACGGTAGGTGCATTTAGTACGATCATGCCAGCCAGGGCACGTATACCCCGTTCGGCTGCAACTGCGGCCACTTCATCCGGAAAGAAATACATATCCTGAAAGCAGGTGGTACCGCCGCGGATCATTTCCAGAATGGCCAGGTCGGTGCCGTCGCGGACAAATTCACGGCTAACCCATTGTTGTTCTGCGGGCCAGATATGCTCGCTCAGCCAGCTTTCTAGGGACATGTCATCGGCATAGCCACGTAGCAGTGACATGGCAGCATGGGTATGGGCATTAATAAGGCCGGGAATCAGGACGTGATTGGGCCGCTCAATCCAGGTGGTGTCTGGGTAGTTATGCCGGGCAGCTGCGCACTTCTCCAGCCCCAATATGCGGCCATTACTTACCAACAGAGCATGCTCTGTCAGTACTGTAAGTGCGGGTTCCACCGGGATGATCCAGCGGGGGGCAATAATCAGGTCGGGTTGGCTAGCTTGCGTCATTAACAGGGCTCCGGGCCAGTGCGGCTTTGTTATCCGCAGCGCGATAATGCCTGAAGCACCGCACAGACGAAATACAGCCCGAAATTAAAGTATTCAGATGGAGCAAAATTTCTAGTCTGCCAGGGCAGAAATGCACCACGTTTTCTGGCTGTGTGTGGTAATATTATGAGCTTATTTGGCACATATGATAAGCCTTTCAGATGCAGGAAAAATATACGTTGTTTAACCTGGATATGAAGTCGGTTATTTACTCTCACAATTATTGATCTCTCATAAAGAATCAGTTGACTACCACCTATGACTGAAGTGGCTCAGGAAGTATTGCCTGTCAATCTCGAAGACGAGATGCGACAGTCCTATCTCGATTACGCAATGAGCGTAATTGTAGGCCGTGCCCTGCCGGATGTACGGGATGGCCTGAAACCGGTACACCGGCGTGTTTTATACGCTATGCGTGAATTGGGTAATGAGCATAATAAGGCTTATAAGAAGTCTGCTCGTGTTGTGGGTGATGTCATTGGTAAATACCATCCACATGGTGACTCGGCAGTCTATGACACGATTGTTCGTATGGCGCAGCCATTTTCACTGCGTTATCTGCTTGTAGATGGCCAGGGTAACTTTGGTTCTGTCGATGGTGATGCACCTGCAGCCATGCGTTATACCGAAGTTCGTATGACACGTCTGGCCAGCGAGTTACTAGCAGATATTGATAAAGAGACGGTGGATTTTGCTGAGAACTACGATGGCTCAGAATCTGAACCCACTGTATTGCCTACCCGAGTCCCAAATCTTTTGGTCAATGGTTCGTCTGGTATCGCAGTGGGTATGGCTACCAATATCCCACCGCATAATCTTGGTGAAGTTATCGATGCAACGTTGGCAGTCATTGATAATGAGGATGTGTCCATTGCCGAGTTGATGGAAATTATGCCGGGTCCTGATTTTCCCACTGCCGGCATTATTAATGGAGCGCAGGGTATCTATTCGGCCTACACCACGGGTCGTGGTCGTGTGCATATGCGTGCCCGTCATGAAATTGAGCAGGTGGATGGGAAGGGCAAGGAAGCTATAGTCCTGACTGAACTGCCATACCAGGTGAATAAAGCCCGGTTGATAGAAAAAATTGCTGAGCTGGTCCGCGATAAGAAGATTGACGGCATCACTGAATTACGTGATGAATCAGATAAAGATGGCTTGCGGGTTGTTATTGAGTTACGTCGGGGCATGTTAACTGAGGTAGTGATTAATAATCTCTATAAGCAGACACCTATGGAGTCGGTGTTCGGCATCAATATGGTGGCCTTGCGTGATGGTCAGCCACGCCTGTTAACGCTAAAGGAAATGCTGGTTGCCTTTGTGCGTCACCGACGTGAGGTTGTTACTCGGCGAACTGTTTATGAGCTTCGCAAAGCGCGTGAGCGAGGCCATGTTCTTGAAGGTCAGGCTGTTGCACTTGCGAACCTCGATCCGGTTATCAAACTCATTCGGAAATCAGAGTCACCTGCAGTTGCCAAACAGGGTTTAATTGATACGGTCTGGGAGCCAGGTGATGTTACAGGCATGCTTAAGCGTGCCGGTGAAATCACCACTCGCCCAGATAATCTGGAGGGCGACTATGGGCTGGGCAAGAAAGGCTATTGTTTATCGCCTAATCAGGCTCAGGCCATTCTTGAGCTACGTTTACATCGTTTGACAGGACTGGAACGCGATAAAATTATCAATGAGTACAAGGAAATACTCGAAAAGATACAATATCTTACAAGTATTTTACAGAATCCAGATGAGCTTGTACGAGTCATTCGCGAAGAACTGCACGAGATTCGTGAAAACTATGCGGATGGGCGCCGTACAGAGATTGTAGAGGATCATTCCAATGTCACAATTGAAGACCTCATTCCTGAAGAGGACCTGGTTGTAACCCTGTCTCATGGTGGCTATGCCAAAGCACAGGGGCTGGATACCTATCAGGCACAAAAGCGCGGTGGACGTGGACGTTCAGCAACCAAGGTTAAAGACGAAGACTTTATCGATAAATTGTTTGTGGCGAATAGTCATGACACGCTTTTGTGTTTTTCCAGCCGTGGCAAAGTTTATTGGCTAAAGGTTTATCAGGTGCCACGTGCCAGCCGGGGTGCACGTGGTAAACCTATTATTAATTTGTTGCCACTGCAGGATGATGAGCGCATAAATGCTGTGATGCCAGTACGTGAGTATGATGCAGATCAGTATGTCTTTATGGCGACCAGTAATGGGCGCGTCAAGAAGACCTCATTGGAAGCATTTTCCCGGCCACGTACCAACGGCATTATTGCGGTTGATTTACGTGATGGTGACAAGCTGGTCGATGTGGCACTGACTAATGGGTTAACGGATATTTTTCTTGCAGCCAGTTCAGGCAAGGCCATTCGCTTTAATGAGAAAGATGTTCGTGAGATGGGTCGTGGTGCAGCGGGTGTGCGCGGTATCAACCTTGAATCCGGGCATGAGGTTATTGGCCTTATCATTGTAGGTGAAGGCGATATTCTCATGGCTACAGCAAATGGTTATGGCAAGCGCACGCGGGTTAAAGAATTTACGACCCAGGGGCGTGGTGGCAAAGGTGTGATTGCTATTCAGACCAGTGAACGTAACGGCAAGACTGTGGGTGCTATCCAAGTGGTTGATGACGATGAGGTGATGCTCATCAGTTCATTCGGAACCCTGGTGCGAACGGGTGTTGCAGATATTTCAGTACTGGGTCGAAATACTCAGGGTGTCCGTCTTATTCGTGTTGCAGAGGGTGACCGTCTGGTCGGCCTTGATCGCATTGAGCAGATTCAGGGCGAAGAATCAGGTCAGGACGAAGCTTAGGATCAGGATTAAGAGCAGGACTGAAACTAACTAGAACTGAATACTACTAATAATAAAATCAGGTTTTTATTAACTAACTAATTGCGGTGCACACTCACTGTGAGCACTTCATAACGATATATCACAGGAAAAATCCACAGGAAGAACAATGGCACGAGTATTTAACTTCAGTGCAGGGCCGGCAGCATTACCGCTGGAGGTTCTGGAAGAAGCCCAGGCAGGTTTGACTGACTGGCAGGGTAGCGGTATGAGCGTGATGGAAGTCAGTCATCGCAGCAAGCCCTTTATTGCGGTTGCAGAACAGGCAGAGGCAGATATTCGTGAGCTCATGAATATTTCTGATGACTATTCGGTCATGTTTTTACAAGGCGGTGCCACGCAGCAGTTTGCATTGATTCCAATGAACCTGTCGGATGAAGGACAGACAATTGATCAGCTGGTAACGGGCAGCTGGTCTAAAAAAGCACTGAAGGAAGGTAAGGCACTACGTAACGTTAATGTGGTGGCTGATGGTGCTGATTCTAATTATGCAGACGTACCAGCAATTGACAGCTGGCAGCTGACCTCGGATGCGGCCTATTTCCATTACTGCGCTAATGAAACTATAGGCGGGCTGGAATTTCATGCACCACCGGAGACGGGTGGGGTACCGCTGGTTGCTGATATGTCTTCAACCATTTTGTCACGGCCGATTGATGTGAATAAGTTTGGTTTGATCTATGCCGGCGCACAGAAAAATATTGGTCCTGCTGGTCTGACTATTGTGATCGTGCGTAAGGATTTGCTTAAGGAAGGCCGACCTGGCTCGAACATACTTAATTATAAAGCGCATGCGGAAGGTGGTTCGATGATGAATACGCCACCGACATTTGCCTGGTACATGGCTGGTCTGGTGTTTGCGTGGATTAAACGCAATGGCGGGCTTGAGGGTATGGGTGAGTTCAATCAGTCTAAAGCAGCAAAATTGTATGCAGCAATTGATGGTTCTGACTTCTATGCTAACCCGGTTGCGCTGGACTACCGTTCTTGGATGAACATACCTTTTACGCTGGCCAAACCGGAGCTGGATGGTGACTTTCTTGCCAAGGCCGAGGCTGCCGGACTGATGAACTTGAAGGGGCATCGATCTGTCGGCGGCATGCGTGCCAGCATTTACAATGCGGTATCGATGGATGCAATTGATGCACTGGTTTCTTTCATGGAAGAATTTGAACGCAGCAATGCCTGATTCTAAACAGGTAAAAACACACTGGATATTTATACGATGTACAACATTCAAACCCTGAACAATATTGCGTCTGTTGGGACAGAACGATTGCCCACAGACAGTTACACAATCGACAATGACATTGCTGACCCTCATGGCATTCTTGTGCGTTCTGCAAAAATGCATGACATGGAAGTCGGCGGCAATCTGCAAGCTGTTGCTCGTGCCGGTGCTGGTGTCAATAATATTCCGACCGATAAGCTGGCTGACATGGGTATCCCTGTATTTAATGCACCGGGAGCTAATGCCAATGCAGTGAAAGAGCTGGTCATTGGTGGCATGTTACTGGCGGCACGGAACCTTGCTGCAGCTTGGAAATACTGTCAGGAGCTCGAGGGTGAAGGTGACGAGCTGTCCAAGGCGGTTGAGGCTGGTAAAAAGAAATATGTAGGCTATGAATTGCCTGGCCGAACACTCGGTGTTGTTGGTCTGGGTGCGATCGGTGTTCGTGTTGCTAATGCAGCGTTAGATTTGGGTATGAATGTCGTTGGCTTTGACGCCATGATTAGTGTTGAAAATGCCTGGCAGCTGCACTCTGGTGTACAACAGGCGCGTAGTTTGAATGACTTGCTGGCCAAGGCGGATATGGTTTCATTGCACGTGCCTTTGCTGGACGTGACTCGCGGACTGATAAGTGCTGAAGGTATTGCAAAAATGCCCAAGGGTGCGGTGATTCTAAATTTTGCCCGCGATCCTATTTGTGATGAAGCAGCTGTTTTAGCTGCATTGGAAACCGGTCAGTTGGGTGCTTATGTTACTGACTTTCCGAATCGTCCAGTGATTGGAAATGATAAAGTTATTACGCTTCCTCATCTGGGTGCATCAACTGCTGAAGCTGAGGATAACTGCGCCATTATGGTTGCGGATAATCTGCGAAATTACCTTGAGAATGGCAATGTAATTTACTCAGTAAATTTCCCTGGGGCAGATATGCCGCGTACAGATTCTTATCGAATTACTGTGGCAAATAAAAATGTACCTAATATGGTTGGGCAGGTTTCAACAATTCTGGCTGATGCTGGTCTGAATATAGAAGATATGCTCAATAAATCGCGCGGTGAGCTTGCGTACACCATTGTGGATCTTGATGCAGAGGTTCCGGATACGGTTGTAGGGCAGATTTCGGCTATAGAAGGGGTGCTTAAGGTCCGGAATTTGGGTAAGCCAGCCTGAACAGACCAACCCGAGTCACAAATCGACCTATAAATCAGCCTCTTGACCGTGGTTTCGGCTAGAATGCGTTGCCATGGCTGACAAAGATGACAAACAGGCAGGCGAACTGGAAGGTATCCGGGGGCAGATTGATGCACTCGATGTCCGTATTCAGGAGCTGATCAATGAGCGTGCGCACTGTGCCAAAGCTATTGGTGAAGCCAAAATGGCGGGTAATGGTAATGGTCCGGTGGACTTTTACCGGCCTGAACGTGAGGCGCAGGTTCTGCGCAGTGTGCTTGAGCGCAATGAGGGTCCTCTTAAAGATGAGGAAATGGTGCGCTTGTTTCGTGAAATCATGTCGGTATGTCTTGCGCATGAGGAACCCGTCAAGGTGGGTTATCTTGGGCCTGAGGGTACCTTCACGCAATCCGCTGTACTCAAGCATTTTGGTTTGTCCGTCAGGCCATTGCCGCTGACCACTATTGAAGAGGTCTTCCATGAGGTTGAATCCGGTACGGCGGACTTTGGCGTCGTGCCGATAGAAAACTCGACTGAAGGTACCGTCAATAATACGCTTGATATGTTCATGACATCTCCATTGAGTATTTGTGGGGAGGTTGAGGTGCGCATTCGTCAGCACCTGATGTGCTCAATGGATAGCCTCGATAAAGTAGAGCGTGTTTATGCTCACCCACAATCATTAGCTCAGTGTCGTGCATGGCTACATGAATATTTGCCCAATGTGGAACAAATGCCTGTCAGCAGTAATGCTGAGGGTGCAAGCCGTGCGAGTGAAGAGAAGGGTACAGCTGCTATTGCTGGTGATGCAGCAGCAGAAGTTTACAGTCTGGGTACTCTGGCAAGTGATATTGAGGACAGGCCGGATAACACAACGCGTTTTCTTGTTATTGGCCGGACACAATTTTCGCCCAGCGGAGAGGATCGTACGAGTCTGTTGTTGTCTACGGTAGATACTGAGGATGCGGGTGCGCTGCAGAAGCTCTTGCAACCTTTGGCAGATGACAATATCAATATGACACGTATTGAGTCACGGCCATCACATCAACGGAAATGGCATTACGTCTTTTTCATTGACATAGATGGGCATATAGACGAAGAGCATGTCGGTCGTGCACTTAAGCACCTTGAGAAAGGTGCACAGTTATTTCGTGTGCTTGGTTCCTACCCGAAAGCAATCGTTTAGTTCGCTACAGCATGTCAGATATAGATCCTTATGCAATGTTGGCTGCTGATGCAGTTGGTGGGCTTTCTCCCTATCAGCCTGGCATGCCGCCTGAGGTGCTGGAGCGAGAGTATGGGATCAAGAATGCAATCAAACTTGCCTCCAATGAAAACCCAGCAGCTGTTCCGGTATCTGTAAATAAAGCGATGCAGGCAGTACTGGAGGATGTTAGCCGATACCCGGATGGTGGTGGTTTTGCTTTGCGTGAGGCGCTGGCTAAACATCTTGGTGTTAATGCTGATCAGTTAACGTTGGGTAATGGCTCTAATGATGTGCTGGTGCTACTGGCTGAAACCTTTCTGAATGAACAGACAGCGGCTGTGTATGACCAGCATTCATTTGTAGTGTATCGCTTAGTTGTACAGGCAACGGGTGCACGTGCATTAATTGCAGCCTCCAACCCGACTGATCATGCCCAACCTCTGGGGCATGACCTTGATGCCATGCGTGCATTGGTTGATGAAACTACCCGCTTGGTATTTATTGCTAACCCTAATAATCCGACTGGTACCTGGGTAACCGGGGGGGCTTTACATGCCTTTTTAATAAGCCTGCCTGCACATGTGATAGTTGTAGTTGATGAGGCTTATTTTGAATATGCTGTTGGTGATGACTACCCGGACACACTCAGTTGGTTGGATGAGTTCCCAAACCTTGTGTTGGTGCGTACATTCTCTAAAGCCTATGGCCTTGCTGCAGCCCGGGTGGGATATGGTATCAGTGCGCCAGGTGTAGCTGAATTGCTGAACAGGGTGCGGCAGCCATTTAATGTAAACAGCATGGCGCAGGCTGGAGCAATTGCGGCACTTAAAGAGCAGGCATGGGTAGCTAAGAGCAAGCTGGCAAATACTGCAGGTCTGCATAGACTGCGGCAAGCACTGGAACGACTTGGTATTAACAGCCTGCCTTCACGGGGTAATTTCCTGCTGGCACATATAGGGCCGGATGCGGCTGAATGTAATGAATACCTGCTTCGTGATGGTGTAATAGTACGCCCGGTTGTGAATTATGGTTTATCTGAATACCTGCGCATAACCGTGGGCACCGAAGTGGAATTGGACAGGTTGTTGGTTAGTATGCACCGTTATCGTGCAAGTATTGCGAATAAAAACCTATGAGTGAAGTAGCAAAAATTATTGTCCAGCCAGGCCGTAATATAAGTGGCTGTGTTCGTGTGCCTGGGGATAAGTCTATTTCCCACCGGGCACTTATGCTGGGGGCGCTGGCTGAAGGGCAAACGCTTATATATGGCTTTCTTGCCGGTGAAGACTGCCTGGCAACGCTCTGCGCATTACGTGCACTAGGCGTGCAGATAGATGATTCAGACAGGAAGCTTATAAAAGTTGCTGGAGTTGGGCTGAAAGGATTGCGCCCATCTGCAGGTCCGCTTGATATGGGTAATTCAGGTACTGGTCTGCGCTTGCTTGCGGGTGTGCTTGCCGGGCAGTCCTTTAACAGCGAATTAACGGGTGATGAGTCCTTGCTTAAGCGCCCTATGGAACGAATAGCTAAACCCCTGAGACGCATGGGCGCAGAAATTGAAACAACGGATGGTTGTCCGCCCGTACACATTCGTGGGGAGAGTTTGCATCCCATTGTATTTCAAAGTCCGGTAGCCAGTGCTCAGGTTAAATCTGCAGTGCTTTTGGCAGGGCTTTATGCTGACGGCACCACCCGTGTGCAGGAACCGGCTGTAACACGTGACCATACCGAACGTATGTTGCAGACATTTGGTGTGCAGGTACAAAGTGGTGATCTTTTATCTGAAGTTAAAGGCCCGGCAAAACTAACGGCATGTGAAGTGCATGTTCCGGGTGATTTATCTTCAGCAGCTTTTGTCCTTGCAGCTGGGTGCTTGTCACAAAGTGATGGTGTGAGTATTGAGAGTGTGGGTATTAATCCAACCCGTATCGGTGTTATTGAAATACTGCGGTTGATGGGAGCAGATATAAATATAGAAGCACCCTCAATTGAAAGTGGTGAGCCTGTTGCTACAGTTAGTGCGCTGCCATCATCTTTACAGGGTGTAGTAATCCCGGCAGAGCTGGTGCCGCTGGCAATTGATGAGTTGCCACTGATATTTGCACTTGCTGCTTGTGCTGAGGGTGAAACAATTATCCGGGGAGCAGAAGAGTTACGTCACAAAGAGAGTGATCGTATTGCCATTATGGTCAGCAATCTTCTGGCGCTTGGCGTAGAGGTTGAAGAATTCCCTGATGGTGTGCGTATTGTTGGCGGGCAGTTACAAGGTGGCACGGTTAATAGTGCGGGTGATCATCGTATCGCGATGGCTTTTGCAGTGGTTGCTATGTGTGCTACACAACCAATAACAATTCTGGATACTGATAATGTTGCGACTTCTTTTCCTGATTTTGTGACGTTAATGCAGTCGCTTGGTTTGCGGGTGACAGACGCATGACAGTGCCGGTTATAGCCATCGATGGTCCGGGTGGTGCGGGTAAGGGAACTGTTAGCCAGATGGTTGCCCAGCAACTGGGATGGCATTTACTGGATAGCGGCTCACTGTATCGAATTACAGCCTATGCAGCTGGACAGCGGGGTATAGCACTGGATGACAGTACAGCGGTTGCCCAGGTTGCGCGAAATCTTGATGTGCGCTTTGAAAGTGCTGTTGGTGGGGTGCTTGTTATTCTTCAAAATCAGGATGTTAGTGCAGAAATACGTACTGAAGAGGGGGGCCGTGCAGCCTCAGTTGTGGCTGCTGATGCTGCGGTGCGTGCAGCGCTGATTGACCGCCAGCGTGACTTTGCAAAGCCACCGGGCCTGGTGGCAGATGGGCGAGATATGGGTTCTGTGGTTTTTAGCTCGGCCGGACTGAAAATTTTCCTCACGGCAAGTGTCCAGGAAAGAGCCCGCAGACGTTATAAGCAGTTGAAAGACAAGGGAATGGATGTTAGTCTGCCCGCCCTTTCAAGGGATATGGAAGAGCGAGATCGGCGAGATTCACAACGGTCGGTAGCTCCACTAAGGGCAGCAGAAGATGCCCGTGTGCTGGATTCCACGGATCTTGATGTTCAGGAAGTTGTTGATTTAGTTATTTTCTGGGCCAGTGAAGTCTACTCACTTTAAATAAGACAGTGGTCCGGTCGACAATGATGTCGGTCGGTTTTTTTAATTAAAGCGTCTGTTTTTTAGTCGCATAACTACAGGCCCACCTTAGGGTGGTTTTTATCCATGACAGAAAGTTTTGCAGAACTGTTTGAGCAAAGTCTAGCTAGCAGTCAAATTAAGTCCGGTACCATTCTTACCGGCACCGTAATAGAAATTTCCGCCGAAGTTGTCATTGTTAGTGCCGGCCTCAAGTCAGAGGCAGTTATCCCCGCCAGCCAGTTTCGTGATGAACGAGGTGAACTGGAAGTTCAGGTTGGTGATGATGTCGAAGTTGCTTTGGATGCTGTTGAAGATGGCTCTGGTGAAACCAAGTTATCTCGCGAGCGAGCGAAACGTGCCCGGACCTGGAGTATGCTCGAAGATGCATTTGAAAAATCGGAAGTTATTACCGGTATCATTAATGGTCGCGTTAAAGGCGGCTTTACAGTTGAAATAGATTTTGTGCGTGCATTCCTGCCAGGCTCACTGGTTGATGTGCGTCCTGTACGTGACCCTTCGTATCTTGAAGGAAAACCACTTGAGTTCAAGGTTATTAAGCTTGATCAAAAACGGAATAACGTTGTTGTTTCGCGTCGAGCAGTTGTTGAAGAAGAATACAGTGCTGAACGTGATGAGCTGCTGAATAATCTGCAGGAAGGCGTCACAGTTAAGGGTGTGGTTAAAAATCTTACTGATTATGGTGCGTTTGTAGATTTGGGTGGTATTGATGGTCTTCTGCACATTACAGATATGGCGTGGAAGCGTGTCAAGCACCCCTCTGAGGTTGTAAATGTCGGAGATGAGATAGACGTTAAAGTCCTGCGCTTTGATCGTGATAAATCGCGTGTCTCACTGGGCATCAAGCAGCTGGGTTCAGATCCTTGGAAAGCCATAGCCCGACGTTATCCGGCTACTACACGCCTGTTTGGTAAGGTTACTAATATTGCTGACTATGGCTGCTTTGTTGAAATTGAAGAAGGTGTTGAAGGTCTGGTGCATGTTTCTGAAATGGACTGGACTAATAAGAATGTAAACCCTTCCAAGGTTGTACAGGTGGGTGATGAGGTTGAAGTGATGGTGCTTGAGATAGACGAAGAACGTCGTCGTATTTCACTTGGCGTCAAGCAGTGTCAGTCAAACCCATGGGCAGAGTTTTCCGCATCCTTTAAGAAAGGCGATACAGTCAGCGGCACAATTAAGTCTATTACTGACTTTGGCATCTTTATTGGTTTGCCAGGTGGTATTGATGGGCTTGTGCATTTGTCTGATATCTCATGGGAAGAAGAAAGTGATGATTCTGTTCGCAATTACACCAAGGGTGAAGAGGTTGAGACCATAGTGCTTGCTATTGATCCTGAGCGTGAGCGCATTTCACTTGGAATCAAGCAGCTGGATGCAGATCCATTGTCTGAATTCCTGTCTCAGCATGCTAAAGGTAGTGTTGTTAAGGGTGTCGTTAAAGAAGTTGATGTCCGTGGCGCTACAGTTGTGCTGGCAGAAGGTATTGAAGGTCAGTTACGTGCTTCTGAGTTATCACGTGACCGTGTGGAAGATGCACGTACAGTACTTAAAGAGGGTGAGGAAATTGAGGCTCGCCTGATTGGTTTGGATAGGAAAAATCGTATTATTTCTTTGTCAATTAAGGCTAAAGAGGTTCATGAAGAAGCTGCTGCTGTTCAGAGTTATAAAACGGATACAGCTGCAGTGGCATCAGGTACGACGCTCGGAGACCTGCTTAAAGAGCAGATGGGCGGCAGCGAAGATTCTTGATATTGAGTTATGGAGCCGGGTATTATGAAGATGCCCGAAATTCAACAATATAATAAAAGTGAGTGACGACCTGCATGACTAAGTCAGAACTAATAGAAGTAATTGCGCGAAAGCAGAAGCATTTACCGACCAAGGATGTTGAGTTGGCGGTGAAGCATTTGCTTGAATTAATGAGTGGTGCACTTTCAAACGGTGACCGGATTGAGATCCGTGGTTTTGGCAGCTTTTCACTGCATTTTAGACCGCCACGTATGGGTCGAAATCCTAAGACGGGTGAGGCTGTAGCGCTGTCAGGCAAGCATGTGCCACATTTTAAGCCTGGTAAGGAATTACGGGATCGCGTGAATGCGAGCCGCCAATTGCCGATTAAGGACTAAAACTGCAGGTAGGTTTTTTGTCTCTGAATACAGGGCAAAGTTTGCTTTACAATAAGAACCGCAGGCCTTTGCTGGTTTGCGGTTTTTTTCATGTCTGTCTCATGTTTTTGTTACAACGGATTAAGGTGTCATGGTTCGTTATTTGATATTTGGTATTTTACTCGTCGTGTTTCTGATTGCCCTGGTGTTTGCATCAGTAAACTCAGACCCGGTAACACTTAATCTTGCATTTGCTGAGGTCGAAACCACTACCTCTCTTGCTATGCTCAGTTTTTTTGCGGCCGGATGGTTGTTTGGAATGCTGTGTATCGCATTCTTCTTACTGAAAATGGCATCTGAACGCCGCCAGTTACGTAGGTCATTGCGGCTTGCTGAGGCTGAAGTTACATCTTTACGCCGTATGCCCATGCATGATGCCCACTGAATCGACCTTTCTTCTAGCCGGCCTGCTTTTTCTGGCAGCCTCTCTGGGCTATTTTTTTGCCCGCTTTGGTGATGATGAGGAAGATGAGGTGGAGGTGGATAAGCCTTCATCTGCTGGAACACTTAATGCAGATTACATCAAAGGGTTAAATTTCCTGCTTAATGAGCAACCTGATCAGGCGCTTGAGGTTTTTTTGCGAATGGTAGAGGTCGATGATGAAACTCTGGAAACACATTTTGCGCTGGGTAGTTTGTTTCGTCGTCGCGGTGAAGTTGAAAGGGCTATTCGTGTTCACCAGAATATCATTGCCCGACCAAATCTCAGTACAATGCATAAAGAACATGCGCTTATTTCACTGGCAGAAGACTATCTTGGGGCAGGTTTGTTTGACCGTGCCGAGAAATTGTTCAAGGAATTGCTTGAGTCCCCAGAATACCGTTTAAGAGCCTTGCAGAAATTGGTGCGCATCTATGAAGTGACCCATGACTGGCAGCAAGCTATTGATGCATATAAGGAACTGGCCAAGGTTGATCCTGATTTAAAGGAAGTGGGGCAGATTGCTCATTACTATTGTGAGCTGGCCGAGCATGCGGCTCAGGACAGGGATTTCAGTAAGGTACGTGAATTGTTAAAAAAGGCGAGTAGTCACAAGCACGGAACCGTGCGAGCACAACTTGCTTTGGGTGATCTGGCAAAAGAAACAGATGATCATAAACAGGCAGTCAAAATATTTCTTGATGTGATGGACGATGAGCCACGGCTTATTAGTGAGATTATCCCGCGACTTGCTGAGAGTTGCCGTGCATTGGATGATCAGGAACTTTTGTCTGAGAGTCTGAATAAACTCCGCAAGAAAGACCCGTTGGCCAGCAAATCAATTGCTTTGGCAGCTATACATGACCCGCAAATTCAGAATTCTACCGCCTTGCATTGCTTATGGGATTACATTGCCGAAGACCCTATTCTGGTCAATCTTGTTGACCCGGAAACCCTGGAAGAGAGTGATAGTGAAGTGCGCTTAATGGCAAGTGAGCGTATGCGTAAGGGGCTTGCCACTTTCATATCTTCTACTCATCGGTATCGTTGCAGTGAATGTGGCTATGTGACCAGCCAGTTATTGTGGCAATGCCCAAGCTGTCGGTCCTGGGAAACAGTTGTACCGGTAGGCCATCTCAGCCTCACATCTCCCATTAGCTAGTCATTTTTCTCATAGATTAACGCTGTATTTTTGCAGATATTGTTTGCTGTGCTTTATTTCAGGTTATACACAGCGTAAATGACACTCAAAAATAGGTTTACTACCTCATACGATTAGCTGTGGGCTGGTTGTTGGCCTGCAACCCTTTCTATTTGTTATGAGGTGCAAGATGAATAAACCGCTTATGCTATTAATTGTCCTGCTTTCGCCTGTCTGGGTGTTTGCGGGTCCTGTCAATGTGAATACGGCAGATGCCGAGATGATCTCACAGGAACTGCTTGGTGTTGGCCTGACCAAGGCGCGGGCTATTGTTGAATACCGGGCTCAGAATGGTGCTTTTGCCACACCAGAAGAACTGCTTAAGGTAAATGGTATTGGGCCTCGTGTGTTGGCTGCAAATACCGGCAATATTAAAATAGAAGACTAAGTTCAGCTCGTGGTTAAGTCTTATGTATAACCCAAAGGCATGGTCTTGGGTTATGACCATGGGTTATGGCTTGGCTATTTGCCATTTTTATGAACCAGATCAGGAAAGGATTGTTTTTATGCAGGTATTGTTACACCCTTAATAGATTGTAATCTCCGATTGAAGATTGTTGTGCTATTAAAATATAGCCAAAAATATTAAAGGTAAGTAAAAATGCCCAAACCTGTAAGAACTGCCGTTTTTCCTGTCGCTGGACGCGGTACCAGGTTTTTACCTGCAACCAAGGCTGTGCCGAAGGAAATGTTGCCTGTTGTTGATAAGCCGCTGATTCAGTATGCCGTTGAAGAAGCGGTTGCTGCAGGTGCTACACGGCTGGTATTCATTACCCATAGTAGTAAGGGGGCTATAGAGTCGCACTTTACGCAGCATGGAGAGCTTGAATGTGCATTGGCAGACTCAGGTAAGCAAGACATCCTTGCCGTCATTCAAGGGATATTACCGGCTCATATAAGTTGTGATTACGTCCTGCAGGGTGAACCTTTAGGTTTGGGGCATGCTGTTTTATGTGCGAAGGACGTTGTTGGTGATGAGCCATTCTTTGTGCACTTACCCGATGACCTGATTCTGTCTGAGCATGGCTGTCTTTCACAACTTGCCCAGAGATACACCCAAACAGATTCAAGTGTTGTGGCTGTTGAAGTTATCCCGCCAGAAAAAACAACCAGCTATGGAGTTGCGGCTGTTAATGATGACTACTGCATGGAGGAAATTGTTGAAAAGCCACAACCAGAAGTGGCGCCATCCAACCTTGGAGTTGTGGGTCGGTATTTGTTAACGCCTGCAATCTTCGAAAAGCTTGAAACAACGGGCCGTGGTTCCGGTGGTGAGATACAGCTGACAGATGGTATTGCGGCTCTTATGGCTGATGAAAATGTATATGCCATGCCATTCGATGGTGTTCGTTACGATTGTGGCGAAAAGTTTGGTTACCTGAAGGCCAATATAGATTTTGCACTTGAGCGTGATGATCTGGCAGATGAGCTGCGACAGCATCTAGCCAGCATAGTCTGAACAAGTCTGGCCGTGGCCGGACTTAAGCATTATTGATTGCCGTAGTGTCCCGGGCTGTGACCTGTTCAGCGTCGAAAGGCACGGGATATGTAGCGTGATGTGTCTTTTTTACACGGTTGAAACAAAAAAGGGCCAGCCTGCGAAGGCTAACCCTTTAGTTTTGTTTGGCTCCCCGAGCAAGACTCGAACTTGCGACAGGCTGATTAACAGTCAGCTGCTCTACCAACTGAGCTATCGGGGAATAATCCTGCAGAGCTAGCTCTACTCTGGAGGAGGCGGAATTCTCCGGTAAGCCCCTCGGCAAGTCAAGCAACTAGCCTAGTTCAGGTGCATATCAGTTAAAATAATGCCTCGGGTCCGGCTCTAGCCCATAAACTTCTTGAT
>JAAERX010000082.1 GCA_024229935.1 Gammaproteobacteria bacterium | reverse complement strand
CAGCCAGCCCCATTCCTAGATTATCACCTTCAGCAACAGCCCTGCCAAACTCATCACCAGCCGCAGCGTCACCAATGCCAGGTAGGAACTCACCCAATGCCGTAACATTCTTGCCTATTTGCTGTGCGCCATAGTTATCAGAGATTAAGCCAGTACCCTTTAAGCCCTCAGCAATGCCGCTGCCTAATCTTTCAGTAAGTGTAGGCTCGTATGGTGAAGCTGTTCGTGGTGCTGGCGACAATATATCTGATTGCCCCTGTGCTGCTCTCTGGTAATACTTATTGCGCAAGAAAGAGCGTATGTCATCAATAGGCATTTCATCAGGGAATTGAGCTTGTCCGACACCTTTAATATCAACTATCATACGAAATCACCAACGGCAGGATCGAACACCAGCATATTGTTTTGCATGGACGCATTAAGATCTTGATTAGCCTTCAACTCTAAGTCAGTCAGCGACAAAGCGTTCTTATATTGCTTGTCTGCAAAGTCGTTATTAATCTTCTGTTGCTCTTGGTCAATCTTGGCAAGGTTTAATTGCGTTTCAGACTGTAGCTTTTCTTGCTTGCCTTGTGCGTCAACCTGTAGCTTGCCCATTTGAATTTGTAACTCTACTTGCTTGTTTTGCTGCGCTAGCATAGCAGCTTCGGCTTCTGTTTGTTGCGCCATAGCTGCAACCATCATAGCGTCAGGTTGTTGGTTCTGTGATTGCTGCTGCATCATTTGAACCTTTTGCTCTACGTATTGCTTTTCTTCATCTGACTCAGGCTTTGGATCTAACCCCATTACTAGCATAGAATCAATAATCTGGTATTTAGCCATTTCACGCGCTCTTTGCCCGCCTTCGCCAGTTGTCGAGATGATAGCCTGGTTAAGTAGCATTTGACCTTGTGGCGTGTTTGTATCTGCAAATTGCAGCATCTTAAGCGTAGTGTCTAGTTCAGCCTCTTTCTTTGACTTGTGAGACTCACCCACTTTAACTTGCGAAGTAAATCGACCTCTAGCTGAATTCTTATAAGGTCCGTAATTACCTTTATTGTCTTGACCATACTCTAGCGTTTGTACTTGTGAGTAAGAACCGTCTTGAGCAACAACGCGCAGACTTCTTTGATTAGTAAAGTAAATCTTTTGAGCTGCTGTTATCCACGCATCACAAGCCGTTTTAATAGCAAACATACTATTCTGCATTAATGGCTGAAATGTATCGTCTTGCCTCTCGTTAACTTGCGCTATTGCATCAGCCGCCGCATTACTTGGCACTGTGCTTTGACCTGTACCACCCATATCAAACAAGGTAGATTCTAGCTGCTGACCTGCCGCCGCTAAACCACTACCTATTTGTGGTGGTGTCTGCCTACCTATAGGGCCAACATGAGCAATAGAGCTATCAGGATTAAGGATAGGGTTTGACATAATAAAAGCAGCATTATCTATGTCTGCCTTGCTTCTCTCGTTTGCGTGTTCTGCTATCTGTTCAGGCGTATACTCTGGCTTCTCAACTTGAGGCGCAGACATAATCTCCATTAACGCGGAATGATAGGTATTAAGGAACATTTGAGGGTCGCGGCGCTTTCTCACTTCACCACAATAGTATTCAATACCGTTAATTACCTGATAGTAACCGTACTGTGGAATAATAGGAATACGCTT
>JAAERX010000081.1 GCA_024229935.1 Gammaproteobacteria bacterium | reverse complement strand
CTTGTGAATGTTAATAACTCACCATCTGTAATTTCTGCCGCACCCGTGAAGATCCGCCCCATGAGTTCACGTCCAGCGACTTGAGCAGCACCGCCCACTCCGCTTGTAACGTCAACATATCTATTAATGCTTATTGCCATTCTGGTTCCCCTTTAACGGCTATTTGTGCCATTATTGGCGTAGTTCGATTATAAATCATTTATGCGTCTAGTCATAATTAAGGCGCAACTAATAAAATTTGGTCTTCTGATTCCCAAGGCGGGACAGATAGGTTTTCACCCTGCCAGCCTTCTGGAATCTCTTTAAATTCGCCCCAATCCGCATCAATGCCATTTATTACAGCGCCATCGTTGCCGCCGACTGAATCGACTAGCGTATTTGAGTTGTCGTCTATTGCGTAGGATCTAACAGGAGTCCCATTAATAGATATTTCCAGATTCGCTATAATCCCTTGAAGCTCAAAGCCTGCATCATATTTATAAAGCATTCCAACACTGCCCGCGCCCGTAGCTGTTTCGGTAACAGCTACACCATTGCATTCTAATGTCGCTGCACCACCTACTCTGCTTATTAATACCGCGGTTAGTATTTCCTCTTTAATAGTTGACGCTGGGAGACTTAACCCCGCCCCGTCTAAATTAAAATATAATGCTCCATCACTCCCCGCGTAGCAGTATATGGAATAGCCAGATCCGCTGGCAAATATCATCGAATCCCCTGATCTTGCATTCAACAAAACATCAACAGATATTGCGAAGTCATCCCTGCTTGAAATATTTAGAGTAGGAATTGTTGCGTATCTCGTTGTCTCATTCAGTGCAAAATATCTTGTATCTTCTGGCGGAGGTGGCGGTGTAAATGGATCAAGTACCGGGTAAATATCACCAACAATATGATCTACTTTCGGGATAGTGCTGGTATATTCTTTCTGATATGAAAGCACAAAATCAAAGCTAGGTGACTGCTCATACAAATCTTTGTCGTCAAGAAAGTAAGAATCTCGAATCTCTTTTACTCGCTCAATGCCTATACCGTTGTTTTTAAGCACTAGCAGAGTATTAGGCATATTAAGAATCGCAGCAGCGAATTCAACATAATCAGAAGGTGAAAGGGGATTATCTTCATTAGGGTCTACGTGAGCAAGCGCACTAACTTGAAAGCTAGGCGTTTTCATCTGAGTAGTAATGCCAGTGAAATCGTCAGTGTTTCTAATGCCTTTTGTATGACTGAATCCGTAATTGCTACCTGTTAATTTATACAGGTAAATAGTCGGTTCAAGTGGCATCCCGCCTAATTGCGGCTGATACTTTTGCTTAACTTGAAGAGTGTCTGTAAAGCCTCCAGCAGCAAAGCCATCAAGTAATATTTGACGAACTATTGTGAATACTTCGGAGTCATTAAGAAGGCGCATTGTTAATGCCTATGTCGATAAATATTGCAGAATTCCAACCATCCATTTTATACCAGTCAGTTTCTTGATTGATATTGTATCTGCGCCCATTGTAAGCTATCTGATCCGAAGCTCTGCCACGTCCTGAATCCTTTAACTGAGTATTGCAAAATACCTCGATGTAATCTTTATCAGCTTGCAAGCCAAGAACACCATAAACCGAGCGGTCTACCGCGTGGACATTCGCTTGAAACTCGAAAGGATCGGCAAACCCTTGCGATACAAGGCCGTTAGGCTTTGTTTCTCCGCCCGTGTACTCATAAAATAAGCAAGTAACAGGTGGCAGTGCGTTCTGTACTGTTGCGTTTATGTTGAACCCTAACATTATTTTTTACTCACTACGTGGGTTAAGGAGTTGATCATAATACCTTGATCAACTAGCGGCTTGTTTAATGAGCCTGTTGTATTTCCATCCGCCCGCTTTCTTTTTCTTGCGTCTATTGTTGACTGAGCTAGCGCAGGAGTCCATAAATTCGCGATGGTTTTTCTTATGTCACCCGCAGCAATCAAACCAAGCGTTTCTAGTGCCTGCTCTGCCGTTATTTTATCCTGCATAATCTTTTTAGACAGGTCGGCAAATATCAAAGCCCATTGCTGTTTTTGCTCTGCCATTGTCGGCCTAATAAATGGCCTTGGCGGTATTCCCTTTACAGCGTTCCCGTACTCATTTTGAGCCGCTACGGCAGCTACTTGAGTATGAGCCTTGTCATCGTACCTTTGAGCAGAAAACCAGCCTACAATTAGCTTTAGTTTGTCTATCTCTTCCAGTGCCTTAGCCATGCCAGCCAAGCCCGAACCCATCACTGTGCGCTCGACCTTGGTTGCCATTAATAGAAGCCTGGCCCAAATCCGCCCGCTGCATTCCGATAACCGGCTTGCTGAAGTCCGCCGCCAACCATAAAGCCCGCAGCAGAATGAACCTCCAACATTGCTGAAATCAGCATTCCGTAGCTAGTCGTATTTAGCCAAAACTTGAATGCAGAATCTCCGAAAGGCGCTACAGCCATGCTTAGGCTAACATTACTCTGACTAGCTCCAGTTAACACGCTTGGTAGCTTCCCTGCCTTGGCATCCTCTTGTAGCTGCAATAAGTGGGCAACAAGGTTGTTCAAGATAACTACGCGGCTATCACGAGGCACCATTCCATAAGGGTCGTTAGTAATAATAGTAATACCGACATCAAAAACGCCCATTAAAAATGAGTCGTCATAAGAATCAAACTTAGTAAACGCTAATTTAAAATCAGTAGGGCTAAATTCAATCGGGCCGGTATTACTCATCGTTACTTGTCCGCCTTTTGAGCATCAACAATATTTTTTTGCTTAGTTTGCTTCTTGCCGCCGCGAGTGCTGCCCGCTTCGGTAACTGGTGCAGATTCGTCTTTGTCTTCAAGAACGCCTCTCACTGCCTTGTCAGCATCTTCTTTCTTTTCGCTGAACGTCATGTACTTATCAGCAACAAACTTTTTGAAAGAATCGCTAGCATCTAAAATTGCTTTTTCTTCTTTGTTGATTGGAGTCGCAACGCCTAGCGGGGTAATCATGGCAGCTTTAGCACCATGCGCCATTACATTAGCACCCCCCATAATAAGAACTTGGCCCGTAATGCTTTGTACTTGGCCTTCTTTGCGCTCAGTATAATTTGTGATCATTTGATCATTTGAAGCAGTAGAGTAAACGTAACCCACTGTATTTCCTGATGCTTTCTTTTCCATGATTCAATCTCTCTATCAATTAGTAAACAAAAGAGGCTTATCAAATGACAAGCCTCTCGGACTGGCTTAGATACCAGTGAAACGCGCTACCGCATAAGGGCGCTTACACATAACGCCAGCCGTGGCATTAGTATACGCTTCTTCATAGCCTTTTGTCTTCTGCTCAACACCTAGAGTCATAAACTTAGTAGGCACAACCTGCGCCCAAGTTTTGCCGTCATCTGTGCCAGAATCGCGCACTGAGTCAGCAAACATGTACATTGCAGATTGTCCCGCGTTCGCTTCCATCATCTCTGGAGCTGAAACAATGCGCACGTTGCTGTATGCGCCGCGCAACCAATCCAGAACCGAAACACCGAAATCGGTGGCCTGAGCCATGTAATCAACCGCAGTCGTAGGCAATACGATTGTGATTAAATCGGTGCCAGGATCAACGCGATCCATAGATTGAACTCGCAAGGTTTGGAAGCCCTTTAAGATGCAGTTCTTGATAGATTGGAAATCACCAGCAGACCACTCGCCGCCAGCAGCAGTGATGTAAGGAAGCAAGCCAGGTGCGTTAAGCAAGCCGTAAGTGCGACCGTTACCGTTATTGTAACCGTAGAAACCAATCGCGTTACGTGCGATTTCTAATTCCCGACCTGTTGCTGCTCGCTTAGATTCAGCAGTATTAACACGCATCGCTGATGCACGTTCCTGCTCTAGTCGACCGATTGAAATACCACCTTCCATGCGAACGATGGTTTGTGTATTCCAAGTCACGTTCCAGTCACCTAGCGCAGTGTTGCCACCGTCTGAATAACCTTCGACTTGACCCGATAGCTCCATAACGCCCTGAACGATTTGTTCATCAGACCATTCGCCCGTGTTTACCATGCCGCAAATATCATCAATACGGCGAACCGCAGTCATAGTATCAACGAAGCCTGGTAGCCATGCTTGGTTAAACTGAACAGGAGAGCCGATTGAGCTAGGAGTCATACCCGGCTGAATTGGGCTAGCGGCATCTTGACCAAAGGCAAAAATTTCTTCCAAATGGTCTTGACCAACGTGGATACCATAATCACCTAACGATGACGCGTTCTCCGCTAGTGCTAGTG
>JAAERX010000080.1 GCA_024229935.1 Gammaproteobacteria bacterium | reverse complement strand
TGCTGTCAATAGTTTTTCGCTCGGCGGTCAAATGCTCAAGTCGTTTAATTATCTGCTCGTTTTTCATTAGCCGTATGCCCTTTTGACTTTAATGTTGTTAACTGCTCTGTTACCAATAGCAGTGGTTAAGTTTTTACGCCATGCAATGCTCATATACCTAAAACTATCGGCAATATCACTAGCCCAATCATGCAGCGGGTTATCTTTAAATCTTTGCAACTTCTCGTCATACTCTTTACGATAACCTTGTAGTCCGTCTATAAGCGTACTTGTCTTAGTTTTATCAAACTTAGCCACACGTATCATGCCCCTTGATGCGTTGATACCATCTTCACGTGATAAGTTAGGGCATATCTCAACGTAAAATCCAAGCTCTGCTGCCTGGTCTGCTTTACTCTTACCACTAAACTGCTCACGGTTAGCACCATCATGCGGCCACCAGTGCTCGTCATAATCATATGGTAGCTGTCTTAGTGTTTTTATCCATTCTGATATTGATATGTTACGCCCCACAAGAAAATCAATAATAACCGGGTTGCCATCATCGCCGCGTTGTGTGAATACAATAGACGTTTGGTCATTAATTCCAATATCCCAAAACGTTTGAACTCTTTTAAGTGGGTCATGCGGGTACTGCCCAAACCTATCAGTCTTTTGTAAATCGCGTAATTCTGCTGTGTAGTAAGCGCCTTCCATGCCACCTTCCCACGAACAATAATACTCTTGCTGTATCTTTTCCTCTGCCATGCCCATTTCGCGTTCTTCTTCAATATGCTCAGGACGTAT
>JAAERX010000079.1 GCA_024229935.1 Gammaproteobacteria bacterium | reverse complement strand
TTGTTGCCATAGCCCAGATATGGAGTGTTGTATGGTTGCGCAATCAGGGGCTTTCCTCGCTTGTCAGACCGGAACCTGTTGCTGCTGATTACAGCAATACCAAGGCACTGGGTGAGGTTTTGTATACCGAACATGTCTATGCTTTTGAGTTAGCTTCCTTTATTTTGCTACTTGCCATTATTGCAGCCATTGTTTTAACAATGCGTCGCCGTAGGGGGCTTAAGGTTCAAAATATTAATGAGCAGGTCAGTGTGAAGAGTTCTGATCGTGTGCGGGTTGTAAAAATGAAGGCGGAGACGGACTAATGTTGACGCTGACTCATTTTTTGATGCTCTCCGGTGCGTTGTTTGCCATTGCCATGGCAGGTATTTTTATTAATAGGAAGAACATGATTCTGTTGTTAATGTGCATCGAATTACTGTTACTGGCCGTTAATTTCAATTTCATCGCATTTTCTCATTTCCTGGGCAATGCAGATGGGCAGATATTTGTATTTTTTATACTGACAGTTGCAGCTGCAGAAGCAGCTATTGGTCTGGCTATTCTGGTCACCTTGTTCCGGACGCGTGCAAGCATCGATGTTGAAGATATGGATTCGCTGAAGGGCTAGGGCAAGGATATGGAAAATATTTACCTGACAATTGTTCTTAGTCCGCTACTTGCCGCAATTATTGCGGGTCTGTTTGGCAGGCAGGTGGGTCGTGCGGGTGCGCATACACTAACGATTCTTGGTGTTGCGGTTGCCTGTGGTTTGTCTATGTATGTGCTCTGGGCTCAGCTTACGGGTGCAGCTGCTGTCTACAATGAAACTGTATACCAGTGGATGTCTGTGGGTGGTATCAACCTCGAAGTTGGTTTCCTGGTTGATCGCCTGACAGCCTTAATGATGGTTGTCGTAACCTTTGTGTCCCTTATGGTGCATATCTACACGATTGGTTATATGCATGATGACAATGGATATCAGCGCTTCTTCAGTTATATATCACTGTTTACTTTTGCAATGCTGATGCTGGTTATGTCTAACAACTTCCTGCAGCTGTTCTTTGGCTGGGAAGCAGTGGGCGTGGTTTCATACTTATTAATTGGCTTTTGGTATAAGCGCCCAACAGCAATCTTTGCCAATATGAAAGCATTCTTGGTGAACCGGGTAGGGGATTTTGGTTTTCTGCTGGGTATAGCAGCGTTACTCATGTATACGGGCAGCCTGGATTATGCTGAGGTTTTTGCCCAGGTTGATGGTCTGGCAGCCGCACAGATCAATGTCATTGGTGATGGCAGCTGGTCATTACTGACACTTGCCTGTATCTGTTTGTTTATCGGTGCAATGGGTAAATCAGCTCAGGTGCCGTTGCATGTTTGGTTGCCTGATTCAATGGAAGGCCCAACACCTATTTCAGCTTTGATTCATGCCGCAACGATGGTAACTGCTGGCATATTTATGGTCGCACGTATGTCGCCGCTGTTTGAATTCTCGGAGACGGCGCTGACCGTTGTGTTGGTCATTGGTGCAACCACGGCATTATTTACTGGCTTCATGGGCCTGGTGCAGAATGACATTAAGCGCGTGGTTGCTTATTCAACCCTGTCACAACTGGGCTACATGACTGTGGCACTGGGTGCTTCTGCTTATGCATCAGGAGTTTTTCACCTGATGACACATGCATTCTTCAAGGCATTGCTGTTCCTTGCCGCCGGTTCCGTCATCATTGCGCTGCACCACGAGCAGGATATGCGCAAGATGGGTGGCCTGAAAAAATATCTGCCTATTACCTACTGGACCAGTTTGGCAGGTTCACTGGCATTGATTGGTTTTCCGGGTACAGCAGGTTTCTTTTCTAAAGATGCGTTGATCGAAGCGGTAGGGTATTCGACCATTGCCGGTTCTGGTTATGCTTATTTTTGTGTGATGGCGGGTGTGCTGATTACTGCTTTGTACAGTTTCCGTATGTTCTTCTTGGTGTTCCATGGCAATGAACGTATAGATGAAGATGCCCGACATCATCTGCATGAACCGGGCTGGGTGGTAACCCTGCCTCTGGTATTACTGGCCATTCCATCGTTGGTTATAGGCTGGCCTACAGTTGGCCCATTGTTATTCGGCGATTTCTTTGGCAATGCCATTTTTGTTACCGATGCACATGATGTGCTTGGCCAGCTGGGTGCTGATTATCACGGCCCTATGGCATTTCTGTTGCATGGACTGACATCGCCTGTCTTGTATCTCGCGCTAAGTGGTGTGGTGATCGCTTGGTATATGTATTTAAAGAACCCGTTGCTACCAAAGACAGTCAAGGATCGCTTTGGGTTTATTTACCGTTTACTGGAAAACAAATACTACCTGGATGACTTCAACGAAAAGGTAGTTGCACGTGGTTCCCGGCTATTAGGGAAGGGGCTGTGGCGTGGTGGTGATACGACGGTTATTGATGGAATTTTAATTAATGGCACTGCAAATAGTATTGGTCGTTTTGCTGGTTGGGTGCGACATTTACAGACGGGATATTTGTATCACTATGCCTTTGTCATGGTGATTGGCATGGTTGTCGTTGTAGGTTGGTTTATCTGGTAATGCACCAGCTGCAGATTATTTAGAAATAGAATATTCGGAAAGGAATTTAAAACATCGTGGGACTGTTAAGCACATTGATCTGGCTGCCTGTATTGGGCGGTTTGCTGATTCTGGCACTGGGTGACCGGGCCGGTGCTGCGCGCCCAGATCGCTGGCTTGCACTAGCAATATCGCTTGCAACTTTTGGGCTTAGCTTGCTTTTGTATACAGAATTTAATTTTGCTACTGCACAGATGCAGTTTGTTGAGCGCATGCCATGGATCAGTGCATTTAATATTGAGTATTACCTGGGCGTGGATGGTATTTCGACGCCGTTGATTCTACTCAGTACTTTCCTGACACCCATGATCATTATTGCCGGATGGGAAGTTATCAAGAAACGTCCTGCACAGTATTTTGCTGCTTTCCTGATTCTTGAGGGCCTGATGATTGGCGTGTTTGCTGCGCTGGATGCCATGCTATTTTATGTGTTCTGGGAAGCCATGTTGATCCCGATGTTTCTTATTATTGGTATTTGGGGTGGTGAACGGCGTGTTTATGCAACATTAAAATTTTTCCTTTATACATTCCTCGGTTCAGTACTGATGTTGGTTGCATTGGTTTATCTGTATATGCAGTCAGGTAGTTTCAGTATTCTTGATCTGCACCAGTTGCGTATCGGCAGTACTGAACAAATTTATATCTTTATAGCATTTTTAATCGCTTTTGCAGTTAAAGTGCCTATGTGGCCCGTGCATACTTGGCTACCAGATGCGCACGTGGAAGCACCGACTGGTGGTTCTGTAGTGCTGGCTGCTGTATTGCTGAAGATGGGCGGTTACGGCTTTATACGTTTCAGTATGCCAATTGCTCCAGATGCCAGTGCTTCACTCGCCGGCTTTATGATTGCATTGTCACTTATTGCTGTGGTCTACATTGGTTTTGTAGCGCTCGTGCAGCAGGACATGAAAAAACTGATTGCTTATTCATCGATTGCTCATATGGGTTTTGTTACGCTGGGCTTTTTCATTGTCTGGGCAATTCTAAGTAACCCGGTTAACAGTGACGCGCTTGCTGGTGTATCAATGGGCATAACCGGTTCTATGGTGCAGATGATTTCACATGGCTTAATCTCTGGTGCGATGTTCCTATGCGTAGGTGTGCTTTATGATCGTATGCATTCACGTCAGATAGCTGATTATGGTGGTGTGATTAACGCTATGCCGAAGTTCGGCGCGCTGTTTGTATTTTTTGCTATGGCCAACGCCGGCTTGCCCGGCACCTCTGGCTTTGTTGGTGAATTCCTGGTGATACTGGCAAGTTATCAGGCAAATTTCTGGTATGCCTTCCTAGCCGCCACTACTTTAATACTGGGTGCTGCCTACACCTTGTGGATGATTAAGCGGGTGGTTTTTGGTGATATTGCTAATGACAATGTTAAAGCTTTGCATGATATGAACCGTCGTGAAAGTTTATTGCTGGTGATACTGGCTGTATCCGTGCTGGCACTGGGACTGTATCCAGCGCCATTGGTCGAGATGATGCAGCCCAGTATTGATAATTTTATTAGCCACGTGATTCAGTCAAAACTGTGACAGTAATGACAATAGGCACAATGAGATAGTTATGGGATTTGTAATACCCGAATTTGGTCCGGCCATGGCAGAGATTGCTCTCGCAACGGGCATCTGTGTTGTATTACTGGCTGATTTATTTATTAGTGACAAGCATCGTGGGTTTACGTTGCTATTGGCACTGATTACCCTGGTGCTAACCGGTGTTGCGGTCACTGGTGGTGCAGGGGGCTCCATACTGACCTTCAGTGGCAGTTATATAGCAGACCCACTTTCTCAGGTATTAAAACTATTTACCTTATTAATAGTAGCGGTTGTATTTGTTTATTCACACAGCTACCTGCGTGATCGGGGCTTGCTTAAAGGCGAATATTACTTGTTGGGCTTGTTTGCCACACTGGGTATGTTTGTAATGATTTCGGCTCATAGCCTTATCACCATGTACCTTGGCCTTGAGCTGATGTCACTGGCACTTTATGCCATGGTTGCTTTTGACCGTGAATCACCTGTAGCCGCTGAAGCGGCCATGAAATATTTCATACTCGGCGCCATTGCATCGGGTGTTGCTTTGTATGGCATGTCAATTATTTATGGCCTGACCGGCAGTCTGCAGTTAAATGAAATTGCAGCAGTGCTCAGAGGGCCTGATGCAGGCACTCCCGCAGTCATGCTGGGCACGGCCTTTGTGCTTATAGGTGTTGCTTTTAAATTTGGTGCGGTACCGTTTCATAACTGGGTGCCGGATGTATACCAGGGTGCCGCCACCAGTACGACTTTGTTTATTGGTACAGCACCCAAGCTGGCTGCTTTCGCAATGATGTTCCGGCTACTTGAGACGGGTCTTGGTGCAGAAGATTTTGCCTGGGAGCCAATGCTGGTAGTACTGGCCGTATTGTCACTGGCGGTTGGCAATGTTGTTGCGATTGCACAGACCAATATCAAACGTATGCTGGCCTATTCAACTATAGGCCATGTAGGGTTTATTTTGCTGGGCTTTTCTACTGGCACAGTAGAGGGTTATCAGGCTGCACTCTTTTATACGATCGTTTACTCCATTATGGCGGCTGGTGCTTTTGGGATAGTCATCCTGATGAGTCAGCGCGGTTTTGAGGCTGAAGAATTATCCGACTTCAAAGGTTTGAATCAACGCAGCCCCTGGTTTGCTGGCATGATGTTGTTGGTTATGGTGAGCATGATTGGTATACCTCCATTCGTTGGCTTCTTTGCTAAACTGAATGTGCTGGCAGCTCTGGTAGATATAAACAGGACCCTGCTTGCGGTTCTTGCAGTTCTGTTCTCTGTAATTGGGGCTTTTTATTACCTTCGTGTTATTCGGCTCATGTATTTTGATGAGGCAGAAGACACATCTCCCCTGCAGGCAGGCTTTGATGTGCGGGTATTGGTGAGTATGAATGGTCTGGCTGTATTGTTGCTGGGTTTATTCGCCAATCCATTGCTGGCAATTTGTGCCGCAGCAATTGGTTAACCTGATTAAGGTCAAGTAAATCCTGTTCTAATCCTTACCCAGCTGCCAGTTTGCACTGGCCAGCCTCTATGTCTGCTTAAGTCTCCGGGTAAATATTGACGGTTCTTCATTTAATTTCAATTTAGACCACAATTGGTAACTTATGTTGCTGCCCAATCTACGTGCACCGTAAAAGAGTAAATAATTCTTGCTTTAAGTGTGATTAGGGGCTGCTTCTTTACAAAAATATTAAGCCGGTGTGTTGCCAATGAAAGCCGTGAATACTGCCTGGTAGTAATGTCTTTATATACTTGCATAATTCGGGTGATTGCTTATATAGGTTATATTGACATTTCGCTGGGTGCTGTTTGATAGTCTGGGGCTGCAGTTTCAGGTTTTTTTGATGTATGAATAGAGTGTTCTCCTTTACTTGAAACTGGTTAGCTGGCGCTAAGGCTTTATTAAGTGGTTAAAATTAAGTTTGTCTGATTTTGGAGCATGCCTGATAACAGGTGTGATGATTTTATGCCTATAAAACAAAAAACACAGATTTCCTTTCTCTTGCTTTTTCTGGGCTTTATGCCAGCAGCATTGTGGGCGCAGGATGCACCGGCTGAAATAGTCAGTGATGCAGCTGGTATGTCTGATATAGCCAAGCTCACCGAGGCGATTAAAGATCTGCAGTCTCAGTTAGAAGCGCAGAGTAAAAAAATTAAAGAACTTGAAGCAAACTATGGGGCCGCAGTTGATGCCAAACAGCAAGAACTTGAAGAACAACAAAAGGTAGTCAGTGAGCAGGACAAAAAAATTGATATTCAGCGTGAGGCGATGCAGTCTTTGCAGCAGAAGGTTGATGTAATGGTGCAGCAAGACCCAGAAATGTTAAGCGACCAGGAAAAGAAACTGAGGTCTTTACTGGAAACTGTTGAAAGTTCAATTAAGGTTAGTCAACAGGCAGAAGATACATCTTACGATACCAGTAATTTTCCTGGTTCTATTCCTATCCCTGGTAGTTCTGCGGCTCTAAGAATTGGTGGGTTTGTAAAAATGAATATTGTTGAAAGTTTTGACCCTATAGGTTCAAAAGATCGTTTTACTGTAGGTGAAATCCCAGTGCCGAGTGAGAGTGCTCCCAATGTATCTTCAAT
The DNA here is from genome assembly GCA_024229935.1 of Gammaproteobacteria bacterium. GTDB lineage: Bacteria > Pseudomonadota > Gammaproteobacteria > Steroidobacterales. The sequence goes on along the minus strand of JAAERX010000079.1, from coordinate 12,976 downwards.
ATCGGTGAATCAGACCCGACTTAATTTTGATTTACGGGACGTAACTCCAGCTGGGCCTCTGCGTGCATTTATTGAAGGTGACTTTGATGGTGGTAATAGTGCCGATAGTGATGCGGATGTAGATCAATTTCGGTTACGTCATGCTTTTGGTCAGTATAAGGATTTACTGGCTGGTAAAACGTGGTCAACATTTATGGATTTTGATGCCATACCTGAGGACCTTGATTTTGAAGGTATCAATGGTCAGATTAATCTTCGTCAGGCGCAACTTCGTTATTTTCCAGCTATAGGCAAAAACTGGAATCTGCTTGTTTCGCTGGAAGATCCGAACCCAGAAATTGGTAACGGTAGTGGTCTTAGTAATCTACCCGATTTAATTGTCAGTATTCGACGTGAGTGGTTTACGCGCTGGCATGTAAAGACCGCGCTGCTTATAAGGCAGCTCGAGGGCACTTGTGCGGTTAGTGATAGTGTCCCAGGGGTCGCTACCGATACTACTTGTGCAACTGCTGTCAGAAAATCAGAAACTGGCTGGGCAGTATCGTTCAGTGGTAAAACGGCCATTAATTTCTGGGATGATGCACGAGATAACCTGCTTTTTCAGTTTAATTACGGTGAGGGCTACAGTCACTATGTTAATGACCTTAATAGTATTGGTGAGCCTGATGCCGTGTTTGATACAAGCAATGGTTCCGAGAAATTAAAAACCTTACCTGTATTTGCGTATTATGCGGCTATGCAAAAATGGTGGTCAGATGATCTAAGATCAAACTTCAATTACAGTGTTGTGGATGTGGATAATGAGAGTTTTCAGCTCGATGATGCCTACCGCAAGACGCGACGAGCCAGTGCAAATATTATCTGGTCTCCGACTCCCAGGGTAGATTTTGGTGCTGAGTTTTTGTATGGCTATCGTCAGAATAAGAACAAGGAATCAAGTAATGCCGCACAGCTACAGGTGTCAGGCACCTATCGTTACTAGTCTGCAGCCGGTTGTGGTTGCCTAATGGCGCCTAACCCGCTAGTATCGCGCTCCGCAGATGCGGGGTGGAGCAGTCTGGCAGCTCGTCGGGCTCATAACCCGAAGGTCGTAGGTTCAAATCCTACCCCCGCTACCAAATAAAACAAGCACTTGCAGAAATGCAGGTGCTTTTTTTTGCTCAAAAACTAGAGCAACTACACAAAACACTTCACACTTGGTTGCCAGAGGCCGCAGAAAACAGGATGAAGGCCGCGTTCAAAGTACAGTCATGAGGGCGAACGGTGGCCTACACTGTCTTGATGACCCTAAGCATGCAATCTTGCATTAGTCGTGACCACTTCTGATGTTTTCACCGAAGTTACCCCTGGGGGCAGGGAGGAGGGAGCGTCTAAGTGACTGCATCCGGAATTACAAAAAGCCCCGCCATGTGCGGGGTTTTTTGTGGCTTAAATTTTTGGTATGGGCGGGTATGGGTGGTTTGGGTAGATAATTTTAGATTGGCAGTCTGGCGGGGTTTATGCTTAGCTGGTTTTTGCTGTGCCATTTCATTGATTCCTCTGGTAAACTCTCGTACTGGTTAGGGAAAGCGCAGTTCCTTTATATTGATATTTTGCTATAGATATCAATAATTTGAAGATGATTATTAGTTAATTCTTCAGGTGTAACTGCTACCCGCTGGGCGCGCTTTGCGAGTCCATGCTACCGATTTTAGGTAGAAAAAGCCCCGCTTAGGGGCTTTTTTGTGACAGGCAGGTGGGCTGAAATCATATGTTTCAGCTGCCGGGGCTGTCAGGAAATGGGCCATTGAGCCCATTTTTTGTTTGTAGGATTTGGCCGTAGCAGGTGACCGGTGGAGACCGGCTTGAGTGTGAAAGAGTCCCAGGTAGGTAAGCCAGATGCATCGAGATCAGTTAATTGAAATGCTGGAGCCCACAGTCAAAAGTCTGGGGTATGAGCTTGCAGACTTGGAGCTACAGATTGGCGGTACTGCAGGGTTACTGAGGCTGTATATAGATCATCTGGTTGTTGAGCAACCAGATACAGAAAAGGTTGATGCTGAACTTCCCAGTGAAAAAATTATTGGGATTGAAGATTGCGAGATAGTCAGTCGACAGGTAAGTGCCTTACTTGATGTTGAAGATCCGCTTCCGGGTGATTACAACCTGGAGGTTTCTTCGCCAGGCTTGAGTCGACGTTTGGTTAAAGAGCAGCACTTTATGCGTTTTATTGGTAGTAATGTAAAGGTGAAGTTGAAGCGCTTGCTTGATGATCGTAGGAACTTTAAGGCAGTGCTTATTGGTTTTGAAGATAACAATGTGCTTTTGAAAGAGGGTGAGTCGGAGTTTTCGATTCCTTTGCAGGAAATAGATACGGCACGTGTGGTGCCGAAATTTTAAATACAGTTCCCTAAGAGGGCTGGGTGGTGTTAACCGGAATGAATAGCAAAGAAATTTTATTGGTTGTGGAAGCTGTCTCGAATGAGAAGGGCGTAGACGAGGAAATTATTTTTGAGGCTATTGAGGCCGCACTTGCTTCTGCAACCAGGCGTAAGCATGGTGAAGATATAGACGTACGCATTGCGATTGACCGTGAAACAGGCGAGTACGAGACCTTCCGTCAGTGGATGGTATTTGCTGATGAGTCAACTGAGCTAGAAGAGCCAGGGCGCGAGCTTCGCATGATCGATGCTGTTGATATTAATCCTGATGCTGAAGTAGGCGGCTATGTTGAGGAGCCTATGGAATCGGTTGAATTTGGTCGGATTGCAGCTCAGACGGCGAAACAGGTTATCGTGCAAAAAGTTCGTGAGGCTGAGCGTGCCCAGACAGTTGATGCTTTTTCTGATCGAGTGGGTGAATTGCTAAGCGGCATTGTCAAGCGTGTAGACCGCAACGGTATCTATGTTGACCTTGGCAGTAATGCGGAAGGTTTTATTGCCCGTGATCATATGATAGCCCGTGAGCCAGCACGCCCAAATGACCGTATTAAGGCGGTGCTTTTTGAGGTGCGCAGTGAGTTGCGTGGCCCACAGCTCTTCCTTACACGAACCGCACCGGAGTTTCTGGTGGAGTTGTTCAAGATTGAGGTGCCTGAGGTAGGTCAGGGCCTTATTGATATTCTGGGTGCAGCACGTGATTCAGGTTTGCGTGCCAAGATTGCAGTACGCAGTAATGATAAGCGTATAGACCCTGTAGGTGCTTGTGTGGGTATGCGTGGTTCTCGTGTACAGGCGGTGTCAAATGAGCTGGCAGGTGAGCGCGTTGACATCATCTTGTGGGATGAAAACCCGGCTCAGTTTGTGATCAATGCTATGTCACCTGCTGATGTGACATCAATTGTGCTTGATGAAGAGTCGCACAGTATGGATATTGCTGTTGAGGAAGAAAAGCTGTCTCAGGCTATTGGTCGTGGTGGTCAGAATATTCGCCTTGCTAGCCAGCTGACTGGTTATGAGCTTAATGTTATGACTGAAGCTGATGCTGATGAAAAGAGTGACCAGGAATCAAAAGAGTTGCTGAAGATGTTCATGGAGGCACTTGATGTTGATGAGGATGTGGCGCTTATTCTTGTGCAGGAAGGTTATTCTTCGATGGAAGAAATGGCTTATGTTCCCAGTAAGGAACTGCTGGCAATTGAAGAATTTGATGAGGCAATTGTTGAAGAGTTACGTAATCGTGCTCGTGATGTGCTGCTGACAAGGGCTATTGTGAGCGAAGAAGTAATTGATGATGCTGAGCCAGCTGAAGACCTGCTGAGCCTCGAAGGTATGGAGAAAAACCTGGCATTTTTACTCGCAAGTCGAGGCGTTGTGACCCGGGAAAACCTTGCTGAGCAGGCAGTTGATGATCTAATTGATATTGATGATATGGATGAAGAGAGGGCAGGCGCATTAATTATGGCTGCGCGTGCTCACTGGTTCGAAGATGAGGAGCAGGCGAGCTGAATGCTAGCGTTTCCTAATATAGAGCCTGTTAACGGAGAGATATCATGTCCGGTGTGACTGTTGCACAATTTGCCGAGACGCTGAAAGTGTCCGTTGATCGTTTACTTGTCCAGCTGGAAGAGGCTGGTGTTACAACGGTCAAAGCAGCCGAAGACATCATTAGTGATGATGCCAAGATGGAGCTGTTGAATCATCTGCGCCGTAGTCATGGTCAGGCGGCTGACAAACTTTCGGTGTCTCCAAGCAAAATTACGCTGAACCGGCGTGATAAAAGTGAACTGAAATTATCAGGTGCACAGGGACGCTCTCGTACTGTAAATGTTGAAGTGCGCCGTAAAAAATCCTACGTCAAACGTGATGTGCTGGAAGAAGAGGCACGCCAACAGCAGGCAGAAATTGACGCAGAGCAGGCAGCAGAAGCTGCCGAAAAGCAACGTCTGATTGATGAGCAGGCAGCACAGGAAGCTGCTGAACAGGCTCAGCAACGTAAGGTTGAACAAGAAGAAAATGACCGTGAGGCTAATGAAGAAGCGGAGCGGGCTAAAGCTGAAGCAGCACTTTTAGAACAGGATGAGGCGGCACAGCAGCGCGAGGCGGCTGAACTGGCAGCTCGTCAGGTAGCTGAGAAAGAAAGCCTTGCTCGCACCCAAGATGAACGCAAGCAACGCCGAGCTAAAGCGCAGGATGCAGGGCATACCCTGCATGTGGCTGGCGATGCTAAACGTAGACGGAAGAAGAAGGGCCGACGTCGTAATGTTTCCGTTAATGTGGATAGTCAGCATGGCTTTGAACAGCCAACTGCACCCGTCATACGTGATGTTGAAATTCCGGAGTCGATAGCGGTTGGTGAACTTGCTTCACAAATGGCCATTAAGGGTGGTGAAGTTATCAAGGTGATGATGGAGCTTGGCGTCATGGCCACCATTAATCAGGTTATTGATCAGGATACAGCAATCCTGGTTGTGGAAGAACTGGGCCATACGCCCAAGCTGATAAATAATGATGCACTCGATGAGCAGATTCTTGGCTCTATAGATTTTGAGGGTGATGAAGTATCACGTGCACCTGTTGTTACCATCATGGGTCATGTTGACCATGGTAAGACGTCTTTACTTGATTACATTCGGCGTACAAAAGTTGCTGCAGGTGAGGCGGGCGGTATTACACAACATATTGGTGCTTATAGTGTAACTACTGATAAAGGCCAGATTACTTTTCTGGATACTCCCGGGCATGCAGCTTTTACAGCTATGCGCGCACGTGGTGCTAAGGCAACCGATATCGTAATTCTCGTGGTTGCTGGTGATGATGGTGTGAAGCCTCAGACCCAGGAAGCCATTAAGCATGCAAAAGTAGCAGAAGTGCCGTTGATTGTTGCTGTTAATAAGATGGATAAGCCTGAGGCTGATTTTGACCGGGTACGTAATGAGCTTTCGCAGTTTGAAGTAATCTCAGATGAGTGGGGTGGTGAAAATCAGTTCGTTCCAGTGTCTGCACAAACAGGTGACGGCATAGATAAGTTACTTGATGCAATTTTGCTGCAATCTGAAGTGCTGGAGCTTAAATCTGTTGCAGAAGGGCCTGCGCATGGCGTTATTGTTGAGTCCAGTCTTGAAACAGGCCGTGGTACTGTAGCAACTGCACTTGTAACCCGAGGGCTGCTTAAACAGGGTGATTCCATTGTGGCTGGTGAAGTGTTTGGTCGTGTTCGGAAAATGATTGATGAGAATGGTAAGGAATTGACCGAAGCAGGTCCGTCTACTCCTGTTGCCATACTTGGTTTATCAGGAACGCCAAGTGCTGGTGATGATGTGGTTGTTGTTGGTGATGAGCGTAAAGCACGCGAGGTTGCTCAGTTCCGGCATGCGCGTACACGTGATACCAAGCTGGCAAAACAGCAGGCAGCTAAGCTTGAAGATGTATTTGGTCAAATGCAGGCGGGCAAACTGAAAACACTGCAGGTATTGGTAAAAGCGGATGTGCACGGCAGTTCTGAAGCGTTGTGTGACGCATTGGCGAACCTATCCAATGATGAAGTTCAGGTTAAGGTGATCAGTTCCGGTGTGGGCGGCATTACAGAGTCAGATGTGAGTCTGGCAGCTGCTTCAAGCGCTATTGTTATTGGCTTTAATGTCCGTACTGATGCAGCAGCACGTGTGGCTGTTAAAGAAGCCGGTGTTGAGGTTCGCTATTACTCAATTATTTATGAAGCCATAGATGATGTTGAGGCTGCTGTAACCGGAATGTTGTCACCAGAGATTCGGGAACAGATTGTCGGACTTGCTGAAGTTCGTGATGTATTTAGCTCGCCCAAGCTGGGAGATATTGCTGGCTGCCTGGTTACTGAGGGTTACGTGAAACGCAGTAACCCTATTCGTGTGTTGCGTGAAGATACGGTTATCTATGAAGGTGAGCTTGAGTCTCTGCGGCGCTTTAAAGATGATGTTAATGATGTGAAGTCAGGTACTGAGTGTGGTATCGGCGTTAAAAATTACAATGATGTCAAAGTCGGTGATCAGATTGAATGTTTTGAACGCATAGAGGTCGCCCGCACCGCCAAAAAGGCGTAGCGTGCAATATCATGCCGAGGGACTTTCCCCGTAGTCGCCGGATTGAAGATCAGATCCAGCGTATACTCAGTGATCTTATACGTACTCAGATACGGGACCCACGCCTTGCCAATGTTATTATTACAGCTGTAAAAATTTCTAAAGATCTGGGTGTTGCCTGGGTTTATTACACTGTATTGCAGGCCGAAGGTGAGACTGAGAATCTTGATGATGCATTTGCCAGTGCAACTGGTTTTCTGCGTAGCAGACTGGGTAAAGATCTTACTGTCCGACGTATCCCTGAATTACGCTTTCAACTCGACTCTACTGAGAGTTATGCGCGTGATATGGATGAGTTGATAGAAGCGGCTGTGCTTAAGGAGCATCCCGTGGGTGAGGATGCAGATGAACCATCTGATGACTCATCAGATCAATCTGATACTGATGAGTAAAGCTAAAGCACCTGCGGACCGACCGCCCAAACGCATTGTAGACGGTATTCTGTTGCTTGATAAACCCATGGGAATTACCTCAAATCGGGCATTGCAGATGGCCAAGCATTTCTACCGGGCGTGCAAAGCGGGTCATACAGGTAGTCTCGACCCACTGGCAAGCGGTATGTTGCCACTTTGTTTTGGGCAGGCAACCAAAGTATCTGGTTTTTTACTGGATGCAGATAAAGAATATGAAGTTGAGGCACTTATTGGCACACGCACTGATACGGCCGATGCAGATGGGGTCATTACTGAGACGGCAAGCAAAGGTAGTGTTACAGCGGAAGAGTTAGAGGCGGCGCTGGTGGCAAATCGTGGTCCACAGGATCAGGTGCCACCGATGTATTCAGCGCTTAAGCAAAATGGCAAGCGACTTTATGATCTTGCACGTCAGGGTTTAGAAGTTAAACGTCCGGCCCGGCCTGTCATTATTCATGAATTGTCGGTCGTGCGGTATGACCCACAGCAACCGATACTCAAGGTTCGATGTAGTAAGGGAACTTATGTGCGTACTTTGGTGGAGTCGATTGCTGAGCACATGGGGACCTTGGCGCACGTGTCTATGTTGCGTCGCGTTAGTGTGGGTGCATTTGCGGATGAGCCACTGGTGACTATGCAGGAATTAGAGGCTCGAGAGGGTGATCTGGAGGCATTGGACGCCCTTTTATTGACACCCGATGTAGCTCTGGCAGGGTATCCGGAGGTGCGCTTGAGTGCCAGTGAGGCCTTTTATCTGCGTAACGGCCATGCCGTGGGTCATGCAGGTCGTGAAATTGAGGGCCTGGTTCGGGTGTATGATGAACAGTCTCGCTTTCTGGCATTAGGTGAAGTTCAGCCGGATGGTCAGGTGGCTCCCAAGCGGCTCTTTATTAATCCTGCATAAAGCGGCTAAATAATTGAAAAACAGGGTGTTGTAGCGACCCTTCTGCGGGTACAATACCGCGCGGATCAAATGGCTGTAAGCAAGGGCTTGCAGCAATAGTAAGTAATTAGGAGAAAGGAAAGATGTCTCTTGCGGGAGAACAAAAAGTAAGCATTATTGAGGACTTCAAGCGTGGTGATGCGGACACCGGTTCACCGGAAGTTCAGGTCGCTTTGCTGTCCGCTCGTATCAATGAATTGACCGAGCATTTCAATAACCATAAGAAAGATCACCATTCACGTCGTGGTCTGTTGAAGATGGTAAACAACCGTCGCAAATTGCTTGATTATCTCAAGGGTAAAGATCACGAGCGGTATCGTGAAGTGATCACCCGTCTTGGCTTACGTCGCTAAGATATACATTTATAACTTGACGTTTTGAATGACGGGTTGTTTGCCTGTATTGCTGTTAGGTATACCTGGCAAAGACGTCACCAAGCAATGAGCAATGAGTTTTCGTACACGAACAGAGCGTGATCGACTTGGTCGATCGGCGGTTCTGTGTGTGCTTGTAATTAAAAGGCAAAATAGAAGAGAAGAGGCTAAGAGAAAAAGTGGCTACTATTAAAAAGACATTCCAGTACGGCACCCATGAGGTTAGCTTAGAGACTGGTGAAATTGCACGTCAATCTGATGGTGCAGTTATCGTTAACGTTGCAGATACAGTTGTGCTGGTATCTGCCGTAGGACGCAAGAAGGCTGATCCAGGCAGGGATTTTTTCCCGCTGACAGTAAACTATGAAGAAAAGACCTATGCTGCAGGCAAAATCCCGGGTGGTTTCTTTAAACGTGAAGGTCGCCCGGCTGAGAAAGAGACGCTGACATCACGTCTTATCGATCGTCCGGTACGTCCTCTGTTTCCTAAAGGCTTCAAGAATGAAGTTCAGGTTATTGCAACAGTTATTTCATTGAACCCTGACGTTAACCCCGATATTCCTGCGCTAATTGGTGCATCTGCAGCACTGGCTATTTCCGGCATGCCTTTTCAGGGGCCTATCGGTGGTGCACGGGTAGGTTACATTGATGGCGATTATGTGCTCAACCCTACCAAGACACAGCTGGAAACATCTCAGCTCGATTTGATTGTTGCTGGTACCGAAGATGCGGTTCTCATGGTTGAGTCTGAGGCGGATTGTCTGTCTGAAGATGTCATGCTGGGTGCGGTCGTGTTTGGTCATGAACAGATGCAGGTTGCGATTAATGCGATCAATGAACTGAAGGCCGAAGCAGGTAAGCCAGCCTGGGACTGGCAGGCGCCTGAGGTTAATACGGCACTCGTGGATGCAGTTAAGGCGCAGTCTACCGGTGACCTGACAGATGCTTATCAGATCTCTGACAAACAGGATCGTTATGCTCGTATTGATGATATCCGTGCAGCCGCGATTGCTGCACTGGTGCCGGCTGATGCTGAAGGCGAGTTTTCTGCTGATGAAATTTCAGGTCAGTTCCATAAGCTTGAAGGTGAGATTGTTCGTGAACGTGTGCTTGATGGTTCCCCGCGTATTGATGGACGTGATACCACCACAGTAAGGCCTGTTAATGTGCGCACTGGTGTGCTGCCGAGAACGCATGGCTCTGCATTATTCACACGTGGTGAGACTCAGGCAGTTGTAGTTGCGACGCTGGGTACAGATCGTGATGCGCAAATTATCGATGCGCTGGATGGCGAAGTGCGTGATCGCTTTATGCTGCACTACAATTTCCCTCCTTACTGCGTTGGTGAAACCGGCTTTATGGGTTCACCTAAACGCCGTGAAATTGGCCACGGTAAATTGGCTCGTCGTGGTGTAGAAGCAGTTTTGCCAACTGCTGAAGAATTTCCATACACCATACGTGTGGTTTCTGAAATTACTGAGTCCAATGGTTCAAGTTCCATGGCAAGTGTCTGTGGTACCAGCCTTGCATTGATGGATGCCGGTGTGCCGATCAAGTCACCTGTTGCTGGTGTGGCCATGGGTCTTGTTAAAGATGGTGATCGTTATAAGGTCCTGACGGATATCCTGGGTGATGAAGACCATCTTGGTGATATGGACTTTAAGGTGGCGGGCACCAGTGAAGGTGTTTCTGCGCTGCAGATGGACATCAAAATTCAGGGGATCACCAAGGAAATCATGTCTGACGCACTGGCGCAGGCTCGTGATGCACGACTGCATATTCTTGGTGAGATGGCTAAGGATATCAGTGCCGCTCGTGATGAGGTTTCTGACTGGGCGCCAACCATTGTCACCATCAAGATTGACCCAGAGAAAATTCGTGATGTTATTGGTAAGGGTGGTGCAACCATCCGTGCAATTACTGAAGAGACAGGCGCTACAATTGACATTGATAATGATGGCACCGTAAAGATCGCCTCTGTTGAGGGTTCTGCTGGTCGTGAGGCACAGAAACGGATTGAACTGATTACGGCTGAAGTTGAAGTAGGCAGCATCTATGAAGGCCGTGTTGCGCGTCTTATGGACTTTGGTGCATTCGTTACTATTCTGCCGGGTAAGGATGGTCTGGTGCATATCTCGCAGATTTCAGAAGAGCGAGTTGAAAATGTTAGTGACAAGCTGAGTGAGGGCGACATTATCAAGGTTAAGGTGCTTGAGGTTGATCGTCAGGGGCGTGTACGGTTAAGCATGCGCGACCTGGAAGCTGCATAAATTACTCAGAATGGATGGTCGTAACTTAACGATCAGATAGGCACATAAAAACCAGTCGGAGAAATCCGGCTGGTTTTTTTTGTTACCGTCCTGTTAGCTACAGATGGTTACTCATGGAGTACAGGAGTTGGTAACGCATTTCGCAGAGCTGTTTGTAGCCGCTCAGGTAAGCCTAAATCTGAGCCTCTGCTTAAGGCGCGGATCAGGTCAGTGAGGAAACCTGTTGTTAGTAAGATATCATCATCACGTTCCATGCTGCCTATAACTTGCAGGAGGATGCTATTGGTGATATCTCGTGAGGAGGATTGCTCAACGACTCTGACACGGCCGCCTTCAGCAATCAGATTGCGGACATCTGCCAGATTTACATAACGGCTACGGACAGTGTCATATAGCCTGCGATTTGCATATTTTCGAATCAAACGGGGTTCGTTCATGGTGTGCCCCCTAACTTTAGACGTTCTCCAAACTGAACTACTCAGCAAGGATCTGAATGTCATGTGGTTGTCATTAATATTATGACAACTATGAGTGACATTAAGTTCGATTCACAACAATACCATCATACTCCCATCTGACGGCTATGTGTGCCTTGCAGCACGGCTGGGTTCCAGTTTTCTCCTGCCCAGGCCCATAAATCCTTTAATGATGCGGTTTTCAGGCTTTTTTCAGGTTTCTGATGTAGCCATTTAAGGGCTTGAAATAGGTTGCTGGCGGCCCGATTATTATCAATTTCTGGGGCATTGGTCTGCTTGGATAGTTTCTGATTGTTAGTACCTGTGGCCACAGGAAAATGCATATAGGCAGGTTGATGGTAGTTGAGCAGCTGCTGTAACCAGATTTGCATAAAGGTGGCCTCCAGTAGGTCTATACCCCTGACTACCTCAGTAATTTGTTGGGCCTCATCATCTGCAATTACCGCCAGTTGATAGGCAATCAGACCATCACCGCGACGGATCAGGAAGTCGCCTATATCTTTTTCCAGGTTGCAGTGAAGTTCACCTTGCAGCAGGTCAGTAAATTTCAGAAGCTTATTGGTGGTTTGCACTCGAACTGAAGTAGCCGGGCGGAGGCTGGTGTTTGCACCATTACGGCAGGTGCCAGGGTAAATCATCCCGGTTTGGCCATGTAATGCTGTTGCATGTATTTCTTTTCGCGAGCAAGAACAGCAATAGGCATTGCCATTGGCCAGCAGTTGATTTGTGATGCTTGCATAAGTATCCAGTCTGTTGCTTTGGTACAACGGTTGCGGGTATTCAAACCCATGCGCATCCAATGACCGCAGAATACTTTCTGTAGCACCGCTAATTTCACGGGGCGGGTCAATGTCTTCGACACGCACGAGCCACTCACCCTGATGTGCCGCAGCCTGAAGGTAGCTTGCAACAGCAGCAATAAGTGAACCAAAGTGGAGTGGGCCGGTAGGACTGGGGGCAAATCGCCCCTTGTAGTTTTCTGTTGCAGGCGTATTACCGACCATGGCGGTTAATGCGCCTGCACAATTTGAGCCTGAGTTGGCTTGCTAATTGGATTACCTGTGGTCGTCCTGATCGCGATATTGACGCTCAGCAACTTCACGTCGTTCCTGTGCCTCAACGCTCAGGGTTGCAACAGGGCGTGCTTCAAGCCGTTTCAGGCCAATCTCTTCGCCTGTTTCTTCACAATAACCGTAGCTGCCGTCTTTTGTGCGCTCAATACCCTGCGCAATTTTTTTGAGCAATTTGCGTTCTCTGTCGCGTGTACGCAGCTCTAGTCCGAATTCAGATTCCTGGGTTGCACGATCATTGGGGTCTGGAAAATTGCTGGCCTCGTCCTGCATATGGTGAACAGTTCGATCAACTTCTTGCATTAGCTCGTTTTTCCAGGCTGTCAGAATATTACAGAAATGTTCGAGTTGGTTATCATTCATGTATTCCTCACCCTTTTTAGCAACATAGGGTGCGATACCATGAATTAACTGGTCGTTGTTAACCTTGCGTCGTTTACGTGGACGTACAGGTAATTGATCTGCCGGGTTCATTGGCGTAAGCATGTTGCTGCGTATTGATCGTTTGCCCTCAGCATTGCCGGCAAGAATTTTCTTCTTGTCAATTTTAGCAACCTTCTTCTTGGGCGCCGGAGCTGGCTCAGCGGCCTTTGCCGGAGTCTTTTTTGCGACCTTCTTTTTGCTTACTTTTTTGGCAACCTTTTTCTTGGAAGGCTTCTTTTTAGCAGGCTTTTTCTTGCTCACCTTTTTCTTTATCGCTTTCTTCTTGCTTACCTTTTTCTTTGCCGCTTTCTTCTTCGATACTTTTTTCTTGCTTGCTTTCTTTTTAGCAGGTTTTTTCTTGCTCACCTTTTTCTTTGAAGTCTTCTTTTTAGATGACTTCTTGGTAGTTTTCTTGCTCACCTTTTTCTTTGAAGTCTTCTTTTTAGATGACTTCTTGGTAGTTTTCTTGCTT
>JAAERX010000078.1 GCA_024229935.1 Gammaproteobacteria bacterium | reverse complement strand
TTTATTTAATCAGCCCACGGTAGCCGGGTTGGCTAGCTTACTGGTGGCCAATCCACTCAGCGATGAATCTGTGCCCTTGCAGCCAAGGCCTGCCACGGGGGAGTTACCGCCCCTGTCATGGGCTCAGCAGCGCTTATGGTTTCTTGACCAGCTGGAACCTGAAAGTGATGCCTATAACCTGCCCTGGAGTGCACAATTACAGGGTGCTCTAGACACAGATGGTTTGCAGCTTGCTGTTAATGCGCTTGTTAGTCGACATGAGTTATTACGAACGGTGTTTGCGGTTCGTGAGGGTGAGCCTATTCAGTTAATCAGTCAGCAATTACATGTTCCGGTGCGTATGGATGATATGCATGGGGTAGCTGCAGAAACTGTACAAAGTCGTTTACTTGAACTTATACGTGAGCCGTTTGATTTACACACGGGCCCGTTGTTACGAGTGCATGTACTGCAGCTTGCTGATAATGAGGCCATCCTGCTGCTGGTGATGCACCATATTGTTTCAGATGGCTGGTCCATGGGTGTGTTGTTTAAAGAGCTGGCCGCTTTGTATGACGGAGAAGTGCAGGGTCAGGCAGTCAGCCTGCCGGATTTACCGGTGCAGTATGCTGATTATGCAGTCTGGCAGCGTAGCTGGTTGTCAGGTGCTGAGCTGGACCGGCAGGTGAGCTACTGGTCGAAGCAGCTTAAAGACGCACCGCCGTTACTGGAATTACCCCTGGATCATCCGCGCCCGCCGGTACAGCGTTACCGGGGTGCCTGGATAAACCAGACCTTTAGTCCGGAGTTACTTGAAGGCCTGCATGCACTGGCTAGCCGCGAAGGGTGCAGCTTGTTCATGGTGTTGCTGGCTGCATTCAAAGTATTACTGGCCCGGCATACGGGTATAGAAGACCTGGTGGTGGGCACGCCTATAGCCGGGCGTCGGCGTACCGAACTGGAAGGCTTAATAGGTTTCTTTCTGAATACATTGGCCCTGCGCACGGATATCAGTGGTAACCCGGGTTTTACTGAACTGCTGGGCAGGGTCAGGACGACCACACTGGATGCTTATGAGCACCAGGAGTTGCCATTTGAGAAATTACTTGAAGTACTGCAACCGGTACGCAGTACAGCCCACACACCGGTGGTGCAGGTCATGTTTAACCTGCACAACGAGCCGTCTTCTGGCTTGTCACTGGCGGGACTCGCAGTCAATCCCTTTAGCGTAGACCGGGGCACAGCGAAGTTTGATTTATCAGTTGCCCTGGTTGAGAGTGCTGCCGGTTTGCAGGCTGGCTTTGAATACAACACCGATCTGTTTGAACATGACACGGTTGAATTGCTGCTGGAACAATACAGCCGGGTATTAACAGAACTGGTAGCAAATCCTGTGCAGAAAGTTGCCGGGTTTGTGTTGGTGGAGCCCTATGTTCAGCAGTCTGCTTTGCCAGCACCGGGTTCTTTTTCTGTACAGACTATAGAAAACTCTCTGGTGCAAAGTTTTGCCAGCACAGTTGATAGATACAGTGCCAGTCCGGCGGTTCAGGTATCGGGTCAAAACTGGAGCTATGCTGAACTGGATCAACGTGCCAATGCAGTGGCATGGCAGCTGATTGATGCTGTGGGTGAAAGCCAGCAGCCTGCACAAAGAGTGGGCTTGTTGATGGGCCATGATGCTCCGATGCTGGCGGCTTTGCTGGGTGTTCTTAAAGCCGGTTATAGCTATGTGCCACTTGATCCGGGTGCACCCAGGGCAAGACTGCAGACCGTTATAGCGGATGCCGGGGTTAAGCTGGTTGTCAGTGACCCGCACTATGCCGCTGTACTGGATGATTGCAACGTTGCAGTAGTAGCTGTACCTGCAGCTGGTCGGGAAGATGCGCCTGAAGTATCTGTTGCCCCTGATGATCTGGCTTATATTTTATTTACCTCCGGTTCTACCGGAACGCCCAAGGGTGTTATGCAGACACACCGGAATGTGTTGCATCACGTACGCAGCTATACCAATGCGCTGCATATCAACAGTAAAGATCGCCTGACGTTGTTATCAAGTTATGGCTTTGATGCAGCCGTCATGGATATCTTTGCTGCCTTGCTTAATGGCGCGTGTTTGAGCCTGTTTGACGTTAAGGAAGAAAGTGACCTGCTTGCAAGTGTGCAGGCAGACAAGATTTCAATCTTCCACTCGACTCCGACAGTGTTTCGATTGATGTGTGCAGAAGCTGTCGCATTACCGCAGACAATTCGACTCGTTGTGCTTGGAGGCGAAGAGGCGCAAGCGACAGATTTTGAGTTATTCAGGCGTACAGCTGCTAAAGATGCATTATTTGTAAACGGTCTGGGCCCCTCGGAGTCGACCCTGGCGCTGCAGTTTTTTGCTGATCATGGTGCCCGCCTGCCGGGTAATGTAGTGCCGGTAGGTTTGCCGGTGACAGGCACAGAAGTATTGCTGCTGAATGAGGATGGTTCTGCAGCAGGTATCAGTGGTGAACTTGCCATACGCAGTCGTTACGTTAGCAAGGGTTACTGGAATCAACCTGAGTTAACCAGGGAACGATTTATACCTGACCCGGCTGATCCGGAGTTAGTGCTTTACCGCACAGGTGATAAGGCCCGGTATTTACCGGATGGCCGGCTGGTATTTATAGGGCGTGTGGATGACCAGGTAAAAGTGCGCGGGCATCGTATAGAGCCGGGCGAGGTTGAGGCGGCGGCCACGGCCATAGAGGGAGTGGAGCGTTGTGCGGTAGTCATGCATGACGATTATCTGGTGGCTTATGTGGTGTTGGCCGAAGCCATGCAGCTTGAAATATCGCTGCTCAGACATGAGTTACAGACAGTGTTGCCGGAATACATGGTGCCATCAGCCTTTGTGATACTTGAAGAGTTGCCACTTGCGCCAAACGGCAAACTGGACAAAAAAGCCTTACCGGCCCCGGCGTTAATGCGTGATGAGCGTGAAGCCTACGTCGAACCCCGAACCAAGATAGAGATGCAACTGGTCGCTATCTGGTCTGAGGTTCTGGGCGTAGAGCGTATCGGTATCCATGATGACTTCTTTGCGCTGGGCGGGCATTCACTGATAGCTACCCGGGTGGTGGCTCGGGT